>JBKJJF010000161.1:0-17672 GCA_046598195.1 Rhizobacter sp. | reverse complement strand
CGTCTGGGCCACAGTGAACAGCGCCGATGTCACGTGCCGATTGATGATCGGCAGGGTGAGCCGGAAGTGCTCGTAGCTGTGGCGCTCCAACACGTGCTGGATGATGTTGTTGTCGATGACGATGGTGCGCATGGCCCCCCCGGCCATGACCGGCACGTTGACCGCCACAAACCCGCCCGGCGGTGCGCCGGCTTGCTGCTGCGCAAGCTTGTACAACCAGTAGGCCGCGTTGGTCGCGGGCCCGTTGAGCAGCGTGCCCACCACCGCTGCCGAACCGACAAAACCCAGCATGCCCGCTTGGTCGGCCTGCGGCAACAGCTTGTAGGCGTGTTTGATCCAGTCCCTCGCGGCCGGGGTCATCGTGTGGTTGGCCACTCGCATGTTGAGCGATTGGTACAAGCCGTTGAACTGGGTGCCCACGATGGCGCCGGGCGCGAGCCCCAGGCCGGGCACCAAGGGCACGCCGGCGGGGTTGGTGAAGTAGGCGGCACGGGCGGCCACACGCGCGAGTGACAAACCCGCGGTGCCGGCCAGCTGGACGTTGAGGAAGTTGAACAGCGCCGGGTGGCCCATCGGCGCAAGCGTGGTGAGCACCTGGTCGAGCAGTGCGGCCGTGACATTCGGCCGGGCAGCCAAGTCCTGGATGGCTGGCAGCAACGCGGGCAGCACCGCCGTGGCCAGGTGATTCAAAAAGAGATTGCGCAGCTCCGCAAAAACCACGTTGTTCTGGCGCAGCACCACGGCCACCGCCACGGCCTGGTCGAAGTCGGCCTGGTTGTTGATGAGAGTGCAGAAGTCGTTGAGCAGCAGCCGTGTGTTGGGCACGCTCATCGCGGCCGCGACCAGCGTCTGCGCGTGCTGGCGCACAAAGGGGTTGGCCGAATACGGCTGCCCAAGGGCGACGATGGTGCCGCGCAAGAGCACGTGCGCGCCCGGACCGAGCACGACGTCGAGCGCAAACTGCGGCGCCAGCCCGGCCGCCGCGTGGGCCATGGGCAACATCGGTGCGATAGCCCCCCGGGCGCCGCGGTTGACCCAGGCCTGCACGCGCGCCAGCTGGTTGCCGCTGGCGAGGTAGATCTGGTTGCCCCGGTTGACCTGCACCGCCGACAGCGCGGGCACCGGCGCGACCAGCGTGCCCACGATCGCCCACGACGCCGGCAGCAACTGGGCCGCCACGGCCGCCCAGCTTGCCGCTGGCGCCAAGGCCGGGTGGGCCACGTAGTCGGCCACCAAAGGGGCCAGGTCCCCGGCGTTCCAGCCGGCGATCTGGGCCAGGGCGGTGGCATCGGCATCTGCGTTGGCTGGCAATTGGGCTGCAATCGCTGACCACTCGGCGGCGGTGAGGTTGTTGGGGCCGGCCGCAAAGGCCTGCACGAGCGCGCTGATGGAGGCGATCGACCACGGCAGCGCGCCGAAGGCCGCGAGCTCGCCCACGGTCAGGTGCGCATGCTGTGCGCGCAGGCCGGCCAGCGTGCCGACGCTCGCCCATGAGGCGGGTGGCATCGCCGCCGCCATGGCCGCCCAGCCTGCGGCGGGCGCCACGCCGGCATGCGCCACGTAGTCGGCAACCAGTAGGTTGATCTGGCCTGCATTCCAGCCGGCAATTTGGGCCAACGCCGCCGCATCGGCCGCCGCATCGGCCGGCAGCTGCTGCGCAATGGCCAGCCACTCGGCCGCGCTCAGGTTGTTCGGCGCGGCGGCGTAGGCCTGCCCGAGGCCGATGACGGCCGCCGGTGCCCAGGGCAGCGCGGCGAAGGCGAGGATGTCGCGCACCGCCACGTGCTGATGCAATGCGCGCAGCTGGGTAAGCGTCCACCCCGCCGGCCACCACCAGTGATAGGCGGCTGCAAAGCCCACTGCCGCCGTGACCGCGCTGCTCAGCAGGTAGAGGAGCGCGGTTTCCCATTGCGCCTGGATCACACCCTCGCCGGGCTGCACCACAACCTCGGCGGGCCCGTGCAGCGGGTCGCCTTGTGAGCGCAGCTGCGCCACCGGCCCGAAGGCCTGTTGCAGGGCCTGCAGCTGCGCCAGCTGACGGGGGCTTTGCTGTAAGCCGCCACCGGTCGCGCCCACCGCACTGTTTGCACCACGGGGGTCGTGTGCTGCGGCGTCGCGGCTTTGCGCGTCGTGCGGCGTAGCGGTTTTGTTGGCGGGCTTGCTCACGGTGGCGTCACCTTTGGCCGCAAGCTGTAATACATGCCCGTCGCCACCGTCGCGACCAGCAAGGCGATCAACAGGCCGTTGCCTCGGCGCACATGCGCCAATTGCGGGTCGCAACTCAGCAGCAAGAGGCCCACGATCAAGGTGAGCACACCGCCCAGCCACATGAATGCGATGTACGGGCGGCCGAGGCGGCGCACCGCGCACACCCAGTGGTACAGGCTGAGTGACACGATGCCGGTCACGAGCAGGGCCATGAACAGCAGCCGCAGGGCGCTGCGGTTGGGGCAGACCCATTGGCACACGCCGTCGATCGCCCCCGGATTCTTGGGCGAGAAGTTCTCGGCCAGGCGCTTGTAGACCGTGGGCCCGGTCGCGGTGTTGTTCAGCGGCATGGGCCACAGCCCCATGCCGCCGTACTGCCATTTGAAGTAGGCGAGGTCGTCGTCGAACTGTTGTTCGTTGAGGCTCATGCCCGCCAGGCCGGTGTTGCCGGCTGCATGGAACAAAACCGGCGCGATCGCGTTCAGAACCGCCACGCGGCTGTGGCCATGGAGCACGTTGGTGGCGTCGGCGCTCGCGCGCAGGTTTTTCTTGGCTTGGCTGGTCGGCTCTTCAAGCAGGGCGAGCACCGAGACGGTGATGTCGGTCGTGCCCTTGTAATCGCTCTCTTGCGCGCCGACGAGTGTGTTGGCTTCGGTCAGCTTTTGTGCACGCTGGATGTAGCCCCAGATGTGGTTGAAGTCGTAGGCACCGGGCTTGCCAATCTCGGTCGCCGGGGCAACGATGTTCAGCGCATAGGGGCGTTTGGTTGTCTGCATCTCAGCGATCAGGCTGTGCATGAAGCTCGTGTAGAAGGCTTCGAATTTTTTCTGGCCCTCTGGGTCGGTGGGCGCGTTGTCGAAGAAAAGGGTCACGCCGTCGAACATGTGCACCGGCTCGCTCCAGCCGGGCAGCAAATAGCGCTTGAGCGTGGTGAGCGCGTCAGTCATGGGCGTGTCGACGTGCGAGACGATGTCTTTCACGGCCCGTTGGATGATCTCGGTCTGATAGGGCTGGTTGAGCAGGTCGCTCCACTCGCTGCGGTGCACGATCAGGTCGACCTGGGTGCCAAAACGCCGCGCCGTCCGTGTGAAACCCGCGTTGGACGAGTTGATCGGCATGGCCGTCACCAGCGCACCGGAGTGGCTGAGTTGTGCGCCGAGGTAGCCGATGCGGCTGAACAGGCTGAAGTCGATCTTGTGGGGCGTGTCACCTTGGCCCTGCCAGAACGGGTAGATGCCGTAGGTCCAGTCGACCGCAATCGGTGGCGCGCAGCCACAGCCGTTGTCGATCCAGGCCGGTGGCTTGGCTCGGCCATCGAGCGGGTGGTGCCACTGGGCCAGTGCGATCAGGTCGCGCTTGAGCAGCTCGGGCAGCAGCTCGGCATAAAGCGTTGGCGAAATGCCGGGCACGGTGATGCCGGCCGATGCAGCCGGCTGGCAGGTCAAGTCGGCTGGCGTGGCGGCCACCTTGGCCAACTTCGCGGCGTCGGTCACGAGGCTTCGGAAATAGGCGCAGCGGCGTGCTTCGAGCGCCTCGGCGAGCAGCCCCGCGGTGGGGAAGTCCACATGCACCAGGGGCGCCAGCAGGGCTTGCATCTTGTCAGCATGCGCCGTGGGCATGGGGGCCGGCCGCGCGCGCACACGCTGGCGCGGCACGCTTGCGGCCGCCGCCGCCGGCACCGAGGCAGCCGCGTCAGCCGGCTTGGGCTTGGGGAACATGTCGTCGAGTTCTTCTTGCAGCAGCATGTAGCTGGTGACTTGCGGCGGGCCGGGTGGGCTCACCGCGGTGGCTGCGGGCTGCGCTGCCAGCAGCGGGGTGGCCGAAGCGGCGCTCGCTGCCGGCCGCGGTGCTGCCGGTTGCTCGACGCGCAAAACATAGGCCTGCCGCACCGACAGCGGCGGTGTTGATGCATCGGTGACCTGCACGGTGAAGCTGTGCGTGCGCACCGCGCCGATGGGCCGGCCGGCCAGTGAGCCTTCCGGGGTGAAGTCCAGGCCTTCGGGTTTGCTGCCTTCGGCGATGTCGACGCGGTAAGGCGCGACACCACCCGACACCATGCGCCGGGGCTTGTAGACCAGACCCAGGCGGGCCGTGGGCAACACGATGGGGGGCAGCAAAAGCTGCTGCCCCGGCTGGCACGCGGCGACCTGGTCGCTGGGGCGCAAACACGCTTCGGCACTCAGCACAGCGGCCACGCGCGGCACCGAGGCCGGCGCTGGCACCGGCACCGGCACCGCAGCGGGCCGCAACAAGGGCTCCAGCGCCGACTTCACCGCCGAGGCGGCCGACGCGGCGAGCGCCGCTGGTTTGGGTGCCGTGTCAACCGCTTGGCGCACGGCCGAGGCGGCGGCCGTGGCCGGCCGCGCCGCCTCGCCCAGCATCGAGCGCAAGGCCGAAGCGGCATTTGCCACCGGCTGCGGCAGCCGCTCAGCGGCACCTGGCGACAGGCAAGCGCCGAGCAGCGCCACCAGCAGCAGTGTTCGGCGCAGCTGGCGCGTGGGTGAGCAGGGTTTCATGCGGGTGGCAGTCATCGGGTCGTTGGGTGTCACGTGGTGCGCCCCTCTTTGCGCAGCTCTTTCACGATGCCTTTGTGCAGGTCGGTGCTCTGGATCACGCTGCGCCCCGCCTGCAGCGCGTTGATGGCGCCAAAGCGCACCACGTTGGCAATGGCGCCGCCGGCCAGCTCATGCGCTTCGGCCAGCTGCGCGAGGTTCACGTTGTCGGCCAGGCGGCCCGTGTGTTTCACCATGCCTTCCCACAGCCGCAAGCGCTGCTCGGCATCGGGCATGGGAAAGTGCACCATCGACTGGAAGCGGCGCGCGAAGGCGTCGTCAATGTTGGCCTTGAGGTTGGTCGCCAGGATCACCGTGCCGGGGAAGTCTTCGACCCGCTGCAACAGGTAAGACACCTCCTGGTTGGCATGCCGGTCATTCGAGCTGGAGGTGGCGGTGCGCTTGCCAAACAAGGCATCGGCCTCGTCGAAGAACAAGATCCAGTTGCGCGTTTGCGCCTGGTCGAACACCTGGGCCAGGTTCTTCTCGGTTTCGCCGATGTACTTCGAGACCACCATCGACAGGTCGATGCGGTACACGTCGGCCTGGGCGGCCTGGCCGATCAGTGTGGCGGTGAGCGTTTTGCCGGTGCCGGGCGGGCCGAAGAAGAGCGCGCGGTAACCGGGCTTGATGGCTTTGTCGAGCTGCCAGTCGCGCAAAAGTGTGGCCGAGTGGCGTATCCAGGTGGTGATGGCGTCAATCTCTTCCAGCACCTCGTGGCCCAGCACCAGATCGCTCCAGCCGAGCGGGGTGGTGATGAGTTTGGCCGGGAAGGAGCTGCTGAAGTCGGGCTTGTGGCGCTCGCCGGTGGTGAGCCACGACAGGTATTCGCTGCCCACCACCAGGGCGGCGCTCAAGAAGGGCTCGCCCGGTGCCTCATGTTCCACGCGCAAGATGCCGCGCTGGCGCAGGTAGTGCGCGTCGTCAAACAGCTGCATCACCGCAAAACGCTGGGCCAGGTCTTCGCCCGCCACGATGAACGCTGCGGTTTCGCAGGTGGGCAAGAAGCCGCCATGGGCGCGGCCCTTCCAGCCACCGAACTCGGTGAAGCCGCGGTCGAAATTTTTGTTGCGCACGAACAAGGTGTCGAGCAAGGCTGGGCGCAAGTGGGGCAGCAGCGCCAGCATCAGCACGATGCGCTCGGCAAAGCCCATGCGGTTTTCAAACACCATCTGGGCGTAGGGCGAGCTGTCGCCCGCCAGCTCGGGCGCGCTGATCTCGCGCACGTCGGCGTGGTCGCAGGGCTGCTTGAAGTGCAGGCAGATGCGCGCCTGCAACACGGTATCAAACCACTCAAGCTCGCGCTCCAGCGTGCCGGCGTCAACCACGGCAGGGGCCGCGCTGGGCAAAGCGATGAGCTCAGCGCCATTCGACATGAAGCGCCTCTTTCATCCACGGGAGTTTTTGCAGGCTGTAGCCCCAGGGCAGCGGGTCGAGCAGCATGTCGAAGCTGCGCGGCTCGACCTGCAGCTGCCAGCCGTCTTCGTCGTCAAAGCTCAAACGCCCCTCACGTTGCAGGAACGATTCGCGCAAGCCCGCGATGCTGGTGTGGCCGAGGATCTTCCAGTGGCCGATCATGGCCTGCAGCAAGCCGTCGATGGCCTGCGCTTCTTGCGGCGTGATGTCGAATTCGCGCAGCACCGGCGAGCCGATCGGCAGGCCGCACAAAACCTTGTTGAGCACCAGCAGCGGCTCGGGCGTGCCGGTGTTTCCGGTGGCCAGGTACTGCAACAGGTGCACCGCGCGCTCGGCAGCTTCGGGCGAGACAAAGGCCTCGGGGTCGGCCAGGCCCAGCATGCCGAACAAACGCTCCAGGTAGGCGCCGGCCAGCACCATGCCGGCGTTGGCGATGTGGATCACGTTGTGGGGGGCTTCGCCGATCGAAGGGCTGGGCCGTGCTCCATCGCTGCCCTTCGATACCTCAGGGCGAACGGAGACGGGCGGGTCAGGGCGAACGGAGGACGCGGGCGGGTCTGTGCGAACGGAGGAGACGGGCGGTTCTGTGCGAACGGACGAGACGGGCGGGTCAGGGCGAACGGAGGACGCGGGCGGCTCTGTGCGAACGGGGAAGACGGGCGGCTCAAGGAGAACGGAGGAGGTTGGCGGCTCAGGGCGAGCGGAAGACGTGAGCGGCTCAGGTGGGGCGGAAGGCGTGAGCGGGTGCGCGAGGTTGCCATGGGGTTCACTTGGAGTCCCGTTCGGCCTGAGGTATCGAAGGCCAGCGCTGGGCTCGGACCCCGCAGCCAACGCCACACGCTCACGCAAGCCGCGCACATAAGCGTCAGCGTTGAAGAAGGTGCCGGGGGTCAGGCGCAGCAGGTGGGCGAGCAGGTCTTCCCAGAGGTAGAGCTCGGGCTTGGTTTCGTCAACACCGGCCAAGACCGCAAAGGCCGGGTTGTGGATGGCCGTGATCACCGCCGCGCGGTCGGCTGCCTGCAACCACAGGCCGAGCAGCTGGAGGCGCGGCAGCGTGCTCCAGTCGCGCGCCATGCGGCGCAGCAGGGCGGGGCGGCGGCCGATGCGGCGCAGCAGCTCTTGCAACCAGATGGCGTCGCCACGCAGTGCTTCAAACCAGTCGTCTTCGGCGCCGGTGAGCAGGCCCTGCGCCAGCGAGGCTTCCAACCGGGCGCGGCGCAGCGCGGTGGGGCTCAGTTCGAGCGGCTCAGCGCGCAGGCGTGAATGCACCCAGGCCATCATCAGGGTGTGCGGTGGTGGGTCGCGCTGCTGGCCCACTTGCCACGCTTCGGCCAGCTCACGCAGCAGGCTGGCCCGCGGGCGGTTCTCGCGCTCGCTGCGCTGCTGCAGCATGTCGTCAAGGTAGTCGGTGGCGTTGAACAAAGCCGGCGCCGGGTGCAGCAACAGGTGCGACAGCGTGAGCTCCCAGCGCTGGGTGGGCTCCAGCGCTGCGGAGCCGTGGCCCCACAGCGCCGTGTTGGGCAAGGCCGCTTGCAGCAGACTTTGTTCGGTGGGGCCCAGCCACAAGGCGGTGAGCGCAAAGAGGGTGGTCGGGGGCAGGGCCTGCGCCAAACGGCGGCGGGCGGGCGCGCTTCGACCCAGCAGCAGCAAGGTATGGCGTGCCCACGAGGGCTCGGCGCGCAGCAGCTCCAACCAGGGCGCGTTGTCAGAGTTTGGAGCGTGCGGGTCGAACCAGGCGTGCAAGCGCAGTTGCAGACGCGCCAGCTCATCGCTGCGTGAGGCCGCCACCTGCTCGTTTTTGGTGGCGCCGGTGTCGGCCAAGGCCGGCAGCTGGGCGGCCAGGCAGGTGCGCAACAGCTCGTCGCTCAGCGTGGCGGTGGGCGCCGGCGGTGTGCCATCAACAGCCCGCCGCGCCACCGCCTGCAAGGCCCGCCAGATGCTCGTTTGCTCGCCCACCGATGGCGCCACGGCTTGCACCATGGAGTGCAAAGGCTGGCTGCGGTCGACCACACCGGCGTCGGCCCACAAGGCGGTGAGCAGGCCTTGCCACAGCAGGTGGGGCGGGGGTGCCGAAGGCAAGCGGCTCTCGCCCCACAGGGTCACAAAACCTTGCACCCAGGCTTCGGCTTCTCGCCCCCAACCCGCCGCCTCGCCCACACCCAGGCTGCGTGCCAGCGCGCGGGCCAAACGGGCCAGCCAGGCGGGCGAGAACTGCCGTGCCGCACGCTGCACCATGGTTTGGGCCGCAGGGCTCTCGCGCCAGGCGGCCACCAGGCCCGCTGCGCTGTCGCGCAGCACCTCGTGGGCGAGCTGCTCGATCGGCGAGGCCAGGGCCTGGGCTTGCGGTGTATGCCAGGGCAGGTGGCCGTGCTGCAAGAAGTACAGCAGTGTGTCGAGCTGAGCTTGTTCGCGGCTGTGTTGTTGTGCGGGCAGCGGCGCCTCGGTGCGGCCCCGCTGCCGCAGCGTGAGGCCACTCAGCGCGGCTTGCTGTTCTTGCAGCGCCTGCGCCAGGCGCTCGCGCAGGCGCGCTTCCCACTGCTGCTCCAGCGCGTCGGCTTCGATGGGGCCGAGGTCGATCTCAAGCGTTGCAAAGCGCCACACCTGGCCGGCCTGCGAAAACTGGTCGAACACCTCGTCAATGATTTTTGGCGCGCGGGCACGGGCAAATGCGGCAACGCGGTTCTGTTCTTCAAAGGCGTGCTCGGCCGTGTCGAAGTCGACTTCGAACTGCAGGCTGTCGATGCAGTGCGAATCAGCCATGGGTGGGCCACACATCACGCAAACACAAGATCACGGCGCAGGCGGCGCGGTTCAGGCGATCGGCCGCACGCAGGTCAGCGCGCGATTCGTCGAGCACCGACTCGGCGACCTTGCAGAACTTGAGCTTGGCATCCAGCCACTCGGCATAACTGCTCTCGAAGCCCTGCATCGCTTCATGACCGAGCCACAGGCAACGCGCGGCCACGTGCGCGGGGCAGTTGATTTGCACCGTCTCGTCGGCGAAACGCTGAAAGTTGGTTTGCGCGCAGCGTGCCGTCCAGGCGGGGAACACCGCCGTCAGGCGCAGCGCGTAAAAGTCGCCTGGCAGCTCGGTGAGCTTGGCGTGCTCGGGGCTGTTGCCCACCGGGCGCAGCAGCACGTGCTCGACCACGTGCAGGCCTTCGCTTTCCAGGCTCAGGTGCATCAGAAAGCGGCGCGTGCTGTCGGCGGCCCGGGCCGCCGCTTCGGGGCTGGCGAAGTGGCCGAGCGGCCACCAGCGGCCGGCTTCGTCGGGCCCGAGCACGAGTTGTTGTGGCCCTTGGGGTGGCGCAGCGCCGGCATGGTCATGCGGCGCACCCAGCAGGCGGTAACGGTCACGGTACAGGCCGCAGCGCAAAAAGGCTTCGCTCAGCGCCTCGCCGCGCAGCGGCTGAATGGCCGCCAGGTCGGCACGCAGCTCCTCGTGTGTGAGCCGCCCGAGGTGCGGCCGCAAGGCCTGCGTGCTGCCCACGCCGCTCACCGCTCCCAGCGATTTGTCTTCGCCCGCGGCTCGCAACACGCGCCTTTGCTGGCTGAACGGCTGCAACAACGAGCGGCTGTGCGGGTGCCGAAACCCCAGCAGGTGGCAAACACGCCGTTGCAAGCCGGTGCCTTTGCCGGGTTGGTTCCACGAAGGCTGGGCGTAATCGAGCCCGGCACCCCGCTCGCGGCTCAGAGTGACGATGTCTTTCAGGAAGCCGGCCTTGTTGTCGAGCAACGCGGCTTCAAGCTCGGCCGGGCTCAGGAAGTCGCAGAACTGGCGCATCGAGTTCTGGCGGTAGGTCTCGCCATGCAGGGCCAGCAGGTGGTCGAGCACACGCGATTTGCGCTCGGCCTGCGGGTCGCGTGTTTCGTAGACCTCGGCTTGCACCTGCGTGCGCGGCGCGAGGTAGAAGGCATCGAGCCCGGGCACGGTGCTGCTGCCCAGCATGCTCCACCAGTAGCTGGGGCCGCGCGCGTCTTGCGCCGAAAACAGCTCGCGCAGGTGCTCGATCTGCGCGGCGCTGTGCGCCATCACCTGCTCAAACAACACCAGGTAAGTTTGCAGCTGGCGCGCCTGGGCCTTTTCTTGCAACGTGGCCGAAGGCGGCATGCCTTGCCGGCCCAGACCGTAAACCGCAGGCAGGTCGTTTTGCACCGAAAAGTAGTGCTGCATGTCGCGGTACTGGCCCACGGGCATGGGCACCGATTCACTGGCGGCGGCCTCGCGGCGCCGGGTGCGGCTGGCGGCGTACAAGTCGGCCAGGCGGTTGGCCAAGTCGGTGGGTGACACGGCCACCCGGCCGCCGCGCCGGCGCAGCGTCACCTGGCGCTGCAGCAGCTCGGCCACGGCGTCGGGCGAGCGCACATCGGCTGTGAGGCCAGGCACACGCAGGCGCAGCGCCCAGGTGTCACCACGCCAGCGCAGGGCGCTGCTGTGGGCGCTGTCGCCGTCGCGCTGCAGGCTCAAGCGTCGCACGTCATGCACCCCTTCCACGCTCCTGGCCAGGGCGGTGAGGTCGCTCACGAACAGCAGCTCGGCGGCCGGGGCCTCGGCCTCGGCCACAAAACCCTGCTCGGTGACCGGCCCGGTGTAGATGCGTTCCAGTGTTTCACCACACGCCAACAGGTGGCCCAGGCTGTTGAACACCAGGCCTTGTGCCATGTGCAGGGCGCAGCGGGCATAGATGTCGGCCAGCACGTCGGCCGCTTCGCGCGGGCCGGAGAGCTCCACGTCGAGCTGCAGGTTGCACAAGGCGTCGTCGATCAGGCTCACCTGGTCGGCGATGTCTTCGCACAGGGTGCGGCGTGCGCGGTAGGCGGCACGTGCATCGGCCACGCGGGTGTCTTGCCCGCTCGCCACGCCTTGCGAAAGTTTCAGCTGCAACCGGTAGATGCCGCGGTGGTCGCCCAGGGCCACACCGCCGGCGTCGGGCGGCGGGCCGGCGGCCAGCGTGGCGTCGTCCAGCCCAGGCACCTGGTCGAGCAACACCCGGCGGTAGTCGCTCGCGCTGGTGGCGCGGCAGGGGAACGCCTCGCTCGGCGGGTGCAGCGAGAGCTTGGCGTACGCAATGCCGTCTGCACCCGGCGCCTGCAGATGGTCGGCCACCGGGAAGTCGGCGCGGTAGACCAGGTCGGTGAGCGCATAACAAAGCAGCTCAAGGAGAGTGACGCCGGGGTCGTGCAGGTTGTAGTCGGTCCAGCTGTGGCCCGACAAGGCTTGCGACAAACGAATGCCTTCGCTGCGCAGGCTCTCGAAGCTGATCTCGCTGTCGGCCGCGCCGCCGCGTGCCGCCCGGCGCTTGCGCGGGATGACGGCCCCTCGGCCGCCGGGTACGTCGGCCGATCCCCCGAGGGAATCCGGGCCGGCTTGGGAGCGGCCCGGCGCTCGGCCCGCGGCTGGCGCGCTTGACGCTGGCTTGTTCATTCTTCCGGCCCCTGCGTGGTTTCGTCGAACCACAGTTGGGTGATGAACACCTTGATGCGCACACCCTCGCCGTAGTCACAGCCGGTCTTGATGCGCAGCCGGTAGGCGGCGTTTTTGCCGCTGGTGCCTTCCCAGCGCAACTGCAGCTTGTCGCAGCGGCGGCCGTAGTAGGCGTGGTGCGGCGTGATGCGCTTTCTGTGCGAGAGAAAGTCGAGCCAGCCGGCGGTGGGGTTGTAGGTGTTGAGCGCGATCGCGTGCATCAACGCGAAGCGGCCGCCACCCGGGTGGCCCGCACCGGCCATCACCTCAAAACCCTGGCAGCCGGTCAGGGTGTCGGTGATGTCTTGCCACTCGCCGTTGGCCAGAATCGGCACCGCGCGTGCCGGCTGGTAGGTGCCGCGCCGGCCGGTGGAGGCCACCACACCCGCCACGTCGAGTGTGTGTTTGGGCGCGCCGGTGTTCACGCCCACGCGGGCCTGGGCGTCAAGCGCCAGCACCGGCACACGCCCGCGCGCCGCGCTGGCGCTGCCGGGCTGGAAGTGCAGCATGTCTTGCCCGCCGCCATAGCTCACCGACCACAGCGCTGACTTGGGCCGCTGGTCTCGGTAGAAGCTCATCAGCGCGTCGTGGCCGATGGGTGTGGAGATCTCAACCCCGTTTTCGGCCGACTTGCGAAAACCCTCGTCGCTCATGTTGAGCATCGAGTCGATGAGGTCACCGAAGTGGTAACGCGTGGGCAGCTTGCCGTCGCCGAAGTAGTTGCGCAGCGTCTCGCGGTTGCGCAGGGTCATGACACGGCCCCGCCCACGATGAAGGTGCCGCCCAGGCCCAGGCGGCTGATGCCGGTGGCCTCGGGCCGCTCGTCGCTGCTGGTGTCGACCGCTCTCAGCATGTGCTCGCGCATCGGCAGCACGATGCTCCAGGGCGAGCGTGGCCGCGCCCGTGTGGCCAGCTCGGCCTGGCCACGCGCGGTGTCGCTCAAGGTGTAAACCTGCGCATCACTTTGCGCCACGTGCAGCAACGAGAGCTGGGTCACGAAGTCGACGCAGTCGAGCGAGCGCACATGGGCTTCAACGTCTTCGCAGCGCACCGCCCAGTCAAAGCTCGGCTGGCAGCCGCCCTCGCGCCACGGTGAGATGTAGTCGGTGATCGCCTGGTTGATGCGGCGCAGCGCCTGCCCGGCCTGCGCGCCGCGGGCCAGCTTGACGGTGCAGCGCACTTGTATGCGCTCGTACACCGCGTTGCGCACCTGCAGTTGGGCAAAGGGTGATGACAGCGCGCGCAGGTGGTCATGAATGCGCGCCAGCTCGACCGCGTTGAGGTGCGGCTCGGCGGTGGCCGAGAGCACCGGCGCGTGGGCATCGGTCGCAGCGTGGGTGACCGGCGGGGCAGGCACCACCACCACCAGCACCTCACCCGGGCTCACCCCCTGCATGTGGCTCGACAGGTGCGGGAAACACTTGACCTTGAGCACCGACGGAAACCGCTCCAGCACCAGACGCTCGTAGTCCCAGGGTGTGCTGGCGCGCTGCTTGTGCTGCAGCCGCTCGCCCACACGCGTGCGCATCTGGCGGCGGTCTTCGGCGGCGCGCATGCCAAACGAAGGCCCGATCTGCGTGACGCCCGCCAGGCCAAACACCGTGACCGACGGCTCTTTCACGCTGGCCGCCGGCAGCGGCTCGGCGCTGAACACCGTGCCCGCGTTGATCACGCGGCTGGCGCGCAGGGCCTGGGTGCGCACGCCGTACAAGCCGGCAAAGCTGTCGAACTCGCGGTCGACCGACAAACGCAGCCAGTAAAGATGAGCCGGCAAGATGGTGTTGTGGCGGTCGATCTGCGCCGGCACGTCGAGGGTGACGATGCCCGAGGTGAGAAAGCCGCAGGTGGTGTCGGCCATCACCTGCTGGGGCGTGAGGGCGCGCCATTGGTTCGACGCCAGGTAGGCCCATTCGGTGGGCGGGCGTGGCTCGCCGCTGAGCGACTCCACCGCGGCTTCGTCGCGCAAATGAAAGTGCAGCGTGAGCACGCCCGACAGCGCCTCGGCAGACAGGCCGATGTAGAGGTTGCCGCCGTGCTGGAAGCGCGGCCACAGGCTCGGGCTGGCGCCGGCCACGCCGGGGTAGACCTGCGAGATGCCGCAGGGGTGCAGGTGCAGCACCTGCTCGGTGTTGGCGGATTCGTCGGCGTTGCGCTCGCGCCCGAGCACGATGTGGCTTTGGGCTTCGTAGTCGAGCGTCAGCCGCTCGATCAAAGGGGTGTAGGGCGCTTGCGGCAAGACCAGGGGTTGCTTGCGACGGCGCAAGGTGTTGGCCGACACCGCTTCGGTCAGGAGATTGGGGTAGGCGGCGTGGCCAAAGCCCATCGCCGGGCCGTGCAGCTGGATGCGGTAGAAGCCGTTGCGCGCGCCGAGCTGGAAGTCGAGCGGCTCAAGCGTGGCTCGCCCATGGGCACGCAGCGCCGGCTCGCCGAGGGTCCAGCGGGCGTGGCTGCGCAGCCGGCCGCTGGCATCGGCGGTCTCGAACAAGGCCACGCTGCCGGGGGCACCCGCGTTGTGCCATTGGCCGTCGCGCAAGATGGCGGCGGTGGCGGTGAAAGAGCGGTTGCTGAGGTGGTGGTCGTAGGCGCTGTAGTAGCTGCCGAAGCCACCTTCTTCGACCGGCAGGCCCGACCACTCGACGTTCACACACAAACGGGTGACGTTTTTGCGCGCAATCTCGGCGGCACCAAACACGCAGTACGAAGCGGTGCTCGGCAAGGGGCCGAAGGGCATGAAGGGTTTGGCCGCATCCAGGCGGCCGAGGTTGTTGTGCATCACCACATCACGCAGGCCTTGCACCCGCACCACCAGCGCCACCTCGGCGAGCAGCGTTTCTTCGAGCAACGAATAGGGGAACAGGCGGCCTTGCGGGCGCAGCTGGATGCGCAGCACCGGCAGCTCGGTCGGCCAGCCCGCACCGTGCACGGCACTGCTGCAACCCACCACCGCCGGGTCTTGCGGGCGCAGGCGCAAGACGATGTGGATGCCGGTGAACGGGCTGGTGCCGGGGGTGTCACATGCGGCCACAAAAAAGTCGGTGACCGGCATCCAGCCGCTGGCGGTGGTGAGGCTGAAGCTGAAGATGCTGTTGAACAGCTGGCCGAAGATCAGCTCGCGCTCTGGCCGGTTGGGGCCCTGGATCAGGCAACGCGGGTCGCCGGCCACGGGGGCGGGGCGGTCGCTCTCGTTGAGCAAGCGGTTGGCGGTCTCGCGCAGGGCTTGCAGGTGGTCGTCGCTCAACCAGTCGGTGCGCGCCAGCAGCCAGCGCGAAAAGAGCTTGCCCAGGCGAGCAAAAAACAGTGTGCGGGTGGGCGCGCGCACCGTCAGCTCGATGAGAAAAATCTCGTAGTAGCCCAGCGCCGCAGGGCTCGCAGGCTGGCGCTCCAGGGCCTGGCGGGCCAGGCGCAGCGCGGTGGTGTCGAGGTCGTTGTGCTCCAGGCTGCTGAGCAGCGTGGGGGCCAGCACCAGATAGCGCTTGAACAGCGCCGGCAGCCGCCGCCGCATCGACCGAGCTTCGGTGCCCACCCGCTCGGCCAGGTGCTGCAGGCGGCGGTCGGCATCGACCACGTGCCCGAGTTCGAGCGTCAGCTCGATCTCACGCTGCCCTTCTTGCAAAGCGAGCAAGGGCGAGGCGATGGCCAGGCCGAGCTCGGCGTCTTGGTGCACACCGGCCGCGCTGCTGCGGGTGCTGCCACCAAACAGCGGCCAATGCGGCGCGGGGGCATCGGCGGGGGCATCGGCGGGGGTGTTGGCAGGGGTGTTGGCGGGTGCGGGCACGGGCCAGGGCAGGCGAGCCACTTCGGCGCGGGTGACATAGCCGAACTCGCGCTCGGGCGAGATCAGGCTGTCGCGGCCGAGCTGAAGTGTGACCAGGGCGGCCACCTGGCAGTCGGTAACGAGCACGGTGTCGTCGGCGCGAAACTCGATGGGCTGGCCTTGTGCATCTTTGCCGGCGAGGAAGGGTGTGCCACGTGCCACCACCACCTCGCGCGTGGCGCGCGGGTTGCGCTCGCAGACCAGGTGCACCCCATCGGGCACGGCCGGCAGCGCTTGCATGCGCAGGCAGTCGTCGTAATAAAAATCAGCGTGCCGGTCGGTGAAACGGTTGATGCGCTTTTGCACCCCCTGGTGCAGCTGCAAGAAGGCCATCAACAAGCCCGCGGCCGGCGCGTGCGCCTGGCTCGTCAGCGACTCGGGCAGCAGCTCGCGCGCCAGGTCTTGCACCCGCTCGATGGCGCTCACGAACGAGAAAAAGCGCCGGCGCAGCATCTCTCGGTCGCTGCGGTGGGCCGAGGCCTCGTGCAGAGGCTGCTGCCCGAACCAGGCTGGGTCGAAGCGCTTCTTGGCGTGATCAAGCCGCTGGGATTGCCAAGCGTGCGCACCGAACTTCTCCAGCACCCACTGCAGGTCATCGCCCAGGGGCTGCGCCAGCAGGTGCTCGATGCGGGCGCAAAGGCGGCGGCCCGCGGGCTGCTCGCTCATCTTCAACGACTTGAGCCAAGCATCAATCTGCACCGCCAGCGCCATCACGTGCTGCGCCAAAACGGGCAGCGGGGCGCCCTCGGCATCACGCACAAAGTCGGCCTGCGCGTTGCGCAGATCGGTGGCGATGATGCGCGCCATGACCAAGGCTTCGTCGCCCTCAAACAGCTCGCCCCAGTGGCCGGCCGCGTTGTGCGCCAGGTCGACAAAACGCAGCTGCGAGGCCAGGCCCGCGCTCATGGCGGCCAGGGTTTCGAAGCCCAGCTCGTCGGCGCGAAAGTAGCCCTCGCCCAAGGCGGCAGGGAAACGCTCGCGTTGCTCGCAGCCGTCGCTCATTCCGGCTGCCTCAGGTTGGTCCCTTCGCGCAGGTACAGCGGGTAGACCATGTTGGTTCGGGTGTTGGTGGTGCGCACCGTGTAATCGAGCTTCAGGCGCAGCACGCCGTTGAGCGCGTCGTTCCAGTCGATGTCGATCTCATGCAGGGTGATGCGCACTTCGAAGAAGAGCACCGCCTTGGACACGATGTCTTTGATCTCGGTGAGCGTGCTGTCGTTGACGGTCTCGAACACCATGCGCTTGATGCCGCAGCCATAGGCCGGCTGCATGACACGCTCGCCCGGCACCGTGCCCAGCAGGATGCGCAGGCTCTGCTCGATGTCTTGCACCTCGCTGACGAGCATCGCTTCTTTGCTGCGCCAGTCGAAGCCCGGCGGGAAGGCCCAGCCGGTGCCGAGGAATTGAGTCTCGGTGGCCATGCTGTTCTAGCCTCCGATCATCACGGTGGGAAAGCCCATGACGATGCTGCCGCCGTGGGCCGTGGTGTCGCCCACGCGAGCGGCCGGCTTGCTGCCGATCATCACAGTGGCCGAGCCTTTGATGATGGCGTCGGGCGGGCCCACACACACCGCGTTGTCGCCCAGCACGGCGGCTGGCAGCTTGCCGATGAGCACGGTCGGCACGCCGGGGCCGATCACCGGGCCACCGACGTGCGGGATCGGGGGCAGGCCGGGGGTGACCATCGGGCAGGCGTGCATGTCGGTTAGGCGGGCGGCGGGGGGCATCTTGCTTGGGTTTCCACAAAGGTTCAGTTGATCATCACCATCGCACCCTTGACCACCGTCTGCCCCGCAGCCGACAACTCGGCGCTCGCATTGCCCTTGGCCGTGAAGCCCACCTGCGCTTCGCTGCTGATGTTGAGGCCGGCGCTTTTCACGTCGGCCTTGGAGCTGAGGCTGATGGCGTTGACGGCATCGAGCGTGATGCCGCCCTTGGCCGTGAGCTTGATGTCTTTGGGGCTGTCGAGCGTGATGCCGCTGCTGTTGAGCTCGACCTTGTTGTTGTTCTGGTCTTGCAGCAAGATCGACTTGCCGTCGTCGCTGATCACGACCTTGTTGTTGCCCGGCGTGATGATGGTGATTACCTTCTTGTCTTCGTCGAACTCGATCTTCGACTTGCAGCGGGTGACGATCGCCTTGGTGTTGTTCTCGGCCGCCAGCGCATAGGGCGGCACCTGCTTGCTGCTGTAGAGGCTGCCCAAAATCACCGGGTGAGA
>JBKJJF010000267.1:0-5483 GCA_046598195.1 Rhizobacter sp. | reverse complement strand
GAGCTGCGGCGGCAAGTCGCTTCGCTCGCGGCGCACCTCAAGCGCCTGGGGGTGCAGCCGGGCGACCGTGTTTGCGCTTTTTTACCCAACGCGCCACAAACCGCCGTCGCGTTTTTTGCCGTCGCCAGCGTCGGCGCCGTGTGGTCGGTGTGTTCGCCCGACATGGGGCCGGTGGCGGTGCTCGACCGCTTCCGCCAGATCGAGCCCAAGGTGCTGATCGCCTGCGACGGTTATGTGTACGGCGGCACGGCGCACGACCGCCTGCCGGTGTTGCGCGGCCTGCTGGCCGAGTTGCCGAGCGTGCGTGATGTGCTGCTGTGGCGCTACCTCGATGAAACGGCCGATCCGCAATCGCTCACCGGCCCGCAACGTGCGGCACACGACTTCGATGCGCTCACCGCCGACGAAGCGCCGTTCGAGCCGACCTGGGTGCCCTTCGAGCACCCGCTGTGGGTCGTCTATTCCAGCGGCACCACCGGCCTGCCCAAACCCATCGTGCACGGCCACGGCGGGGTGGTACTCGAAGCGCTGAAGATGGGCCGCCTGCACAACAACCTTGGCCCCACGGCCGAGACCGGCGACCGTTACCACTGGTACAGCGCCACCGGCTGGATCATGTGGAACGCGCAGGTCAACGGCCTCTTGTTCGGCACCACCATTTGTTTGTATGACGGCAACCCCGGCGGCAAAAGCGCAGCACTAGGCGGCCCCGACTGGAACACGCTGTGGCGTTTTGCCGCCGCTGCCAAGGTCAGCTTCTTCGGTGCCGGAGCGGCCTTCTACGCGAGCTGCCTCAAGGCCGACGTGCACCCGATGCAGGTGGCCGACCTGTCGCGCCTGCGCGGCCTGGGCTCTACCGGCTCGCCGCTGGCGAGCGACTGCTACCGCTGGGTCTACGACAACATGCCATTGGTCGACGGCCAGAAGATCTGGCTCAGCTCGCTCTCAGGCGGCACCGACTTTGCAGGCGCCTTCATCGCCGGGCTGCCCACCCTGCCGGTGATCGAAGGTGAGATGCAATGCCGTTGCCTCGGCGCGGCGGTTGAAGCGTGGAACGAACAAGGCCAAGCGCTGGTCGATGAGGTGGGCGAGCTGGTGTGCGTCAAACCCATGCCGTCGATGCCGCTCTACTTCTGGAACGACGAAGGCAACCAGCGCTACCACGACAGCTACTTCGACATGTACCCCGGCATCTGGCGCCACGGCGACTGGCTGCGCATCACACCGAACGGCGGCTCGATCATCTACGGCCGCAGCGACGCCACCATCAACCGCCACGGCATCCGCATGGGCACCGCCGAGCTGTACCGCGCGGTCGAGGCCCTGCCCGAAGTGCTCGACAGCCTGGTGGTCGACCTGGAGTACCTGGGTCGCGAGAGCTACATGCCACTCTTTGTGGTGTTGCGCGAAGGGGTGTCGCTCGACGAGGCGTTGACGAAAAAATTGCGCGAGGCCATCAAGACCGCGCTGTCGGCGCGCCACGTGCCCAACGAAATCTTCCAGGTGAGCGGCATACCGCGCACACTGTCGGGCAAGAAGATGGAGCTGCCCGTGAAAAAACTGTTGATGGGCACACCGCCGGATCAGGTGTTCAAGCTCGACGCGATGGCGAACGCCGACTGTGTGCCGTGGTTCGCAGCGTTTGCGCAAGCGCGCATCGGCCCTCCCTAACGACAAGGCCAATGTGTCTGCGCATGGCCCTCCCCAAACGCTGCACGAGCCCCTGCGCCGGGCGCTTCTGACCGCGGGGCTCGGGGTGCTGGCGGGCGGTGCGCCCCGGCCCACCGGGGCCGCGCCGCGGATGCGGCCCCGCATCGTTTTTCTTTCGCCCAACAGCGAAGGCAACACCTACTGGCCGCAGGTTTTTCGCATCATCGACCAGGTGGCCCTGAGCCTCGGGTTCGACTTTGTTCCCTACAGCTTCGGCGTGCAGAACCGCTTCGCTCGCCAGCAAGACGCGCTGCGCATCCTCTCCACCGAGCCTCGGCCGCAGGCCGTCATTGCCGTGCCGGTCATCGGCCACAGCGCGGCCCTGCTGGAGGCGGCCGAGGCCTTGCACCTCCCGGTGTTCATCCTGGGGCCGTTGTTCCCTTCCGAGCTGCCGGCCGTGGGCCCGTCGCCGCGCCAGAAGTACAAGAGTTGGGCCGCCTTGTTCAACTGGGCCGAAGAAGAAAAGGGCTACGCGCTCGGCATGGCCTTGCTGCAAGCCGCGCAGCAACAGCAGGCCTTTGCGAGCGACGGGACGATCCCGGTGGTCGGTGTCGGGGGCAACCCCAGCTGGTTCGGTTCGGGCTTGCGCCAGGCGGGTTTGATGCGTGCGGTGCGGGCTCACCCCAAGGCGGTGTTCAAGCAGGTCGTGCCCACCGAATGGACGCCGGAAGAAGGCCGGCAACTCACCACCAAGCTGCTGAAACGCTATCCGCAGGCCAGCGTGGTGTGGGCGGCGAGCGACCAGCTGGGTGCCGGCGCGGCGCAGGCGCTGGCCGAGCAGGGCCGAACGCTCGGGAAAGACGCGTTCACCGGCGGGCTGGATCTGTCGGCCCTGGGGCTCAATCTGGTGAAGGAGGGCAAGTTCGTCGCCACCGCGGCGAGCAGCTTGCTGTCGTATGCGCAGGTCGCCGTGCTGGTGTACGACTACCTGCTGGGCTTCGATTTTGCAGCCCAGCAGGGCAGCACGCTGGAGTTCCCCACCCTGGTTGCGACGCAGGCCAACGTGGAGTCGCACCTGCGCCTCGCGGGCTGTGTGCAGCGCATCGACTTCAGAAACTTCTCCCAGGTGTACCGGCCAACGCTTGGCCGATTCGGCTTCACGCTCGACGCCTACCGCGAGGCTGCCAAGCCTTGCGTGGGCGGCTAGCCAGGGGTGATGGTGAGCGCGCCCCGCCGAACGCTGTCACGCCAGCTGCTGGTGCTGGTGATGGGCTACACGCTGGCCTTGTCCCTCCCGCTCGGCCTCATCAACGCGTGGATCGGCCATCGCCAGGAATCGGCCCGCCAGCACGAGCAGGTGGAGGCCATCGTGGCCTTGTTCGGGCGGCAACTGAGCAAGGCCGTGTGGGATTTCGACGAAGAGACGGTGCGGCATGTGCTGTCGGGGCTGAATCACTTTCCGGCCTTGCAGAGGGTTGAGGTGGTCGCACCCGATCTGCGCGTCACGTACAGCAAAGCGGGCACGAAGCCCGAGCGCGCCGGGTCGGCGCTGAGCTATGTGCTGCGCGCGCCCGAGGGCGAGATGGTGATCGGCGAGTTGCGCCTCATCCTCGACCCTGACGCACTGCGCAGCCAGGTCTGGAAAGACGTGAGCCGCCTCATCGCCGTGCTGGGCATCGAGCTGCTGCTGCTCGCGGTGCTCATGTTCACGCTGCTTCGAAAGAGCGTCACGCTGCCGGTGCTGGCGCTGTCCGACCACGTGCAGCGCATGACGCCGCAACGCCTGGATGAGCCGGCCCCCGAGCCGCAGACACGACGGCCCAACGAGCTGCACGAACTGGCCCACGGCGTGACCCGCCTGCAGCACCAGCTGCGTGACCAACTGGCCGAGCGCGACGCCATCGCGCACACGCTGCAGATGAGCGAAGCGCGGCTGCAGGCCATGGCCGATGGCATCCCCAACCAGATCTGGACCGCTCAACCCGATGGCCAGCTCGACTATGTGAGTCGCAGCGTACTAAAGTACTTCGGGCTCGGCTTCGACGACCTGATTGGCTCCGGCTGGCGCGAGGTCGTTCATCCGGACGACCTGCCCGCGAGTGTCGAGCGCTGGATGCTGGCCGTGAACACCGGTATGGCCTACCAGACGGATTTCAGACTGCGCCGTTTCGATGGCGTCTACCGCTGGCATTCGGCGATGGCGGTGGCCCAGCGTGATCCGCAGGGCAAGGTCTTGAAGTGGTTCGGCTCCAGCACTGACATCACCGACCGCAAGGATGCCGAAGAAGCGCTCGATCGGCACCGTATCCAACTGGAGAAACTGGTAGAGGAGCGCACGGCCGCGCTGTCGATCGCCAAGAACACCGCCGAAGCCGCCAACCGTGCCAAGAGCCGCTTCCTGGCCAACATGAGCCACGAGATCCGCACCCCGATGAACGCCATCGTTGGCCTCAATCAGTTGCTGCGGCGTGAGGCGGCCTCGCCCGAGCAGGTGGAGCGCATGGACCGCATCGACAGCGCCAGCCAGCACCTGCTGTCGATCATCGACGACGTGCTCGATCTGTCCAAGATCGAAGCCGGCCGCATGCAGCTGGAGCACACCGACTTCCACCTGGGTGAGGTGCTGGGCAGCGTGGCCTCCATCCTCGGTGAATCAGTGCGCGACAAGGGGCTCACGCTGGCGGTCGACAGCGGCGACGTGCCGCAGTGGCTGCGCGGCGACCCGACTCGACTGCGCCAGGCGCTGCTCAACTACGCCGGCAACGCCGTCAAGTTCACCCACGAGGGCCGCATCGTCCTGCGGGCCAAGCTGCTGCCGGACGAGGGGGGTGTGCTCCAGGTGCGTTTCGAGGTCGAGGACACTGGCGTTGGCATCGCGCCCGACAAGATGCCGCTCTTGTTCCAGGCCTTCGAGCAGGCCGATGCGTCCACCACCCGCGAGTACGGCGGCACCGGCCTGGGCCTCACCATCGCCAGCCGGATTGCCCAGCTGATGGGCGGAGAAGCCGGCGCCGAGAGCACGCCCGGCGTGGGCAGCACGTTTTGGTTCACGGCCTGTCTGCAACGCGGCCAAGCCGGCGTGGCCGCGGCTCTGCCCGGCGTCGCCGAAGGCGAAGCACGCCTGCTGCAAGGCCACCGCGGGGCGCGCATTCTGCTGGCCGAAGACAACGCAGTGAACCGCGACGTGGCGCAAGCCATGCTGCACGCCGCCGGCCTGGTGGTCGACGTGGCGGTCAACGGCCGCGAAGCGCTGTACAGCGCCCAGGCCCGCACCTACGACCTGGTGCTGATGGACATGCAGATGCCCCTCATGGACGGCGTGGAAGCCACCCGTGCCATCCGCGCGCTGCCCGGCTGGGCCGGCATATCGATCCTCGCGATGACGGGCAATGCTTTCGACGAAGACCGACGGGCTTGCCTGGCGGCGGGTATGAACGATTTCATCACCAAGCCGGTCAACCTGGCCACGCTCTACGCGGCCTTGCTCAAGTGGTTGCCTGAGCGGCGCGGGGTGTGACGAGGGGCACGTTTCGGAGATGGGTGTAGGTGTCTTGCCTTTGCGCTGAGAAACCGTCACCGTGGCACGGCGTCGCGTGGCGCGTGGAGTTCACTGGCTGGCCGTGATGCCCCCGTCCAGATACAGCACCTGCCCCGTCACAAAGGCCGCCGCCGGCGAGCAGAAGAACATCGTCGGCCCCACCACGTCGGGCGGGTCGCCCACACGCCCGAGCGGGATGCGGTCGGTGACTTGTTTGTAGGTCTCGGGGTTGTCGAGCCAGTGGCGCGCCATCTCGCTGCGCACCACGGTGGGTGCCACGCCGTTGACGGTGATG
>JBKJJF010000123.1:0-19245 GCA_046598195.1 Rhizobacter sp. | reverse complement strand
TGAAGCCGTTGAATCGGGAGGTTGAAGTGTTCACGCGTAGAGCCCCGGCGGCGCGGAAGAGGCGCCGCATTGCGAAGCAGTGTGTCACAGTCAAAACACGGCCCGAGTTGCGGCGTTCTCGTTCGCAAGCGGCTGCGCAGCCCGGCCTGGACGCGCCACCGCCTGCTGGGCTGAGCCTCAGGTCTTGAGGTAGTAGCTCTTGATGGGCTTCAACTGCGCGTCGAGTTCGTAGACGAGCGGAATGCCGTTGGGGATGTTCACGCCCACGATGTCGTCGTCGGCGATGTTGTCCAGGTACTTCACCAGCGCGCGAATGCTGTTGCCGTGCGCCGCGATGACGATGCGCTTGCCGGCCTTGATGGCGGGCGCGATGCTGTCGTTCCACACCGGTAGCACGCGCACCACGGTGTCTTTCAGGCATTCGGTGAGCGGAATGTCGTCGGGCTTGAGCTTGGCATAGCGGATGTCACCGCGCTGGCTGAGCGGCGCATCGGCGTCCAGCGGCGGTGGCGGCGTGTCGTAGCTGCGCCGCCAAACCATCACCTGCTCGTCGCCATATTGCTTGGCGGTCTCGGCTTTGTTCAGGCCCTGCAGGCCGCCGTAGTGGCGCTCATTCAGGCGCCAGTGGTGCACCACTGGCAGCCAGGTGCGGTCCATCTGATCGAGCGTGTGCCAGAGCGTCCAGATGGCGCGCTTGAGCACCGAGGTGTAGGCCACGTCGAAGTCGAAGCCTTTGGCCTTGAGCAGCCGCCCGGCCTCTTGGGCTTGCGCGACGCCGGTGGGAGTGAGTTTCACGTCGACCCAGCCGGTGAAGCGGTTTTCAAGGTTCCAGGTCGATTCGCCGTGGCGAATGAGCACAAGTTTGTACATGGCAAAGGTGCGCGCAGGGCACACGGCAATCGGGGCAAGGGCCGAATTCTATAATTCGCCTTTGCCTCCAACACCCTGGGCCTCCTTGTGAAATTCTTTGTCGACAACTGGTATCTGATCGTGATGGCCCTGGTCTCGGGTGGTCTGCTGCTGTGGCCACGCATTCGCGCGGGTGCGGGGGCGGGTGCGCTGAGCACGGCCGAAGCCGTGCAACTGATCAACCGCGAACGTGCCGTGCTCATCGACGTGAGCGAACCCACCGAATACGCCGCAGGCCATGCGATCGGCTCCAAGAGCGTGCCCTTGAGCGGCCTGGAGGCGAGCACCGACCTGCCCAAGAACAAGGCCTTGCCGCTGGTGGTGGTGTGTGCCACCGGCTCACGCGCCTCGCGTGCGGTGGCTATCCTGAACAAGCTGGGGTTTGCCAATGCGCGGCCCCTGGCCGGCGGCCTGAAGGCCTGGCGCGAAGCCAACTTGCCGGTCGAAAAGTCAGCCTGAACCGGAGGGCAAGCCATGCAGGCGGTGAAGATGTACACCACCCAGGTGTGCCCGTTTTGTCAGCGCGCCAAGATGCTGCTCCAGCAGCGCGGGGTGGCGCAGATCGACGAAGTGCGCGTGGATCTCGACCCGTCGCAGCGCGACACCATGATCCAGCTCACCGGGCGGCGCACCGTGCCGCAGATCTTCATCGGCAGCACCCACGTGGGTGGCTGCGACGACCTGATGGCGCTCGACCAGCGTGGGGGCTTGATGCCGCTGCTGCAAGGCGCCTGAGCCGTCACAGGGCCTCGGACATAATCCAGCGCCCGCAGGTGCGGGCTTTTGTTTTTACTTCATTTTGCGAGATCACCATGGCCGACGACAACACCACTCCCGTGTTCCAGATTCAACGTGTGTACCTGAAAGACTTGTCGCTCGAGCAACCCAACTCGCCACAAATTCTGCTGGAGCAAGCCCAGCCGCAGGTCGACATCAACCTGGCCCTGGCCGCCAACCCGGTGACCGATGGCATCTACGAAGTGACCGTCACCGCCACCGTCACCACCACCGTGGCCGACAAGACGCTGTTCCTGGTCGAGGCCAAGCAGGCCGGCATCTTCGAGATCCGCAACGTCCCCGATGACCAGATGCAGCCCCTCATCGGCATCGCCTGCCCGCAGATCATTTACCCGTACCTGCGCGCCATCGTGTCTGACGTGTGCACACGCGCGGGCTTCCCACCCGTGGTGTTGGCCGAGGTGAATTTCCAGGCCATGTACGAGTCGCAGCAACAGCAGCAGGCGGCTGCCGTCAACGGTGCCCAGTCCAACCTCAACTGACATCTCACAGACAGCGATGAACCTGACGCTGCTGGGGGCTGGCGCCTGGGGCACGGCCCTCGCAACGAGCACAGCCGCACGTCACCCCACGCTGCTGTGGGCGCGCGACGCGCAGCAGTGCCAGCAACTGCAAACCACGCGCGAAAACCAGCGTTACCTGCCCGGCGTGGCGCTGCCCGACAGCTTGCAGGTCACGGCCGATTTCGACGCCGCCGTGGCGCACGCGCAGGGCGGCCTGATCGTCATCGCCACCCCGATGGCCGGGCTGCACGAGATGCTGCAACGCCTGCCGGCCACGGCGAGCGGAGTGTTGTGGCTGTGCAAGGGCTTCCAAGAAGGCAGCGGCCTGCTCGGCCACGAGGTGGCGCGTGCGGTGCGGCCAGGGGCGGTGAACGTCGGCATCTTGTCGGGCCCGAGCTTTGCGCTCGAAGTGGCGCGCGGCCAGCCGGCGGCGCTGGTGGTGGCCAGCACCGACGAAGCCCTGTGCCAGAAGGCCGTCGAGGCCTTTCACAGCGACAGCCTGCGCATCTACGCCTCCAGCGACCCGGTCGGTGTGGAAGTGGGCGGTGCGGTTAAAAACGTGATGGCCATTGCCACCGGCATTGCCGATGGTTTGCAACTCGGGCTCAATGCCCGCGCAGCGCTCATCACCCGTGGTTTGGCCGAGATGACGCGCCTGGGCGTGGCCTTGGGTGCCCGCGCCGAAACCTTCATGGGGCTGAGTGGCTTAGGCGACCTGGTGCTCACCGCCACCGGTGACCTGTCACGCAACCGCAAGGTGGGCCTGTTGCTCGCCCGAGGTCTGCCTCTCGCTCAAATATTGCAAGAGCTCGGCCACGTGGCCGAAGGCGTCGCCTGTGCCGCCACGGTGCTCCAGCGTGCGCAAGCCTGTGGTGTTGACATGCCCATCACCGAAGCGGTGGTGCGTGTGCTTGAGGGCCACATCAGCCCGGTGCAGGCGATCCAGGAGCTGATGTCGCGTGACGCGCGACGCGAGCACTGAAGCAGCTCAGGCGCCGCCGCGGTAGCCGTTTTGCCGCCAGGCTTCGAACACCGCCACCGCGACCGCATTGCTGAGGTTGAGGCTGCGCTGCTCAGGGCGCATCGGCAGGCGCACACGTTGTGTGGTCGGAATGCTGTCGCGCAGGGCAGCGGGCAGGCCGGCGGTTTCCGAGCCGAACACCAGCCAGTCGCCGGGCTGCCAGCTCACGCTGGAAAACCCCTGGCTGCCGCGGGTGGTGAATGCAAACAAACGCGCGGGGTCGGGCTGGGCCGAGTCGATGAACGCGCTCCACGACGCGTGGCGCTGCACGCTCGCGTACTCGTGGTAATCGAGCCCCGCGCGGCGCAACAGGCGGTCGTCCATCGAAAACCCCAGCGGCTCGATCAGGTGCAAGGCGCAGCCGGTGTTGGCCGCCAGGCGGATCACGTTGCCGGTGTTGGGCGGGATCTCGGGTTGGACAAGGACGATGTTGAACATGAGGGCGTGATTGTCAGCTCAGTCACGCGGGGCGCGGTGTGCGTGCCAGCGCCCAGGCTTCGACACGTGACGCGCCGGCCTGTTTGAGCACTCGGGCGATCTCGCTGAAGGTCGCGCCGGTGGTCATCACATCGTCGATCACTGCCACCGAGAGGCCGTTCAGTTCGGCACGCCGCAGCGGCTCCACCGCAAACACGCCACGCACATTGGCGGCTCGCTCTTCGGGTGGCAAGGCGAGCTGGTGCGGGCTGTCTTTGATTCGCAGCAGCAGCCGGGCGTCGGTCGGTAGCGTGAGTGCCCGCCCCAGCCGGCGTGTCAGTTCCCAGGCCTGGTTGAAACCACGTTCGCGCAGCCGCGCGTGACTCAGCGGCACCGGTAACAACAGATCGGGCTCGGGTGTATCGGCACGCTGCCGCGCGGTTTGCAGCAGCAGCGAAAGTGCCGGCGCGAGATCGAGCGCCGCGTGGAACTTGAACTGCGTGATCAGCGCCGACCACGGGTGCGCGTAGTCCACGCCGGCCAGCGCGCCATCAAAGGCCGGTGGGTTGACGATGCATGCACCGCAGGTCGGCACCCCTGCCGGCACCCGCGAGGCGCAGCGCCCGCAGCGTGAGGCCGGCGTCGCAAAAAGATCGTTGCAAACCGTGCACAACAACTGTTCACCCCAGCCGCGACACACCGCGCACTGGCTGGGTATTTGCTGGAGCAAGCGTGTGAAAAGCACCGCGTCAATATACTGCCGCTCTCCATGAGCGAGCCTTCTGCACCGACGACGCGACACCTCGACGTGATGAACGTACGGGCCTGCCTGAGGCGCCTCGCGCGTGCCGACAAAGCGCCGTGGTTGCACGGCGAAGTGGCAAGCCGCATGGCCGAGCGGCTGAGCATCATCCGCGCCCAACCCGAGGCGTTGCTCGACTGGTGGGCGTTTGGTGGCGCAGGCAGCGCGCTGTTGACCCGGGCTTACCCGGCGGCACGGCGCCACATCGTCGAGCCCACCGAGGCGCTGCAGGCGCGCAGCCGCCAAGCGGAGCAGGCGCCGTGGTGGTCGGCCCGGCGCTGGCTGCGCGAAGCGGTGCGGGTGATGTCACCTGACGAGGTGGCGCCCGCGAGCGTGCAGCTGGTATGGGCCAACATGATGTTGCATGCTTCCGTCGACCCGGCCACGCTCATCGCCCGCTGGCAGCGGGCCCTCACCGTCGACGGCTTCGTGATGTTTTCCTGCCTCGGCCCCGGCAGTCTGCGTGACTTGCACGAGCTGTATCAACGCCTGGGCTGGCCACCCCCCATGGCCGACTTTGTCGACATGCACGACCTGGGCGACATGCTGGTGCATGCCGGCTTCGCCGACCCGGTGATGGACCAGGAGCTGCTCACCCTCAGCTGGGACAGCCCCCAGGCGCTTCTGCGCGAGCTGCGCAGCCTGGGCGCCAACGCTTCACCCGATCGTTTTGCCGGCCTGCGCACGCCACGTTGGCGCGAGCAGTTGCTGGCCGGGCTGGCCGCGATGGCAGCACCCGACGGGCGCATTTATCTGCGCTTTGAAGTGGCGTATGGCCACGCCTTCAAGGCGGCGCCGCGCCCGCTCGTGAGTGCCGAAACCAAGGTTTCACTCGACGACATGCGTGCGATGGTGCGCACGAAATCGCCTCGGGCGTGAGCGCGCGGTGGCTGCACGAAAGGCTGCGTTAAACTGGCGGGCTTGAAAAATGCAGGTTCGCCCGGGTGCGTCAGGGTGGCACGCATCCAGCTCGATGTGAATTTTGAAAACTGAAACGACCATGATGAAGACGACGAAATCACTTTGCCGGTCTCTTTGCGAGAGAGTGGCGCAGTTCAGCCTGGTTCTGGGCGCTGCGTTGGCCACCTCGGCTGCCATGGCCGTCAACAACCTGCCTGGCGGCCCGGCGGTGAATCAGCTTGATCTGCACCCACCGGTGACCCAGATCGCCGCCGAGCAGCAGTACCTGCACAACTTCATGATGATCTTGTGCCTGGTCATCTTTGTCGCCGTCTTCGGCGTCATGTTCTATTCGATCTTCAAACACCGCAAGTCCAAGGGCCACAAGGCAGCCAACTTTCACGAAAGTGTGAAGGTCGAGATCGCCTGGACGGTGGTTCCCTTCATCATCGTGATCTTCATGGCACTGCCGGCCACCAAGGTGGTGGTCGCGATGAAAGACACCAGCTCCGCCGACATCACCATCAAGGCCACCGGCATCCAGTGGAAATGGGGTTACGACTACCTCAAGGGCGAAGGCGAAGGCATCGGTTTTGTGTCTTCGCTTGACCCGGCACATCGCGAGATGTCCGACTCGGGCAAGCCGTCTGGCGACGACTACCTGCTCAAGGTCGACCACCCGCTGGTGGTGCCGGTCGACAAGAAGATCCGCATCATCACCACCGCCAACGACGTGATCCACGCCTTCATGGTGCCTGCGTTTGGCATCAAGCAAGACGCCATCCCCGGCTTCGTGCGCGACACCTGGTTCCGCGCTGAAAAGACCGGTGACTTCTACGGCCAGTGCGCCGAGCTGTGCGGCAAGGAACACGCTTACATGCCGATCCACGTGAAGGTGCTGTCCGCCGAGGACTACACCAAGTGGGTCGATGCCAAGAAGAAGGAAGCTGCCGCCAAGGCGGACGATCCGAACAAGGTTTGGGTGCTGGCCGATCTGGCCGCCCGTGGCGAGAAGGTCTATGCCGCCAACTGCGCCGCCTGCCACCAGGCCAGCGGCAAGGGCGCTGGCGCGATCAAGCCGATCGACGGCTCGGCCGTGGTGCTCGATGCCGACAAGTCCAAGCAGATCGCGGTGCTGCTGAACGGCCAGAACAACGGTGCCATGCCCGCATGGAAGCAGCTGAGCGACACCGAGTTGGCTGCCGTCATCACCTTCACCAAGAACAACTGGTCCAACAAGACCGGCCAGCTCGTGCAGCCCGCTGAAGTGGCTGCCGCTCGCAAGTAACACCAGCTCCGCGTAAAGAACCGCGCCCCAAAGGAAGAAGACCCATGAGTGCAGTACTCGACCCCCACGGCCACGCGGCCGGCCATGGCCACGACGACCATGCCCACGACGACCACCGCCCGCAGGGCTGGCGCCGCTGGGTGTACGCCACCAACCACAAGGACATCGGTACCTTGTACCTGCTGTTCTCGTTCACCATGCTCATGGTGGGTGGTGTTCTGGCCTTGCTGATTCGCGCCGAGCTGTTCCAGCCCGGCCTGCAAATCGTCAACCCGCAGCTGTTCAACCAGCTGACCACCATGCACGGCCTGATCATGGTGTTCGGCGCCATCATGCCGGCCTTCGTGGGCTTCGCAAACTGGATGATCCCGCTGCAGATCGGTGCGGCCGACATGGCCTTCGCCCGCATGAACAACCTGAGCTTCTGGCTGCTCATTCCGGCCGGCCTGATGCTCGTGGGTTCGTTCTTCATGCCCGGTGGTGCCCCCGCTGCCGGCTGGACGCTCTACGCGCCGCTCACGCTGCAGATGGGCCCGTCAATGGACGCCGGCATCTTCGCGATGCACATCCTCGGCGCCTCATCGATCATGGGTTCGATCAACATCATCGTGACCATCTTGAACATGCGCGCCCCCGGCATGACGCTGATGAAGATGCCCATGTTCTGCTGGACCTGGCTCATCACCGCCTACCTGCTGATCGCCGTGATGCCCGTGCTCGCAGGCGCCATCACCATGACGCTGACTGACCGCCACTTCGGCACCAGCTTCTTCAACCCCGCTGGCGGTGGGGACCCGGTGATGTACCAGCACATTTTCTGGTTCTTCGGCCACCCCGAGGTCTACATCATGATCTTGCCGGCCTTCGGCATCGTGAGCCACATCGTGCCGGCCTTCGCACGCAAGAAGCTGTTTGGCTACACCTCGATGGTGTACGCCACCTCGTCGATCGCTATTTTGTCGTTCATCGTGTGGGCCCACCACATGTTCACGACCGGCATGCCCGTCACGGGCCAGCTGTTCTTCATGTACGCCACCATGCTGATCGCCATCCCGACCGGGGTGAAGGTGTTCAACTGGATCGCCACCATGTGGCGTGGCTCGATGACCTTCGAGACGCCGATGCTGTTTGCAGTGGGCTTCATCTTCGTGTTCACCATGGGCGGCTTCACCGGCTTGATCTTGTCGGTGGCACCGGTCGACATCCAGTTGCAAGACACCTACTACGTCGTCGCCCACTTTCACTACGTGTTGGTGGCGGGCTCGCTGTACGCCATGTTCGCCGGCTATTACTACTGGGCGCCCAAGTGGACGGGCGTCATGTACTCCGAGACGCGCGGCAAGATCCACTTCTGGGGCTCGTTGATCTTTTTCAACGTGACCTTCTTCCCGATGCACTTCCTGGGCCTGGCCGGCATGCCGCGCCGGTATGCCGACTACCCGATGCAGTTTGCCGACTTCAACATGCTGGCCTCGATCGGCGCCTTCGGCTTCGGGCTGATGCAGGTGTACTTCTTCTTCTTCGTCGTGTTGCCCGCCATGATGGGCAAGGGCGAGAAGGCGCCGCAGCGGCCCTGGGAAGGCGCCGAAGGCCTGGAGTGGGAAGTGCCGTCGCCGGCCCCGTTCCACACCTTCGAGACGCCGCCCAAGCTGAACGCCGCGGCCAACAAGATCGTTGGCTGAAGCCCGCGCACTGAGTCGGTGACCATGACGCCCGAGCAAAAGAAGAGCAACCGCCGGCTGGGTTTGATCCTGGCCTCGGTGGCCCTCATCTTTCTGGCCGGCTTCCTGACCCGAGCCGTGTTGTTTGGGCTGTGATGAAACTTGACCGAACACTGCTCGGAGACAACCGCCGCATGGTGGGCAAGCTCGCCGTGGTGGCCGTGCTGATGTTCGGCTTTGGTTATGCGCTGGTGCCGATGTACCGTGCAATCTGTGACGCGCTGGGCATCAACGTGCTGTCGGTGTCCGAGCGCTTGGTGCCTGGCAACTCGAAGGCCACGCCGTCCAACACGCAGGTTGATCGTTCGCGCACCATCACCGTCGAGTTCGATGCCAACGCCCGCGGGCCCTGGGATTTCAAACCCGCCAAGCGTTATGTCGAGGTGCACCCGGGTGAGCTGACCACGGTGATGTACGAGTTCAAGAACACCCAGAACCGCACCATGGCCGCGCAAGCCATCCCAAGCTACGCGCCCAAGCAGGCCTCGCCGTATTTCAACAAGCTCGAATGTTTCTGCTTCAACGAGTACACGCTGCAGCCGGGTGAGTCCAAGCAGTGGCCGGTGGTGTTTGTGATCGACCCCAAGTTGCCCAAGGACGTCAAGACCATCACGCTGTCGTACACCTTCTTCGAGGTGGGCGGCAAAGTGGCGGCGGCTCCGACCAAGGAGCCGGGCCTGTGAGCGGCGACAAAAACGGCGAAGGCCTCAAAGACGCGGTGCAGCGCAAGGGCTCGTTTGGCCAGACTCTGCGTGCGGTGGGTTGGTCGTTTTTCGGCGTGCGCAAGTCGGCCGAGCATGAAAAAGATGTGGCTCAGCTGAATCCGGTGCACGTGATCATTGCGGCGCTGATGGCTGTGGGTGTGTTCATTGCAAGCCTGGTGCTGCTGGTGCGCTGGGTGCTTTCAAGTGGCGTGGCCACCTGAGGCAGCTTTCAATTTCAAGATTCAAAAGATCCGATTCGTAGGAGAAAACATGTCGGCAGCGGCGCACTCGGGGCAAACCCCTCATTATTTTGTACCCGCACCTTCGCGGCACCCTGTCATGGCCTCCATCGGCCTGTTCATGGTGATCTTCGGCGCGGGCCAGTGGATCAACGGCCAGGGCTGGGCGGCTTACCTGGTGCTGTTCGGCCTGCTGTGGTGGGCCTTCGTGCTCAAGCAGTGGTTCGGCGACTCCATCAAGGAAAGCGAAGGCGGCCTCTACAGTGACCACGTCGACGTCTCCTACCGCTGGAGCATGAGCTGGTTCATCTTCTCTGAGGTGATGTTCTTCGGCGCGTTTTTCAGTGCCTTGTACTGGACCCGTGTGCACGCTGTTCCCAACCTGGGCAGCCTGGAAAATGCCGTGCTGTGGCCTGACTTCAAGGCCTTCTGGCCCAGCTCGGTGGCGGGTGCTACCGCGTCGCCGGCTGGCATCGTCGAGCCCTTCAAGACCATGGGCTGGTGGTGGATCCCCACCCTGAACACAGGGCTGCTGCTGACTTCCGGTGTCACCCTCACGATCGCGCATCACGCGCTGATCGCCGGCCAACGCGGCAAGACCATCGCCTGGATGTGGATCACCGTGTTGTTGGGCGCCACCTTCCTGGGCTTTCAGGTGTACGAGTACATGCACGCCTATGCCGACCTGAACCTAAAGCTCAGTTCCGGCATTTACGGTTCGACCTTTTACATGCTGACCGGCTTCCACGGCTTCCACGTGTTCGTGGGCATGTTGATGCTGATCTTCATCACGCTGCGTCTGATGAAGGGCCATTTCACGCCGCAGCGTCACTTCGGCTTCGAAGGCGCGGCCTGGTACTGGCACTTCGTGGACGTGGTCTGGCTCGGCCTGTACATCGTCGTGTACTGGTTGTAGTCGACCCCTCGGTCGATGAATACATCGACCGATCCCCCGAGGGGATGCGGGCCGCCCTTCGATACCTCAGGACAGGACTTGGGAGCGGCCCGGCGCTCGTCCCGCCGCCGCTTCGACCATCAACGCCGCTCATAGCGGCGTTTGGTTTTACTGGCCCAGCGGAATCCCCGTGGGGCGAATCCAGCCCATCCAGTAGCTCAACAGAATGCACAAGAACAGCAGCACCGACAGACCCACACGCACGGCCAGCGCACGCATCATGTTGCTGGTCTTGGGCTTGCCGTCGCGGCCGTCACGCATCATGAGCACACCGGCCGATGCCAGTGCGGCGAGGATCAAAACCAGGCCAACGCCGATGAGGTATTTCATGGGCGCTGATTATGCTGGCTGACCCACGGCGCCGCGCGCTCATCGTGCTCGTGGCCACGCTGCTGACCATGGCGGTCACGGCGCGCCTGGGGGTGTGGCAGTTGAGCCGGGCTGCGCAAAAAGAGGCGTTGCAGTTGGCGCTTGATTCACGCGGCGGCTTGCCCGAGCTGGTGCAATCCACATTGCCAACCAACGAGGCGCAGGCGCTGGCGCAGCACTACCGCCCGGTGCGTTTGCAAGGTGAATGGAAGCAGGGCGCGACGGTGTTTCTCGACAACCGGCAGATGAACGGGCACCCCGGTTTTTTCGTGCTCACGCCCTTGATGCTGGGCCCCGATGACGCGGTGCTGGTGCAACGCGGCTGGACGCCGCGCAACACGCAGGACCGAACCCGCGTGCAGCCTGTGCCCACGCCCGCCGGGCGCGTCGAGGTGCTCGGCCAGATGGCCCCGCCGCCAGGCAGGTTGTTTGACTTTGCGGGCGCAGCAGCCTCGGGGGTGATCCGGCAAAATCTGGCGCCCGTCGATTTTTCTCGCGAGCTGGGTGTGAGTCTGCGGCCCTGGACGGTGCTGCAAGCTGACACGCCCGGCATCGTCGCCGACGGGCTGCTGCGCCAGTGGCCTCGCCCGGCGGCCGATATCCACAAGCACTATGGCTACGCCTTCCAATGGTTTGGCTTGTGCGCTCTTTTAGCAGGTCTGTATGTCTGGTTCCAACTCCTCCGCCCCCGGCTCCAGCGAAACGCCTGAGGGCGCCGCTGGCCTGAGCTTCACCGTGCACTCCATGCCGGTGGCCGCGCTCGACGACCGCCGCACCCAGCACGGCCGCCTGAAGATGCTGTTGGTGCTGCTCGTCTGCGCCGCGCCGGTGATCGCGTCGTACTTCACCTACTTCGTGATCCGCCCCGAGGGCCGCACCAACTACAGCGAGCTGATGCAGCCGCTGCGGCCGGTGCCGGCCGAGTTGCCTCTGAAAGATCTGCAAGGGCAGGTCGTGCAGCCGCTGTCGCTCAAAGGCCAGTGGCTGCTGGTGGTGGTGGGCGGGGGCAACTGCGACGAACGTTGCGAGAAAAACCTCTGGCTGCAGCGTCAGCTGCGCGAATCGCTGGGCCGCGAGAGCGCACGGCTCGACAAGGTCTGGCTGCTCAACGATGACGCTCCCGCCCGGCCCGAAACCGTGCAGGCCGTGACCACGGGCGTGCCCGTCACCGTGCTGCGTGTGCCCCGCGCAGCGCTCGCGGCCTGGGTGCAGCCCGCAGCGGGGCGCCAACTCGACGAGCACATGTACATCGTCGATCCGATGGGTAACTGGATGATGCGCGTGCCGCCGCAGCCCGATGCAGCCAAGCTCAAGCGCGACATCCTGAAGCTGTTGCGCGCATCCGCTTCCTGGGATGAGGCGGGGCGCTGAGCGGTGGCTTCCTACGACTTCAGCCCGCTGCTGGTGCTGGCTCTGCTGAGCGTGCTGCTGGGCGCTTTGCCGCTCGCGTGGATTGGGTTTCGCCACCGGCACGCGACGCCGGGTGTGCGGCTGCGCGCCTTGACTTTCTTCACGCTGTTTCTCACCTTCGACCTGGTGGTGTTTGGCGCTTTCACGCGCCTCACCGACTCCGGCTTGGGCTGCCCCGACTGGCCGGGCTGTTATGGCAGCGCCAGCCCCTTGGGTGCGCATGCCGACATCCAGGCCGCCCAGACCGCCATGCCCACCGGCCCGGTGACACACGGCAAGGCCTGGGTGGAGATGGTGCACCGTTACCTGGCGGCGGTGGTGGGCGTGCTGTGCATTGCGCTCGCCATCACCAGCTGGCGTGCCCGGCGGCTGGGCGCTGCCGTTCTGTCGCCGTGGTGGGCCACGGCCACCTTGGTGTGGGTGTGTGTGCAGGGCGCGTTTGGCGCACTCACCGTGACGATGAAGCTGTACCCGGCCATCGTCACCGCCCATCTGCTGGGCGGGCTCATCTTGCTGGGTTTGCTGGCCGTGCAAAGCCAGGCCTATCTGCGTGCGCCGCTCGCACTGACGCGCGCTGTTCGCCGTGGTGTGTGGGCCGTGCTGCTGTTGTCTGCGCTCCAGATCACCCTGGGCGGCTGGGTCAGCACCAACTACGCCGTGCTGGCCTGCAGCGATTTCCCCACCTGCCAGGGCCAGTGGTGGCCGGCAATGGATTTTGAGCATGGCTTCACCGTGCTGCGTGAGCTGGGCGCTGGCAAAGATGGCGGCTACCTGCCGTTTGCCGCGCTCACGGCGATTCACTTCACCCACCGCGTGGGCGCATTGGTCGTGTTGAGCGCCATGGCCTGGCTGGCTTGGGCATTGTTCGCGAGCCGTGACCCGGCCGCGCGCCGTTGGGCTTGGGGCCTGCTCGGCGTGGCCGCGTGGCAACTCACAAGTGGCCTGAGCAATGTGGTGCTGGGCTGGCCGCTGGTCGCGGCACTGGCGCACACCGCGGGCGCCGCAGCGCTGGTCACTTTGCTGGCCGTGATGCTGGCGCGTGCCCGGCAAGCCAGCGCGGGCTCGTAAAATCTCCGATTCGTCTGTTGCCATGTCTGAAACACTCAGTTCCCCCGCTCCCGCCGTTGTGCGCCTGTCACCGGTGCGCCAGTTCTATGCCCTGACCAAACCGCGGGTGGTGCAGCTCATCGTTTTTTGTGCCGTCATCGGCATGCTGTTGGCTGTGCCGGGTGTGCCCGATTGGCGCCTGGTGCTGCCGGCGACCGCAGGCATCTGGCTGGTGGCCGCTGCGGCGGCTGCCTTCAACTGCGTGGTCGAGCAGCGCATCGACGCCAAGATGGCACGCACCGCCTGGCGGCCCACCGCCAAGGGTGAGCTGAGCAACACCCAGACACTGCTGTTCTCAGGCGTGCTGTGCGCCACCGGCAGCGCGCTGCTGTACTGGCTGGTCAACCCGCTGACCATGTGGCTCACCTTTGCCACCTTTGTCGGCTACGCGGTGATCTACACCGTGGTGCTCAAGCCGATGACACCGCAAAACATCGTGATCGGTGGTGCGTCGGGTGCCATGCCGCCGGTGCTTGGCTGGGCCGCGATGCGCGGCGAGGTGGGCCCCGAAGCGCTGATGCTGTGCCTGATCATCTTCTTGTGGACCCCGCCGCACTTCTGGGCCCTGGCCTTGTACCGTGTCGAGGACTACCGCAAGGCCGGCCTGCCGATGTTGCCGGTGACACATGGCAACGAGTTCACGCGGCTGCAGGTGTTGCTCTACACCTTTGTGCTGTTTGCGTCGACGCTGCTGCCCTTCATCTTCGGCATGAGCGGCGTGATCTACCTGGCGGCAGCGGTCTTGCTCGGCGCTGGCTTCATCGGCTACGCCTGGAAACTGTGGCGCCACTACTCCGATGCGTTGGCCCGCAAGACCTTCCGCTTCTCCATCCTTCACCTCTCGCTGCTGTTTGCCGCGCTGTTGGTCGACCACTACCTGGGCCCCTTGTTGTGAAGCCTCAACGCCGACTCTTGTTGCTGGCCGCCGCCAGCGTGTTGACCGGCTGCGACAAGCTCCCGGGTTTGTCGGCCGGCAAGCCTGGCTTCAAGGCCATCGACATCACCGGTGCCGAATACGGCAGCAAGCTTTCCCTGCCCGACCAGAACGGGCAGCTGCGCACACTCGCCGATTTCAAAGGCAAGCTGACGGTGGTCTTTTTCGGCTACACCCAATGCCCCGACGTCTGCCCTACCACCATGGCCGAGCTGGCGCAGGTAAAAAAGGCGCTGGGCCTGGATGGCGAGCGGGTGCAAGGGGTGTTCATCACCGTCGACCCCGAGCGCGACACGCCTGAGCTGCTGAAGGCCTACATGGCTGGCTTCGACCCGAGCTTCCTTGCCTTGCGCGGCACGCCCGAACAAACGGCGGCCACCGCGAAAGACTTCAAGGTTTTCTACGCCAAGGTGCCGGGCAAGGGCGACGGCAGCTACACCATGGACCACACCGCGGGTTCGTACATCTTCGATGCGAGCGGCAAGCTGCGGCTCTTCACGCGTTATGGCGGCGGCGCCGAGGCCTTGACGGCTGATCTGAAAACACTGCTCTCGGCGGGATAGAGAAATAAAAACGGCCCCGAAGGGCCGTTTTTATTTCAGCGTGTGGAGATCACGCGGCGACTTCGGCCAAGGCCTTGCGCATCTTCTTCATTGCCGCCACCTCGATCTGGCGGATGCGCTCGGCGCTGACGCCGTATTCGCTGGCCAGGTCGTGCAGTGTCATGCCACCCGAGCTGTCGTCGTTCACCTTGAGCCAACGCTCTTCAACGATGCGGCGGCTGCGGGCGTCCAGCGCGTCCAGCGCCTGGGCGATGCCGTCACCGGCCAGCCAGTCGCGGCGGTGTGCCTCGATCACTCGCGTGGGCTCGGTGCTGTCGTCGGCGAGGTAGGCGATGGGCGCGTAACTCTCTTCGCCGTCGTCGGTTTGCGGCTCCAACGCCACGTCGCCGCCTGACATGCGGGTTTCCATTTCCAGCACCTCTTCGCGCTTGACGTTGAGCGTGCGGGCGACGGTGTCGACCTCACTCTGCGTCAGCGTGCTGCGGTGCGTGTTTTCGTTGGCCGCGTTTTCCTTCAGGCTCTGCTTCATCGAGCGCAGGTTGAAGAACAGCTTGCGCTGCGCCTTGGTGGTGGCCACCTTGACCATGCGCCAGTTTTTCAAGATGTACTCGTGGATCTCGGCCTTGATCCAGTGCATGGCGTAGCTCACGAGGCGCACGCCCTGGTCAGGGTCGAAACGCTTCACGGCTTTCATCAGGCCCACGTTGCCTTCTTGAATCAGGTCGCCGTGCGGCAGGCCATAACCGAGGTACTGGCGCGAAATCGACACCACCAGGCGCAGGTGCGAGAGCACCAGCTTCCCGGCCGAGTCGACGTCGCCGTGTTCGCGCAGGCGTTTGGCAAACGACACTTCTTCCTCGTGCGTGAGCAGGGGAATTCGGTTCACCGCCGAGATGTAGGCGTCGAGGTTGCCCAGCGAGGGCACGACAGCAAACGGGTCACGCACGGTCAGGGCAGAAGCAGATGACATGTTCATAACAGCGTCAGACATCTTGGCGTTCCTTTCGGTTCCCTTGATATTAGCACTCGACGATTGAGAGTGCTGATTGATGCGCTGCAACGCTTCAGAGTGAGCGAATACTCTCTCTCTGAGCATTAAAATATCAGCCGAACCGCGTTTCAACTTCGTCGAGCACCGAATCCACCACCGACAGCAGCTCCGACACACTCACCGGCTTGGTGAGGTACCGGAACGCGCCCGCCTTCATGGCGATGGCGATTTGTGCGGCGAGGGCGTCGGCTGAAACCACCACCACCGGAATGTCGGCGGTGCTGCGGTCGGCCTTCAGGTGGCGCAGCAGCTCCAGGCCGTCGATGTCGGGCAGGTGCATGTCGAGCAGGATCAGGTCGGGCCGGTGGGCGCGGATGGCGGCCAGCCCGTCCAGGCCAGTGATCGACACATCAAAACGCACCTGCGGCCGGCGCGACAAGATGCCGCGCATCACCTCGACATTGGTTTCGTTGTCTTCGACGTAGTGCACCACCCGCTGGTGGTAGTCGCTGGAGGTGGACGGGGTGTCGTCGAGGGCGGCCGCGGCCGTGTCGGGGGGTTCGGCGCGCGGCAGGGTGAGGATGAAGGACGAGCCTTCACCGGCCGTGCTGCGGGCGCGCAGCGCACCACCCATCAGCTCGGCCAGGCGCTGGCTGATGACCAGCCCGATGCCCGTGCCTTCGAGCGCCGAGCGTTCGCGGCCCAGGCGGTTGAAGGGTTGGAACAGCTGCGCCAGCTGCGTCGCTGTCATGCCCAGGCCGGTGTCGGTGACGGTGAGCTCAATGCTGTCGCGGTGGCTGATGCGGGTGGCGATGTGGATGCGCCCGCCGTTGCTGTTGTACTTGACGGCATTGCTCAGCAGGTTGATCAAAATCTGCTTCACCCGGGTGCTGTCGCCCATCACCCGCGCTACGTCGTCGGGTACGTTTTGGCTGACGGTGATGCCGCGCCGTTTTGCGTCTTGTTCCACCAGCGGCAGCGCGGCGGCGATGACCTCGCGCAGGTCGAGCCGGTCGGGCTGCAGGTTGAGCGTGCCCGACTCGATGCGTGACAGGTCGAGCACGTCGTTGATCATGTCGAGCAGGTGCCAGCCCGCGCCCTGGATCTGCGCCACCCAGGGCCGCTGCGCCGCGGGCAACGGGTTGTTCTGGTCCAGCTCCAGCAGCTGCGCAAAGCCCAGCATGGCGTTGAGCGGTGTGCGCAGCTCGTGGCTCATGCGCGAGAGGAACTCGCTCTTGGCCAGGTTGGCCGCTTCGGCGATCTCGCGGGCACGCTCGGCCTCGGCCAGTTGCAAGTGTTCGGTGATGTCTTCGACCACGCCGACGATGCGGTGGGGTGCGCCCTGCACGTCACGCAGCAGGGTCACGATGGACTGCACCCACACCATGCGGCTGTCGCGCGTGAGGTAGCGGCCCTGGCGGCGGTACATCGGGATTTCGCCGCGCACCAGCTGGCCCGAAAGCTCGAAGTCTTGCACCCGGTCGTCGGGGTGGTTGAGGGCCGCGACGTTCATCGCCATCAGCTCGTCGTCGGAGTAACCGGTGAGCTCGCAAAAACGTGGGTTGACCTGCTTCACGTTGCCGTGCAGGTCGGTGTAGACCACGCCGATGGGCACGTTGTTGAGGATGTTGCGAAAGCGCTGCTCGCTCTCGCGCAGGTCGGCTTCGGTGCGCTCGCGTTCGACGATCTCGCGCTGCAGGGCTGCGGTGCGGTCTTTCACTGCGGCTTCGATGCGGCGGGTGCGGCCGGTCACGGTGAGCAGCAGCGCGCCCAGCATGGCGGTGGCCAGCAAACCGACCAGCGAAAACAGCAAAGCGTTGCGCTCGCCGGCCTCGGGCAGATCGACCCGTGACGCGCCGACACTCAGATCCCACTGCCGGCCGGCAAAGGCCAGCGGGCGCACGTGCAGCAAGTCGGTGCGTGCCGTCTCACAGCCGGGCTCACCCGCCAGGCGCCGCCGCCTGGCCGTGGGGTCGGTGTCGATGATGCACAGCTTGAGGTAATGCGGCAGGCTGGTTCTGAAGGCACTCAGTGCGGCGTCCATGCGCACGGTCACAAAGGCCACACCGCGCGCGTTAGCGAGGCGCTCGCTGACGGTGGACGGGTTGCCGCGGTACAAGGCCTGGTAGATCACCACCACGGTCTTGTTGCCCAGCTCCTGGGTGGCGCGAAAGCCCGCGGTGGCTGCCGGTGAGCCGGTGCGCACGGCGGCCTCGATGGCAGCGCGTGCCTCGGGGATGGAGCGCGCGTTCACGCCCAGTGCCGAGGCATTGCCTTGCCTCGGCTCGATGTAGCGCATCACGGCGAGCAGGTCGTCGGGCTGGGGCTGGTAACCGGTGTCGGTGCGGTCGAACACACGGAAGGCCGAGGCTTCGACCGAGCGCACCCGGGCTTCGTAGGCCGGCGCGTCGGCACGCCGGATGAACTCAGTCCAGCCCATGGCTTGCAGATGGTTGCCGGGCACCAGCCAGGCGGCGGTGGCGCGCTGCATTTCGCTGGAGGTGACCTCTTCGGAGGCCAGGAAGGCGCCGCGCAGCGCCTCGAGCGCGTGCAGTGGGAATTCGAGCTGCGCCGTGAGGCTGGACGTTGCATTCACCGCGTCTCGCTCGAAGGCCGCCAGAACGCGGGCTTCGCCCCAGCGGCCCACCTGCTTGACCCCGAGCGCCATCAAGGCGGTGGCCACCGCCAGCGTCAGGCCGACCGTCAGGCGGCGCGAGACCCATTCGCTGCGCGGCCGGCCGATGAGGGTCAGCACCATCGGGGCGGCGATCAGCACGCCCAGGGTGTCGCCCGAGGCCCAGACGGACCAGGTGAACCACAAGGTGTCAGCGGGCTGGTGCGCCAGGAAGTAGAGCGCGGTGGTGCCGATGCTGGCGCTGATCAGGCCGGCGGTGAGGGCACCCAGGCCGAAGAACACGGCAATGTCGTGCGGCTCGCTCAGGGTCAGCGGGTGGCTGCTGAAGCGCCGCACCAGCGCCGCACCCACGGCCGCCTGCAAGACCGCACCGGTGGCCACGGCGGCCGGCAGCAGCACCGCGTTTTGAAAGGTGGGAGACGCTTGGTTGTTGAAAGCGAGCAGCACATTGACCGCCACCGCGCCGAGCGCCACGCCGGGCAGCATGCGCCAACCAAAGGTCAGCACGCAGGCCAGCGCAATGCCGGCCGGCGGGTAGAGCGGGGCGGCATAACCCGAGGGGATGGCCAGCCACATCGACACCCAGCCGGCCAGCGCGTAGGCCAGCGCGGTGGCCATGAGCGCGAGCGCCCAATGGGGGGTTTGGCGAAAGGGCGCGGCAGACGTCATCAGGCGTTGAATGGCGTGGTGGGGAGCGCTTGGAGTGGCGCCAGCCCTTGTGTCCTGGGGCAGCGGGGCAAGCCTAACACCCGCTACACGCTCACACGTTGAACAAGAAATTCAGCACGTCACCATCCTTCACCACGTACTCCTTGCCTTCGGCGCGCATCTTGCCGTGGTCTTTGGCGCCTTGTTCGCCCTTGAAGTTGATGAAGTCGTCAAAGGCGATGGTTTGGGCGCGGATGAAGCCGCGCTCGAAGTCGGTGTGGATCACCCCGGCCGCTTGCGGGGCGGTGTCGCCGACGTGAATGGTCCAGGC
>JBKJJF010000180.1:0-11725 GCA_046598195.1 Rhizobacter sp. | reverse complement strand
GGGTTGACGCGGGCGTCGTCGTCGGCCAGGCCCAGGTCGCGTAACACGGCCAGGCCCTGCGCGGCGAAGGCTTCGTTGAGTTCGATCACATCCATCTGGGCGAGCGTCAGGCCGGTCAGCGCCAGCACCTTGCGCGTGGCCGGCGCCGGGCCGATGCCCATCACCCGCGGCGCCACGCCCGCGGTGGCCATGCCGACAACGCGCGCGCGTGGCGTCAGCTTGTGTTTCGCGGCTTCGGCTTCGCTGGCCAGCAGCAAGGCGCAGGCGCCGTCGTTGACGCCCGAGGCATTGCCGGCCGTCACCGTGCCGTCGGGCCGGACCACGCCTTTCAATTTGCTCAGGGCTTCGAGCGAAGTCGCGCGCGGGTGTTCGTCCTTGGCGACGACGACGGCCTCACCCTTCTTCTGCGCCACCGTCACCGGCACGATCTCGGCATCGAAGAAGCCGCGCTGCTGCGCCGCCACCGCCTTGGTCTGCGAGGCCAGTGCCATGCGGTCCTGCGCGGCGCGCTCGATCTTGTGCTCGGTGGCCACGTTCTCGGCCGTCTCGGGCATCGAGTCGACGCCGTACATCTCTTTCATCAGCTTGTTGACGAAGCGCCAGCCGATGGTGGTGTCGTAGACGGCGTTGGCGCGGCTGAAGGCGCTCTCGGCTTTTGGCATCACAAACGGCGCGCGGCTCATGCTCTCCACACCGCCAGCAATCATCAGCTGCGCTTCGCCGGCCTTGATGGCGCGGGCGGCGGTGCCCACGGCGTCCATGCCCGAGCCGCAGAGGCGGTTCAGCGTGGCGCCAGGCAGCTCGATCGGCAGGCCGGCCAGCAGGGCCGACATGCGCGCCACGTTGCGGTTGTCTTCACCCGCCTGGTTGGCGCAGCCGTAGATCACGTCGCTGATGGCGGCCCAATCAACTTTCGGGTTACGCGCCATCAAGGCCTTGAGCGGAATGGCACCGAGGTCGTCGGCACGCACCGATGAGAGTGCACCGCCGTAGCGGCCGAAGGGGGTGCGAATCGCGTCGCAGATGAAGGCGTGGGTCATGGGGGTTCCTGATGGATGTTGTGCGGATCACCTGTGATTATCGTGATCGCGGCACCGCCTTGGGCCTGCACGGTGGAACACTCAATGCGCATGACGCCCTCCGTTTTCGAGACCGCTCAGAGGGTGAGGAAATTTTGATTTCCGTTCGCCCTGAGCCTGTCGAAGGGTCAGCGTGAACGGGGTTTGAGGGCGGTGAAGACCAAATAGCTCTCTCCTTCTCAGGCCGCGTGCGCCATCTCGTCCATCGCGTAAACGTGGCCGAAGCGGTTGGCCAAAAAGTCACCCAACCGCACATCTTCTTGCCGCACGAAGCCGCTTTGCGGCAACTGGCCGGTGGCCAGCAGGTCGAGCATGGCGCACAGGCTGCCCGCGGTGGTGATCTGGATGGCGCTGCGCATGCGCCCCGCCAGCATGTGGCTGTAAATCTTGCGGGCGTAGGTGTCTTGTTGCAGGCGGCCGTCGCGCCAGCCGGCCACCGTCACGAACACGATCACCACGTCTTGCATGGTGGCGGGCAGTGCGTTCTCCAGAATGTCTTTCAACACGTCGCGCCGGTCACGCAGGCGCAGGTCGTGCAGCAGTGCTTTCATGATGGCCGCGTGGCCGGGGTAGCGAATGGTGCGGTAGTTGAGCGTGCGCACCTTGCCCGCCAGGGTTTCGCACAGCGTGCCCAGGCCGCCCGAGGTGTTGAAGGCTTCGTACAACACGCCGTCAAGCGAAAACTCCTCACGCTCTTCAAGCGCCGGCACCGAAGCGAGCTGGCCGTTGACGATGGCCTCACAAGGCTCGCAGTATTCGTTGATGACGCCCTCGGTGCTCCAGGTCAGGTTGTAGTTGAGCGCATTGCTGGGGTAGGCGGGCAGGGCGCCCACACGCATGCGCACGCTGTCGAGGCTGTCGAACTGGCGGGCCAGGTCGGCCGCCACGATGGAGATGAAACCGGGGGCCAGGCCGCACTGTGGGATGAAGGTGCTGCTCGCGCCCACCGCCAGCTCGCGAATGCGGCGGGTGCTGGCCACGTCTTCGGTGAGGTCGAGGTAATGAACCCCGGCCTCGCGAGCCGCCTCGGCCACCTTGACGGTCAGGTGATACGGCGCGGCGCTCAGCACGGCAAAGCGGCCTTGCAGCGCGGCGCGCAGCTGGGCGCTGTCGTTGACGTCGAGCACCAGGGTGTCGAGTTGGGCTGAGGGTGTTTCGCGTTGCACGTCGGCGAGCTGGGTGGCCGAGCGGTCGGCCAGGGTCACGCGGTAACGGGTGTCACCGCTGGCGCTGACCAGCAAGGCAGCCACCACCGAACCGATCTTGCCGCCACCGATCACCAGAATGTCTTTCATGGCCATGCCCTGCTGTGTGTCAACGATGGCTTCGATTCTCCGAAGGCGGCGTGCAAATTGCAGCTGGACTTGTGACGGATCGACGCGCATATTTCGTCGCATTGACGAAGCCGAACATCACTTATGCCGACAACCGCCCTGGATACCACCGACCGCGCCCTGCTCGCCCTGCTGCGCGAGAACGCGCGCGCGCCGGTGGCCCAGCTGGCGCGCGCGCTCGGCCTCTCGCGCACCACGGTGCAAAGCCGCATCGAGCGCCTGGAGCGCCAGCGGGTGGTGGTGGGCTACACCGTGGTGGTGCCCGATGCCGCCGAGGCGGCGCTGGTGCGTGCCCATGTGTTCATCACCGTCGCGCCGCGCCAGAGCGGCAGCATCGAGCAGGCCTTGCGCCGCATCGCCGAAGTGCGGGTGTTGCACTCGGTGAGCGGCCCGTTTGACTTGATCGCGGTGGTGGCGGCCCACTCCATTGGTGAGCTCGACACCCTGATCGACCGCATCGGCGCGCTCGACGGGGTGGAGCGCACCACCTCGGCCATCGTGTTGTCGACCCGCATCGAGCGCTGAGAGGGGTGAGCCTCACCCGGCCCGTCATCGAGTGCGCAATACCGCACGAACTGCCGGTTCGCAGTGATCCCCTCTGTCAGATGTAGCAGGTGTGCCGCCTGGAGCGGCTGAACATAATCGGTTCAAGTTCGAGGGAGCAGCCGCCGAAAACAAACACAAGCTGCAAATTCACGGAGCCCCTGGGCTACCGGCATGAAAGAAGTATCAACACCATCGCTGATTGACGTTGCGCAACTGCGCGTAGGGATGTTCGTTCACCTTGAGGGTGGGTGGATGTCCCACCCTTTTCCGCTGAGCAGCTTCAAGATCGGATCGGCGGCCCAGATCGCCACCATTCGTAGCTTGGGCAAGCAGCGTGTGCGCTGGAGCCCCGAGAAGAGCGACGCTGACGCCAGCCCGGGCGCGCCCGCTTCGACGGTGTGGGCTCCAGTAGCCGCCCCTGCCGCGGCGGCCCTGGTTGAAACCCCCGCAGCCGCCGAGCGCCGCCAGCGCCGCGAGGCCCTGATGGCGCAGCGTGCTTCGTTGCAACTGTGCGAACACCAGTTTGCCGAGGCCACCAAGGCCTGCAAACACGCCACCGAGCTGGTGACCACCAAGCCGCAAGAAGCGCGCGAACAAACCGAAGCCCTGGCCCAGGCCTTTGTCGACAAGATGATCGGCCAGCAGGACATGTGCATTCGCCTGCTCACCGAAGGTGCCGGCGACAAGGCCTCGGCGCATGCCGTCAATGTGGCGGTGATTTCGCTGCTGATGGGCAAGACCTTTGGTCTGTCGGCCGCCGAGATGGCCGACCTGGGGGTGGGCTCGATGCTGCACGACATCGGCAAGATCGAGCTGCCCGAGCGTGTGCGCCACCGCGAAGAACATTTCACGCCGGCTGAAAACCAGTTTTACCAGGAGCACGTGGCGCACGGCGTCACGCTCGCCAAGAAGATGAGCTTGAAGCCTGGTGCCACGCTGGTGATTGCGCAGCACCACGAGCACGCTGATGGCAGCGGCTTCCCGCTCAAGCTCAACAGCGACCGCATGACCACGGCCGCGCGCATCGTCTCGCTGGTCAACCGTTACGACAACATGTGCAACCCGCATGTGCCCTCGCGCGCGCTCACGCCGCACGAGGCGCTGTCTTTGCTCTTTGCTCAGGGAAAGAACCGCTACGACACCGCCATCCTCGGCGCCTTCATCAAGATGATGGGGGTCTACCCGCCAGGCTCGGTGGTGCAGCTCACCGATGACCGTTATGCGATGGTGATGTCAGTCAACTCGACGCGGCCGCTGAAGCCGCGCGTGATGGTGCATGAACCGCGGGTGTCGCGCGACGAGGCCTTGTTGCTCAACCTTGAGACTGATCCCCGCCTGGGCATCCGCCGCAGCCTGAGGCCGCAGCAGCTGCCCACCGAGTCGCTGGAGTATTTGTCACCGCGCCCGCGGGTGGCGTATTTCTTCGAGCCTGATCTTGCGGCGGTGGAGATGGCGGCGTGAGCGCCGCCCGGCCGCCTCGCTCGGTTCGGCCTGAGGGGGTTCACTCCCGCTTGGCGGGATCGCACGCTGTGCGTTGGGTGCTCCGGTGAGCGCCGCGGCGCGAGCAGCAGCACTTGAACACTGGTCGGCGCTGATCGAGAGCCTGCTCGACCCGGTGTGGCTGGTGGATGCCACCACCCTGCACATCGTCGCCGCCAACACCGCCGCCGGCAACTTGCTCGGCACCGATGCGTGGTCGCTGCATGGCCGTGCCGCCGCTGACCTGAGCGCCACCGCCGAAGACATCGTGTTCTGGAACGAGGTGGCCGCCGGGCTCACCGACGCCCTCTTGTCCGACACCGTGGTGCGCCGTTTTGACGGTGCCATCGTGCCCGTCACCCGCCGTGTCAGCCGGCTCGGCACCGAAAACGTGCTGGTGGTCACGCTGCGCGACCTGAGCCACCAGCGCCGCGCCGAAGATGAGCTGGAGACCCGCCTGGCCGAGCTGCGTGCCACGCTCGAATCGAGCGCCGATGGCATCTTGGTCACTGATCTGGGCGGCGCCATCCGCAACTTCAACCGCCGCTTTGCCACCTTGTGGGGCCTGCCCGAAGAGCTGCTGACCCAGCGCGATGACCGCGCGGTGCAAGACTGGATGCGCCGCAGCGTGGTGCCGCAAGGTGGCCATGGTGACGATGGTGACGGTGGTGACGACTACACCCGCCGCCTCAACGCCATCATGGACGCCGCCTTGCTGCAAACCACCGATGTGCTGACCCTGCACTCGGGCAAGGTGATCGAGCGTGTGACGCTGCCGCAGTGCAGCCGTGGCCAGCCGATCGGGCGGGTGTTTTCGTTTCGCGACATCAGCGAAAAGCTGGCCGCCAAGCAGCGCATCGAGGAGCTGTCGCACACCGACGCGCTGACCGGCCTGCCCAACCGCCGGCTGCTGGCCGACCGGGTCGAATTTGCGCTCGCCATGGCGCAGCGCAACGGCCAGCCGTTTGCGCTGATGGTGCTCAACCTCGACCGTTTCAAGCACGTCAACGACACGCTCGGCATGGGCCTGGGCGACCGGGTGCTGCTGGAGGTGACCGAGCGCATCAAGTCGTGCTTGCGCAACGTCGACACCGTGGCCCGCTTGGGCGGCGACGAGTTTGTGCTGCTGGTGCACCAAGCCGACGCCGCCGGTGCCGAAGCCACCGCACGCCGGGTGCTCGACGCGATGGTGCGGCCTTTCACGCTTGACGCGCAGAGCTTCACCGTCACCTGCAGCATTGGCGTGGCCTTGTGCCCGACCGACGGCGACAGCCTCGACGAGCTGATGCGCCGCGCCGACGCCGCCATGCACCGCGTGAAAGACGCCGGCCGCGCGAGCTTCCGCTTCCATCAAGCCCAGACCGATGTGGTGCAGCGCTCACACATGCAAATCGACCACGCCATGCGCCAGGCGCTGGTGAGCGGTTTGTTCCGCCTGCACTACCAGCCGCAGATCAACCTGCGCACGGGCGCGGTGGTCGGCGCCGAGGCGCTCATCCGCTGGCGCGACCCGGTGCTGGGCGAGGTGTCGCCGGGCGAGTTCATCCCGGTGGCCGAAGAGAGCGGCTTCATCATCGCCATTGGTGACTGGGTGCTGGGCCAGGCGGTGCGCCAAGCCGCCGCGTGGCGCGCCAATGGGGTGGCCATGCCGGTGTCGATCAACGTCTCGGCGCTGCAGTTTCAGCAGCCCGATTTTTCTGAGCGTGTGGCGCGTGAACTCAAGGCCGCCCACCTGCCGCCGCAGCTGCTGGAGCTGGAGCTGACCGAATCGATCCTGATCCACGACGCCCAAGACGCGTTGCACCGGCTGCAGGCCTTGGCGACGCTGGGCGTGCAGCTCGCCATTGACGACTTTGGCACCGGCTATTCGAGCCTGGGCTACCTCAAGCGCTTTCCCATCCACAGGTTGAAGATCGACCGCAGCTTCGTCAGCCACCTGCCGGGTGATGCGGGCGACGTGGCCATCGTCAACGCCATCATCCAGCTCGGCCGCGCGATGAACCTGCGGGTGATCGCCGAAGGGGTCGAGACCGAGCCGCAGCGGCAGTTTTTGCTCGATGCCGGCTGTGATGAATTCCAGGGCTTTCTCTACGCGCCCGCGCTCGACACACCGAGCTTCGAGAGCCGTGTCGGTGTGGCGCCGCCGCCGAGCAGCCCGGTGCGCTTGATCATGAAGTAGTCACTTCACGTCGCTCACGATGGGAGCCACACCGAACACCATGGTGGTGGTGTGGCCCTCGACTTCCCAATCGGTCTTTCACGCCGGCGGGCGGCAGCTGCACCGGGTGCGGGGCGCACAATCGCGCTTTGCGTTCAAGCGCAGGAGAGCCGGTCGAATGATCTACAAGTTCAAATCAAAAGCGGCCGGCGACGTGATCATGCTGGCGCCCGGGGGTGATGCCGTGTTGCGCATCATCGGCAAGGAGCCGGCAGCCAAGGGCATCATCGAACCCGCCAACATGCCGGCCGCCATGCAAGCCATCGAGCAGGCCGTGGCCGCCGATGAGGCCATGCGCAAGCAGCCTGAAACCGATGACCAAGCCAAACCCGGCAAGGGCGACGGCGTCACCTTGCGCCAGCGCGCCTGGCCCCTGCTGGAGATGATGAAACGCTCGCATGCGGCGGGCGCCGACATCGTCTGGGGCGTTTGAAAACCACCATGGAAACCAACACATGAAACTCTGGAGCGACAGCTGGATCAACGGCGACCGCATTCCCACCCGCTTTGCCGCCGGCAAGCCCGACGTGGCCCACGGCGTGACCTTCTCCGACAACATCAGCCCGCACCTCGCCTGGAGCGAAGTGCCCGCCGGCACCCGCTCGCTGGCGCTGATCTGCCACGACTTCGACGTGCCCAGCCGGGGCGACGACGTCAACAAAGCCGACCGCGAGGTGCCCAGCGACCTGCCGCGGGTCGACTTCTGCCACTGGGTGATGGTCGACATCCCCGCCCACGTGTCGCAGCTGGCCGAAGGTGAGTTCAGCCGAGGCTTCACGCCGCGCGGCAAAGCCGGCCCCGCCAGCTTGCACGGTGCGCGCCATGGCCTGAACGACTACACCGGCTGGTTTGCCGGCGACCCGACCAACGGCGGCCAGTACTTCGGCTACGACGGCCCGTTCCCGCCCTTCAACGACTCGCTGATCCACCACTACGTGTTCACGCTCTACGCGCTGAGCGTGCCGCGTGCGGCGGTGGAGGGCGCCTTCACCGGCCCGCAGGTGCGCGAGGCGATCTTCGGCCACGTGCTGACCGAAGCGACCCACTCTGGCACCTATACCTTGAACCGCCGGCTGATTTGATGACAGCCCCCCACGTCGTTTCACTCCTGCCCCCCGGAGGGGGCGTCAGCCGCCTTGGGGCGGCCCGGCGCCGGCTGATCTGATGAACGAACAAGCGACCCGCATCCTCGCCATTCGACATGGCGAGACGGCCTGGAACGTCGACACCCGCATCCAGGGCCAGCTTGATATTCCGCTCAACGACACCGGCCGCTGGCAAGCCGAGCGCTTGGCCGCCGCCGTGGCCGACGAAGGTGTGACCGCGATCTATTCGAGCGACCTGCTGCGCGCCCACCAGACCGCCCAGGCCATTGCGCGCGCCACAAGGCTACCGGTGCACACCGACACCGCCTTGCGCGAGCGTGGTTTTGGTGAGTTCCAGGGCCACACCTACAAAGAGATCGAGGCACGCTGGCCAGAGCAGTCGCAGCGCTGGCGCAAGCGCGACCCTGATTTCAGCCCCGGTGTGCACGGTGAATCGCTGCGTGTGTTTTTCGAGCGCTGTGTGAAGGTCGCTACGCACATGGCCGCCGCCCACCCGGGTGAAACCATCGTGTTGGTGGCCCATGGGGGTGTGATGGACTGCCTGTACCGCGCGGCCTCGCGGCTTGACCTGCAGGCCGCTCGTTCCTGGCAGCTGGGCAATGCCAGCATCAACCGCCTGCTCTACACCCCGGGCGGCTTCACCCTCATTGGCTGGAGCGACACCTCGCACCTCGACAGCGGGTCGCTCGACGAGAGCAACGACCGCGTAGGGCACGCTGCTTAAACCAGGGTTGCCCCGGTTTCCACGCCGGGGCGGGCGCTGCACCATCGCCCGATGACGCCCGCGCAAATCATCGTTCTGGCGACACCGATCTTCCTGCTGATGATCGGTGTCGAGTTCCTCGTCGGCCTGAAACGCGGCCGCAACACCTACCGCCTAAACGACGCGCTCAACAGCATCGGCCTGGGCATCATGAGCCAACTCGTCGGCCTGTTCAGCGTGCTCTTCACCGTCTGGCTCTACGTGCTGGTGTTCACCCACGCGTCGCTGTGGCAGCTGCCGGTTGACGCATGGTGGGTGTGGGTCGTCGGCCTGGTGTTCTACGACTTCTGCTACTACTGGCACCACCGCTTCGGCCACACCGTGGCGCTGTTTTGGGCCGCGCATGTGGTGCACCACCAAAGCGAGGACTACAACCTCTCCACCGCCCTTCGCCAGACTGGCAGCGGCTGGCTCGGCGGCTGGCTGTTTTACCTGCCGATGGCGGTGCTGGGTTTCCCGCCGCTGGTGTTCGGTGTGGTCGCGCTCATTGACCTGCTCTACCAATACTGGGTGCACACACAACAGATCGGCAAGCTCGGCTGGTTTGACCGCTGGTTCTGCGCACCGAGCAACCACCGTGTGCACCACGCGGTCAACGACAAGTACCTCGACAAAAACTACGGCGGCATCTTCATCGTGTGGGATCGCCTGTTCGGCAGCTTCATCGAAGAAGACGACGCAGAGCGCATCGTCTATGGCACCCGCGGCCCGCTGCGCAGCTGGAACCCGGTCTGGGCCAACTTGCAGAACTACACCGACATGGCCAAAGACTCATGGCACGCCGCGAGCTGGGCCGACAAGCTGCGTGTGTGGTTCAAGCACCCTGGCTGGCGGCCGGCCGATGTGGCGGCGCGCTTTCCCAAAACGGCCTTCGACATCAGCCGTGTCGAACGCTACGACCCACCGATGGCGCCCGCCGCGCAGTGGGCGGCGGTGGGGCTTTTTGTGGCCTTGTTGGGTGCCACCTCGTTGTTGCTGTGGAACGCCCACCGCATGAACCTCCCGCAGCAGGCGGCTACAGCGGCGGGGATCATCTTCGGTTTGTGGGGGGTGGGTTGGATCAGCGAGCGACGCCCCCGATCAGCTCCGCTGGCTGCCTGACGGGCGGCAGTTGACCTGAGAGCTGACAAGCCTAGACTGAAGCCTGCGCATTCCCTTTTTGTCTGGAGGTTTCCATGGCGATCAAACGGATGACCAAGGGTGACGTGCCCCAGTCGCTCGGCACCTACAACCCCGTGGGCCATGTGCTGGTGGCCCTGCCCAGCGACGCGTTGGCGCAAGAGGCGCGGCAGGCGTTGCGTGCCATCGGCTTCGACGAAGAAGACGTGCTGCACTACAGCGCCGATGAAGAGCTCGCGCAGATGGACGGCATGCTCGCCCACACCAGCGAGCTGGCCGGCTTTGGCTACGAGGTGACGCTGATGCGCCGCTACCAGGCGCTGGCGCGCGAAGGTTGCGGCTGGCTGCTGGTGTACGCGCCCGACGCACCTCACGCCGAGCGGGTGACCGAGGTGGCGCGGCGCTTTGGTGCGCGCAGCGCCGTCAAGTACCACTGGCTGGTGGTCGAAGACCTGCTTTAGGCGCCCTCGAACAGGTCACTGCCCGCCGTCTTCGGCGGTGTCACACCGAGGTGTCGATACGCCGCCAGCGTGGCGATGCGCCCGCGCGGCGTGCGCTGCAAGAAGCCTTGTTGAATGAGATAGGGCTCGATCACGTCTTCGATCGTGTCGCGCTCTTCGCCGATGGCGGCGGCCACGTTGTCCAGGCCGACCGGGCCGCCGTCAAAACGGTGGATCACGGCTTCGAGCAGCTTGCGGTCCATCACGTCGAAACCTTGCGGGTCGACGTCGAGCATCTTCAACGCCTTGTCAGCGAGCGGCTTGCTGATGCGGCCGTCACCCTTCACGTCAGCGTAGTCGCGCACACGGCGCAGCAGGCGGTTGGCAATGCGCGGCGTGCCGCGTGAACGGCGGGCGATCTCGAAGGCGCCCTCGGCGTCGGTCGGCACCTTCAGCAGCCCGGCCGAGCGGCGCACGATGCGCGCGAGCTCTTCGGGCGTGTAGAACTCCAGCCTCGCGACGATGCCGAAGCGGTCGCGCAGCGGATTCGTCAGCATGCCGGCGCGGGTGGTCGCGCCGATCAGCGTGAACGGCTGCAGATCGAGCTTGATGGAGCGCGCGGCCGGGCCCTCGCCGATCATGATGTCGATCTGGTAATCCTCCAGCGCGGGGTAGAGGATTTCTTCGACGACCGGGCTCAGGCGGTGGATCTCGTCGATGAAGAGCACGTCGTTGCGTTCGAGGTTGGTCAGGATCGCGGCCAGGTCTTTCGGCTTTTCGAGCACCGGCCCGGAGGTCTGGCGCAGGTTCACGCCGAGTTCATTGGCGATGATGTGCGAGAGCGTCGTCTTGCCCAGGCCCGGCGGGCCGAACAGCAGCACGTGGTCCATCGCCTCGCTGCGCATCTTCGCGGCGCCGATGAAGATCTCGAGCTGCTCGCGCGCCTTGGCCTGGCCGACATATTCCGAAAGGCCCTTGGGCCGCAGCGCGCGCTCGATCGCTTCCTCGCCCGGCGAGGCCGGCGCCGCGTTGACGATACGGCGCACCGGCTCGAATTCGTCGGTCTGGATGCTCATGGCGCCATTATCGGCAACGCCGGGCGCCGCACCGCGCCACCCGGGAGGCGTTTGGCACAATCGGCCGATGCGATTTCCCATCATTCTCGGCGTGCTGTTCGGCTTTGCAACGGCTGCGTTCGCGCAGGACTACAAGCTCGGCACGCTGACCATCGGTCATCCCCACGCCCGCCCGACCGCACCGTCGCAGCCGACCGGTGGCGGCTACCTCACCGTCGTCAACAACGGCGTCGCCGACCGGCTGCTTTCAGCGACCTCGCCAGTGGCCGAAAGCGTGCAGTTGCACAGCATGCGGATGGAGGGCGACGTGATGCGGATGCGCAAAGTCGATGCCATCGAGCTGCCACCCGGCAAGACCGTCGAGCTCCGGCCCGGCGGCCTGCATCTCATGCTAGTCGGGCTGAGGACGCCGCTGGCGCCCGGCGAGACCTTCCCGATGACCCTGCGGTTCGAGAAGGCCGGGGAGGTCAAGGTCGACGTGAAGGTCGAGGCCGCCGTTTCGGGCCGTGCGCCGGCGCACGGCAAGCACTGAGGCGGCGCGGCGCCGGTCGCGCTATTTCGCGAG
>JBKJJF010000234.1:0-6587 GCA_046598195.1 Rhizobacter sp. | reverse complement strand
GCTGTGCACTGGGCCGGGGGTGGGCGCGCCTTTGCGCGCGGCGAGCGCATTCACACCGAAAACAGCTACAAGGTCGACATCGAAGGGTTTGTCCGCCTGCTCGACGAAGCAGGTTTCCAGCACACGGTGGTCTGGACGGATGAGCGCCGCTGGTTCGCCGTGATGCTGGCCTGCCCCTGAGAGCCTGAGAGCCTGAGAGCCTGAGAGCCCCCCCCGGCCTTTCGATGCGGCGTTTTGGGTGCGCTTCAACTCGCACTACAACGCGGTGGGTGACAAACGCCTGCGAGCGCAGCGTGGCCTGCTCACGCGGCCGGGGCTGGAACAGGTTTTGGCTTACCGGGCCGACGTCGACGCCCGTGTGCAGCGCAGCTGATGCAAGCCTGCGCGGCGAACGGCATGGACCCGCTCGACCACTCGGCCCTGGTGAAGGCGCTCGAACTGATGGCACATCACACGGTTGCGCCTGATCCGGCGGGCTGAGAATGCGGGCATGAGCCTCGACCCACGCGCGTTCCTGAGATCGTTGTTTGAGGCCGCGATAGCGGCGGCCCAACCGTCGTGTGTGATGGCGGCGCACTTGCCGCCTCCACCCAAGGGCCGCACCATCGTGCTCGGTGCCGGCAAGGCGGGTGGGGCGATGGCGGCTGCGGTTGATGCGCTGTGGCCGCAGGCCGCGCCGCTGTCGGGCCTGGTGGTCACACGTTATGCCCATGTGCCGCCGGCCTACAAGCAGCAACCCGGCCGCATCGAGGTGGTTGAAGCGGCCCACCCGGTGCCCGACGAAGCCGGTGCGCAGGCTGCGCGGCGCATCGTCGAGCTGACACGTGGGCTCACCGCTGACGACCTGGTGCTGTGCCTCATCTCCGGTGGCGGCTCGGCCTTGCTGAGCATGCCGGCCGAGGGCCTCACGCTCGCCGACAAGCAGCGCATCAACACAGCCTTGCTGCACAGCGGCGCCAACATCACCGAGATGAACTGCGTGCGCAAGCACCTTTCGGCCATCAAGGGCGGGCGGCTTGCTGCGATGTGCGCGCCGGCGCGTGTGCTCACGCTGTTGATCTCTGACGTGCCGGGCGACGACCCGAGCGTGATCGCAAGTGGCCCCACCGTGCCCGATGCCAGCACCTGCGCCGAGGCGCTCGCCATCCTCAAGCGCTACCGCATCGACGTTCCCGCTATCGCGCTCGACGGCTTGCAACGTGGCACGCTCGAAACCCCCAAGCCCGGTGACCCGCGCTTTGCAGGCCACGCGCTGCGCTTGATCGCCACGCCGCGGGCCAGCCTGCAAGCGGCGGCCGATGCGGCGCACACCGTGGGCGTGCACGCTCATATCTTGAGCGACGAGATCGAAGGCGAATCGCGCGAAGTGGGCAAGGTGCATGCGGCGATGGCGCGCGCGGTTGCGCGCCGCAACCAACCGTTCGCCAAACCCTGCGTCATCTTGAGCGGCGGAGAAACCACCGTGACCGTGAAGCCGGGGGCCGACATCAACACCCGCGCGGGCCGGGGCGGGCGTGCCACCGAGTTCTTGCTGGGCTGCGCGATTGCGCTGCAAGCCGAGCCCGGCGTGTGGGCGCTGGCCGGCGACACCGATGGCATCGACGGGGTGGAGAGCAATGCCGGTGCCATCGTCACGCCCACCACGCTGGCACGCGCCGCGGCCCTGGGCTTGAAGGCGCAGGAGCGGCTCGATGCCAACGACGCCTGGCACTTTTTCGAGCCCCTGGGTGACCTGGTGCTGACCGGGCCGACCTTCACCAACGTCAACGATTTCCGCGCATTGCTGGTGCTTTGACACGGTGGCATGGCCACGCCCCCGTACCCCACTCAGGTTCTTCCTGTACGCTCAAGGGGCCCGTTAGGTCTGAACTTCGGGCACAGAGATCGCTCATAAACAAGCGGACAGTGGGAAACACGCCGCATCAAACAGCCCCCCAAGGGAGGTTCACCGAGCATGCAAAGAGAACCTCATGAAACCCAGAGACGTTGTTATCTTCACCGGCAAGCACTTCAAGGTGCCGCCGGGCATCCAGCGCATTGACCACCGCGCCACCCACGGCTGGCAACTGCGCTACGGAGGCACCAAACTTTTTTCGGATGGCTCACAAGACGGCACCGGCGCGGCCGCCTCGCTGAAGCTGGCCACCGAGGAGCTGCTCAAGCGCATCGCCAAGCTGCCCGCACCGTCGCGGCTGCAGCGCGTTCCCAGCGAGAGCAAGTCCACCGACTTGCCGGTCGGTATCTCTGGCCCGGTGGTTCGGCTGCGCCCGGGGGCCAAGGTGCGTGAGTGCAACCTGCTGGTGTCCTTGCCGCGCTTCGGCGCTATCCCGCGCCGCAGCACGATCTACATCGGCAACGAGAACACCTACACCGAGCAGCGCTATCGGCGCGCGCTGGCACGCGCCATCAAGCTGCGCGAAGAGGCCGAAGAGACCTACCAGCTTGAAGCCACCCGTGCCAAGCGCGCCGGTGCGCTGGTGATGGTCGCCAAGCAGCAAGCCCGGCGCAGCGCCTCGGCGCGCTGAGCCGGCGCGGCCCCGCGCCGTCGCATTCGAGGGTTGACCGCAGCCCGTCTGGCCTTTTGGCCCGGCGGGCTTCTGCGCGTCTGTCCTCTTGTCACCTACCGCCCAATCGACTAAAAACGAATGGATTCGTACAAAAACGAAAACAATTCGCAACTTGTCTGTGCGCGTTGGTTTTCGTTTCCCACAACCCAGGAGACAAGTTCATGCAGCGCAGCCGCCGCCATTTCATTGCTTTCGCCAGCATTTCAGCCAGCATTTCAGCCAGCGTGTCAGCCATCGGTCTGGCCGGTTGCAGCTCGATGGGCCCCGCGCCCACACCGACCTTCACGCTCGGCATGGCCGACGGCACCCCGCTCTTTGTGCGGCGCTGGCTGGCCGTGAGCGGCACGCCCAAGGGCGTGGTGCAGGTGATCCACGGCGCGGCCGAACACAGCGCCCGCTACGAGCGTTTTGCGCAGCGCCTCAACCAAGACGGCTGGCTCGTTTATGCCGACGATCACCGCGGCCACGCCAACACCCGCGTGCGCACCAAGGCGCTGGGCGATGCCGGCCCCGATGCCTGGAACAAGTTCGTGAGCGACGAGCGCGAGCTCACCACTCACATCAACCAGCAGCACCCCGGGCTCAAGGTTTTTTTGCTCGGCCACAGCATGGGCTCGTTCATCGCGCAGGATTACGCCGCGCGTTATGGCAACGTGGTGTCCGGCGTGGTGCTCTCAGGCAGCAATGGCGTGCTCGCCAACGCCGACCAGACCGTGGCCGCGGTGAAAGACCTGGCGAAAAAAGACCCGCTGGGCCCATCGCCGGTGTTCAAGCAGGTGTTCGAATCCTTCAACAAGCCGTTCACCGGCAAGCCCGGCTTTGAGTGGCTGAGCCGCGATGCGGCCGAGGTGAAAAAGTACGCCGAAGACCCCAACTCCGGCTTTCCGTTCAGCAACGAGTTGGTGGCCGACTTCTTCGCCGGCCTGCGCGACCTGTGGAACCCGGCCAATGAAGCGCGCATCCCGAAGAACATGCCGTTCTACGTGGTCAGCGGTGACCAAGACCCGGTGAGTGGCAACACCGCCGGCTTGCAGCTGCTGCTGGCCAACTACAAGCGGTACGGCATCACCGATGTGTCGCACAAGTTCTACCCCGGCGCGCGCCACGAGATCTTGAACGAAACCAACCGCGACGAGGTTGAGCGCGACATCCTGGGCTGGCTCAACGCCAAACGCGGCTGAGCTGCTGGCTAGAACGGCATCAGCTTCAGGTTGAAAGCCCGTTCCAGCAACCAGACGGCGGCCAACGCTGCGATCAGCAGCGAGCCGCCGATCAAGATGAGCCGCTGGTAGACCCAGTGCTGGCGCAGGCTGTAGGCCAGCGGCAGGAACACCGCCACGATGGCGAGCTGGCCACCTTCCACGCCCAGGTTGAAGCCGACCAGCGCCAGCAGCAGCGTGTCTTGTGGCAGGCCCAGGTCGGCCAGCACGCTCGCAAAACCAAAACCGTGGATCAGGCCGAAACAAAACGCCACCAGCCAGCGCCGGCCCTGGAACACCGGCCACACGTTGTTGAGCGCGGCCAGCACCACCGAGGCCGCGATGGCCGACTCGACCAGCCGCGACGGCAACGACACCCAGCCCAGCGTGGCCAGCGAGAGCGTGATCGAGTGCGCCAGCGTGAAGGCGGTGACGATCTTGGCCACCTCCCAGAACGAGGGCGCAAAACCGCTGGCCGCTTGCCAGCGCGGCTTGTGCCACACCAGCACCGAAGGCAGCAGCAGCGCCAGCAGGAACAAGATGTGGTCGAAGCCGATCCAGATGTGCCACACCCCTTCACGCCCGTAGTCGATGAACTGCGCCAACCAGCCCACCGGCTCTTTCACCTCAAAACTTTGTTGCGGCTTGTCGGGGCTGAAAACCGCCGTGCTGGTGCGCCCGCCGGCGCTCAGCTTGAGCAGGCCACGGTGCTGCGGGTCGAGCTCGGCAAAGAGCGTGTAGCCGAGCGTCAGTTGGGTCAGCTGGGTCGGTGTTTGGGGGCAGCTCACCTGGAGTTTCAGCACCGTGTAGGCACCGTCGGTGTGGCGGTCAACGAGTTGTTGCGGCACGTCGATCGTGCAGGCCTTGCCGTCGCTCTGCAGGGCGAGCCGCGCCACGGCATAGGCCGCGATTTCGGCGTGTTTGGCGCGCGTTTCGCCCCAGGTGATGTTGCCGTCACCGTCGGCATCGAGGCCGATGGCGAAGTCGAGGTCGCGCAGGGCGATGTCCCATTGGCCGCTGACACCTTTGTCGCCCACCTCGATGCTGAGGTAGCTGTCAGACGGTTTGTGCGCCTGTGCGGCCGGCGCGATAAAGAGGCCCGACAACAGGGTGATGAGCCAGAAGACCAAGGCGGCGCGCATCAGGTGCCGCCCTTCAGCCGGCGCACCAGCGTCTGCAAGGCCACGCTCTCGATGCGCGAGGTCTCCATCCACTGCAACACCGGCTCGGCACTGGCGGCCTGGCCTGCTGCCAGTGCCGCTTCGAGCAAGATGCGGGCATCGGCCGGCTCGCGCTGCTCGGCGTAGTTTTGCCGCGCCAGCACCAGGGCCGGCTCGGCCTGGCCTAGCACCCCCAGCACGAAGCGTGATTCTTCTTTTTGATGGGTGGCGTCACCGCGCAGGCGGGCCGCCTCGAAGCGGGCGGCCAGGTCGCTGCGCCAAGTGTTCAGCCGCGGGTCATTCAAGGTCTTGGCCGCGAGCGCCAAGCGCAACAGCAGCAGGTCGGAGCGGGCCTGGTCTTTCAGCAGCACCAGCACCTCGGCCGCGCGGCCGCGGTCGAGCAGGAAGTCGGCATAAGCGGCCAGCAGGTAAACGTCGGCCCGCCCCAGCGCGAGGGCGCGTCGGTAAGCGGCTTCGGCCTCGACGGGCTGGCCCCGGCGGTCTTCAATCTCGGCCAGGCGGGTCAGGGCCCAGAGCTGCTCTTCGGGCGTGGGTTGGGGTACTTTCGACAAGGCGGCTTGCAAGGTGTTGGCCGCCACAGCGGCCTGGCCAGTGTGCGAGTCGACGTGGGCGAAGCAGGCTGCGCCGATGAGCGGTGTGGCAAGCAGCGCCACCTGCTCGCAGGCGCGGCGTGCGCCGGTGTAATCGGCCCGCACCATGTGAATGGCGGCTTGCCAGGCCCAGGCTTCTCCATTGTGTGGGTTTTGCTGCACCGCAGCAGCCAGGTCAGCGAGGGCGGCGTCGAACTGGTGGTTGAACTGCAACAAGATGGCGCGCATCACCCGCACCGCGGCGGGTGGCTCGGGCAGGTGCCACCAAGGCGCGAGCGCCGCCTGCGCGTAGCCGATGAAGCGGGGGTCACCCTCGGCCGCCACCTCGTCGTAATAACGCTGGGCCAGGCGCACGGCCACGTCCACATCATTCGGGCTGCGCGCCGCGGCGGCACGCAGCTCGCGCAAGGCTCGCATGCGCGGGTCGGCGGCGCGTGCGGGCAGCACCTCCAGCACCTGTTGGTCGGACGTGGGCGTGAAGGGCGCCGCCAACGCCCCAGGGCTTGCAACGAGCGGCAACAAGGGCAACAGCCACCAGCGAGAGGAAAGGTAGGGAAAACGCATAGGCCGAGAGGTGCAAAGAGGGCGGGATGGTAGCAACGGCGCCACACAAACCCGGCCCGTCTTGGTCGAGAATGCGCCCCGGCCCTGTCAACCGAAAGGGCTGTACACCGTTTTGGCTGGATCAGCTTGAATCCGATTGTCTGGGTCGGGGCTGATACCCAAGTGGCGGGCCTGTGTTGTTGTAAAGACCCGGGCGACGTTGCAAACCTGGCCAGTGCACCATCAACTTTTCAAGGAATTCACATGAGCAAGATCCTCTCGACCCTGATCGTCGCCGCTTTCGCCCTGACCGGCGTGGCCGCTCAAGCCGCTTCGCACGCTGGTGCAGCCCCCATGAAGGCCAGCGCTCCGGCCGCCGCCGCGAGCAAGGCCAAGGCAGAGAAGAAGGCCGAAGCCAAGCCTGCAGCGAAGAAGGAAGAAGCCAAGAAGTAATTTCTTCGCTTCTCACAAAAAGGGCAGGCGCCACGCGTCTGCCCTTTTTTCATT
>JBKJJF010000298.1:0-10598 GCA_046598195.1 Rhizobacter sp. | reverse complement strand
CGAGTGGGTTGTCGGCAAAGCGCTCGTCGAGCGAGGTGTCTTCGATGAGAAACAACTCATCGACCAAGACCGCGTGGCCACAAAAAGAGATGTCGCGCCCGGTCTCGGTGGCGTCCAACCCCTGGCACGATTTGAACCACTGCCGGTTGGCGTCCACCAGCGACACCAGCGCGATCTCCACCTTGAACAACTGCCGCGCCAGCCGCGTGTAGCGGTCAAAACGCTCTTCGGGAGGCGTGTCGAGCACGCCCAGCCCCCGCAGCTCTGCCAGGCGCAGAAGCTCTTGTGGTGGGAAGTCAGGGCTGCGCATGCGGCGGTCTCTGGCTCAGTGTCTCTGGTTCAGTGTCTCTGGCTCACAAGCTCGCGGCGCAGGCGCGTGCGCGGCCCGCGCCTTTGGCTTGGTAGAGCTGGGCATCGGCCAGCGCCAGCAAGGCGGGGCAATCGTTTTGAACATCGGGGTAGGCCGTGGCCATGCCGGCGCTGATGCTGACAAAACCATTCAAATCGCTGCCCGCATGCGCGAGCTTGAGCGCTTGGATGCACAGCACCAGCTGCTGCGCAAACTCAGCCGCACCTTTGGCATCGGTCTCGGGCAAGAGGCACACAAACTCTTCGCCCCCGTAGCGCGCCAACATGTCGCCGGGGCGGCGCAGGTGGTCTTTGAGGGCGTGGGCCACGCGAATCAAACAGTCGTCGCCCGCCTGGTGCCCGTAGTGGTCGTTGTAACGCTTGAAATGATCAATGTCGATGAGCGCCAGGCTCAGCGGCGTGCCGTTGCGCTGGCCGCGCCGCCACTCGGCGGCCATGCGCTCATCAAAGTGGCGCCGGTTGCACACGCCGGTGAGGCCGTCGACAAACGCCATCTGGCGCAGCAAGTCGCTTTGAAGCTTGAGCGTGATGTGCGTCTTCACGCGCGCACGCACCACCTGCGGGTTCACCGGCTTGGTGATGAAATCAACGGCGCCCACGGCCAGGCCGCGGGTTTCATCGTCGGTGGAGTCGTGCGCGGTGACAAAAATAACGGGAATGTCACGCGTGGCCTGGTCGTGTTTGAGATGGGCGCAGACCTCGTAGCCGTCCATGCCGGGCATGCTCACGTCGAGCAGCACCAGGTCGGGTGGGTTGTCTCGGCACATGGTGATGGCTTGCTCGCCGCCGGTGGCCATGAACACCTGGTACTCGCCCGAAAACGCGCGGTACAGCACCTGAATGTTGATCGGCTGATCGTCAACCACGAGCAGGCGCGGCCGCACATTGGGTGCGTTTGCCCCGGCCACGCTCGCAACAAGCTCAGGGATGGCGAGTGTGATGTCAGACAAGTTCATGGGGCACGTCCATCGGCAGCGTGAGGGTGAAACGAGCACCGGGGCGGTCGCCGCCGGTGTAGACCAGCGTGCCGCCCATCAGCTCGGCCAGGTTGCGTGACAGCGCCAGGCCGAGGCCGGTGCCGCCGTGCTCGTGAGAGGTCTCGGCGCTGGCCTGGCGAAACTTCTCGAAGATGCGTGAGCGTGCTTGCGGCGGCACACCCGGGCCGGTGTCGCGCACGTGAATCAGCACCCGCTGCTCGTGCTGCTCGGCCTCCACATACACGCCACCGTGTGGCGTGAACTTGAAGGCGTTGGAGAGCAGGTTGTTCAAGATCTGCGTCAGGCGCAGGCTGTCAAGCATGAGCCACTGCGGCACGTCGTCAGCCACGTGAATGCCAAGCTCCAGCGATTTTCCTTTGGCGTTGAGGTGAAAGAGCGCCGCCACATCGTGCACGGCGCGGCGCACATCCACCGCTTTGGGCACCAGCGGCATGGCGCCGGCTTCAATCTTGGCAATGTCGAGCACCTCGCTGAGCAGCAGGGTCAGGTGGTCGGCTGCTTTGCCGATGAGCTGTGCCTGGTGCTTGTTCAGCGGGTCTTGGGTGCGCATTTCAATCAGCTCGGCAAAGCCGCGAATGCTGTTGAGCGGCGTGCGCAGCTCGTGCGACATGGTGGCGAGAAATTCACTCGTGACACGCGCCGTGGCCTCGACCTGCGCGCGGCTGCGGCTCAGCGACTCGATGTGAGCTTGCTGCTGCGCGTGTTGGCGCAAGAGCGTGAGCTGCAGCCGCACGCGCGCTCGCCCCACAGCCGCATTGATGGGCTTGGTGATGAAGTCGGCCGCGCCGAGCGCGAAGCAGCGCGTCTCTTCTTCGGCGGTCACCTCGGCGGTGACGAAGATCACCGGGATGTGCTGCGTGAGCGGGTTGGCCTTCAAACGCTCGCACACGGTGTGGCCGTTCATGCCTGGCATCACCACGTCGAGCAACACCAGATCGGGCGCGCTGGCCGCGCACAAGGCCAGCGCCTGCTCACCGCTGGCGGCGGCCACCACCTTGCAATCGGCGCCAAAAATGTACGCGAGCAAGCGCAGGTTGGCGGGCTCGTCATCCACCACCAGCAAGGTGGGCTTGTGGGCTCGGGCGGGGGCGGGGGCGTCGGCGCTCTCGCTCTGGCTTGGGAGGGAGTCTCGTTTCATCAGGTGTTTTCCGGCAAAGCGGTGAGGTGTTCGCGCAGGCTGGCGCACAAGGCCAGCGCACGCGGGAAGTCAAGTGCAGCCATCGCGTCATCGAGCGGCTGGAGCTCGTCTCCAAGCGCTGGCGCAAAGCTCGCATGCAGCCGCTCGTGCACATCGAGCGCTTGCATGTCGGCTTGTTCGAGCAGGCGGTGCAAGGTGGCCAGCTCGAGCGCCAGCGTCGTGGTGTCGACGGCGGGGCTCGTGGCGCTGGCCGCCGAGGTGTCGGCCAGGTGTTGCAGGCTGTCGATCACATGCGCGAGGTGCTCGCTGGCCTGCACGACAGCATGGCCCAGCGCGTCGAGCGGCGGTGTGGGGTTGGAGGGCGCGCCGCCCTGGCTCACACGGGTTTGGCTCTCAACGTCAGCCGCCAGCTGGGCCAAGCCCGGGAGCCCCACCGTGCCGGCCATGCCCTTGAGCGTGTGGGCCAGGCGCGCGGCGTCAACGTGGCGGCCCTGCGCAAAGTGCGCGGCCAGCTCAGCCGGCATGGGCGCGAGGTCATTGACAAAATTGCGCAGCACGCGCAGGTAGGCGGGCAGCTTGCCGCCCATGCGGTGCAGCGCCGTTTGCACTTCGATGCCGTGTGCTTGCCCGTAGGCGAGCAGCTCTTCGGGCAAGGCCCGTTCAGCGCGTTGCGGGGCGGCGCCGCTGGCACCGCGGCCGGTGTGGTGCAGCAGGGTTTCGACCAGCTGATCCAGATCGAAGGGCTTGCCCACGTGGTCGTTCATGCCGGCGGCCAGGCAGGCTTCGCGGTCACCGGCCATGGCGTTGGCGGTCATGGCGATCACGGGCAGCTGGGTCAGGCCCAGTTGGTTGCGGATCAGCGCGGTGGCGGTGTGGCCGTCCATCACCGGCATTTGCAGGTCCATCAGCACGGCGTCAAACGCGGGCGCGGCGCGCGCCACGGCGTTCACGCCCTCTTGGCCGTTGCTGGCCAGCGTGACGTGTGCACCCTCATCGCTGAGCAGCTCTTGCGCCACTTGCTGGTTGTTGCGGTTGTCTTCCACCACGAGCAAGCGCATGCCCTGCAGGCGGTGGCGGCTGCCCTTGGGGGCCAGCAGCGCAGCGTGCGGGTTCTCGCGCAGCAAGCGGGCATCGACCATGGCGTCATGCAGCATGGTGGCGGTGACGGGTTTGGTCACGAAGCCATCGAGCAGGGCTTGCTCGGCGGGCTCGCGTTGCGACAGCGTGTCGGCGTTGTGGGCCGTGACCATGATGACCAGCGGCGCGCCGGGGCCCACCCACTGCTCGCGCAGGCGGCGCGCGGTTTCCCAGCCGTCCATGGTGGGCATGCGCCAATCCACATAGATCACTTGCGGTGCTTGCGGCGTGCCGCGCGCTTGCGCCACACGGCTCAAGGCTTCGCCGCCGCTGGCGGCCACCCCGACATGCCAGCCCAGCGAGAGCAGCATGGCGCTCATGGCCGAGCGCGTGAGCGGGTTGTCGTCGACCACCAGCGCGCGCACGCCCAGGGCGGGCTCACGCGCTGGCGGCAGCTCTTTCGGTGCGGCACAGGCGCTCATGGGCAGCACGAAGCTGAACGTGGTGCCCACACCCAGCTCGCTGTGCAGCGCCAGCTCGCCGCCCATCAGCTGCACCAGCCGGCGGCTGATCACCAGCCCCAAGCCGGTGCCGCCATAGCGCCGCGTGGTAGAGGCTTCGGCCTGCGTGAAGCCCTGAAAAATATGCGCCTGGTTTTCAGGGGCAATGCCAATGCCGGTATCGCGCACCGAGAAGGCCACCTGCAGCTCGCCCCCGGCTTGTTGCGCCACGGCAATGCGAAGGTGCACCTCGCCTTGCTCGGTGAACTTGATCGCGTTGCCCCCGAGGTTGATCAAGATCTGCTGCAGCCGCATGCTGTCGCCCATCAGTGCTTGCGGCAGCGCCGGGTCCACCTCGAAGATCACCTCAACCGACTTTCGCTTGACGCTGGCCGACAAGATGACCGAGAGATCGCGCAGCAGCGTTTCGAGCCGGAACGCGTGGCGGTCGAGCACCATCTTGCCGGCTTCAACCTTGGAGAAGTCAAGGATGTCATTGAGCAGGGTGAGCAGCGAGCGCGCTGCGCCCTCGGTCTTGCCGGCGTAGTCGGCCTGGCGCGGTGTGAGCGGCGTGGTCTGCAAAAGTTTGAGCATGCCCAAAATCGCATTCATCGGCGTGCGAATCTCATGACTCATGTTGGCCAAAAACTGGCTCTTCGCTTGGCTGGCCTGCTCGGCGCGCTCACGTGCTTCTTTGAGCGAATCTTCGTATTGCCTGCGCTCGCTGATGTCTTGCGCAATGCCCAGGTAGCCAAAAATATGGCCCTGCGCGTCCGTCATGGCGGTGACCAGCAGCGACACCGGCACGCCCGAGCCGTCTTTGCGCAGGTACGTCCATTCGCGTGCCCGGCCCAGCACGCTGTCATCGGTGAAAACCGCCGGGCCGTCGATGGGGCGGCCCAGTTGCTGCGCCATCTCTTGGGCGCGCTGCCGCATTTCTGAGGCGTCGTGAAGCGGCACCGGCGTTTGCAGGCTCACCATTTCTTGGGCGCTGTAGCCCAGCATTTGTTCGGCGCCGCGGTTGAACATGGTGATGGTCAGCTGCGGGTCGGTGGCGATCACCGCGAGCTTGGTGGCCGAGGCCAGCACGGCGGTGAGGAGAGCCGTGGTCTCTGCCAGAGCGGCGGCGGCGCACTTGCGCTCGTGGATGTCTTGAATGGAGCCCGCCATGCGCTGCGGCTCGCCATGCGCATCAAAATGCACCTTGGCACGCGAACGAAACCAGCGGTACTCGCCCGATTTGGTGCGCAGCCGGTACTCCACATCAAACGCACGCTCGCCCTTGAGTGCCAGCGTAATCGCCTCGAAGGTGGCCTCGCGGTGCTCGGGGTGCAGCATGTGATCGAAGGTGACGCGGGTGGAATCGATCTCGCCCGGCTCGTAGCCCAGCAGGCGGTAAAACTGCGGTGACCACCATTCATCGTGGGCGCGGATGTTGACCCAATCCCACAGCCCGTCGCTGCCGCCCTCGATGGCCAGCTGCAGTTGAGCGCTGGCCTGTTCGAGCTTGAGCAATGAAGTTTTGCTGGCCGTGATGTCGGTGCGAATGAAAACGTACTTCTCTACAAAGCCATCGGCACCGATGAAGGGCGCCACCATGCTGTCGACCCAGTAGAGCTGGCCGTCTTTGTTGCGGTTGCAAATCTCGCCGCGCCAGGGCGCGCCGCTGGAAATCACACTCCAAAAATCGGCCCAGAACTCTTTCGAGTGCTGGTCCGAGTTGACGAGCGCATGCGTGCTGCCGATCAGCTCCTCACGCTGATAGCCGCTGATGCGGCAAAACGCGTCGTTGACCTCGGTGATCACACCATGGCGGTCGGTCACCGACACGATGGCGTGCGTGTGGAGGGTTTGCAGCAAGGCAGCGTTGTCGCGCAGCACCGATTCCAGGTGCTCTTGCACCAGCACACGCTCGGTCACGTCTGACTTGATGAGCATGAAGGCGGTGATCTCACCCGCCCCGTTGCGCAGCGGCTGCATGTCCACGTCAACCCAATACTTGCCCTGGGGCCCGCCATGCATTGCGAGCTCACCGCGGTAGCTCTCGCCCGCGTCAATCGCGCGCAGCAAGGCCAGGAGTTGCGGGTTGACCGGGTTGTCGGCTTTCACCAGCAGCTCGGTGAGCGAGCTGCCGCGCAAGCCCTCAAGCGTGCGGCCTGCATGGCGCTCGTAGGCCGGGTTGACCCACGTGATGCGGCGCATCGCATCGGTCACGATCACGCGGTTGGTGGTGTGGCGCACCACGGTGGCCAGGCGGTCGAGGTCGGCCGTCATGCGCTCGGCTTGTGCCTGTGCACGCACGCGGCCCACCGCCAGCAGCCACACCGCGACGGCGGCCAACAAACTCAGCGCCGCGCCGCCCACGCCAATCACCACCGGGGTTCTGCGATCAATGCTGGCATCGAAGATCGGCGTGGTGCTGGTGCGCAGCAGCAGGGTGAGGCCGCCGATGGTCAGCTCGCGGTCGGTGACATAGCGGCGCGCCTCATAGTGCTGGGTCACGTCGATCGCGCCCTTGATCTGCGCCACGTGACCATCGCTGTCGTAGAGCAATTTTTCTGCGCTGGCCGCCTGGCCTTCGAACAGCTCCAGATCCAACATGCGGTCGGCCGCGTCGGCGGCGCCTTGCAGCAGCTCACTGACCGCGATGGGCGCGAAGACGAGGCCACGCAGCGCCTGCGCGCGCTGGGTGGGGGTGCTGAGGTCTGGGCCTGGGCCGAACACCGGCAGCAGGTACAAAAACCCCGGCCCTTTTTTGCCGTCTTGCACCAGGGTGATGCGCCCGGTGAGCGTCGGTTGCCCGCTGGCAATGGCACGCTCCACGCCGTCTCGGCGCACGGCCTCGGCCCCCACATCCAAGCCAACGGCTGGCCGGTTGCGCGCCACCGGTTCAATGAACTTGGTCACATACATGTCGGGGGCTTGGCCGCTGGTTTTCACCGAGAAGTCGGGGGCGCCATCGGCGCGCTCGCGCGCCGTGAACTCTGCCAGCTCGGCGCGCATCACATGCTTGATGAAGCCGAAGCCGCGCACGCCGGGAAACTCGCGGTCGAGGTCTCGGGTTTCGATGAAGGTGCGAAATTCGGCGCGCGAGATTTGGTCACTCGCGTTGTAAAACGCTCGCGCACCCCGCAAGCCATACAACGGCATGGTGAAGCGGCTCATCACGGCGCGTTCAATTCGCTCGGCGTGTTGCTGGTAGCGCCCATGCACCTCGGTCTCGGCAACGTTGCGCGCCCACAGCACGGCCAGCACCGTGAGGCCCAAACCCGCGAGCTGGGTGCCCATCGCAAGCCCCATGGCCCAGGCGGCGCTGGCCGAGGCGCTTCTCTTGCCCTCACGTTTGCCCTCACGTGCTTGAATTCTGTGGTGCGCGGCCAAGCCGCGCCAGTAAATCAGCGGTGCGCACAGCATGGCCAAGCCGGCGGCATTGAGCAGGGCTGCGCGCCAGCCCTGCCAGCCTGGCACCAGTGTGTGCAGGCTCAACAAAACAACGCCCTCGGCCACGCCCACGATGGCGAGCACTTCGAGCAGCAGGCGTAGCGAGTCGGGTCGTTGCTTCATGGGGCTTGGGCTGGTCACCCAGGCGAACCGGGTGGGAGGGCTACCCCCAAGGGGAGGCCAATACCCCGCCGCGGTGAAACGACGGGGCGTTATGCATCGATTTCGGCAGCGGCACGCCGAACTTGATGTCACAAGTTCGACAGCCTGCGCTTCAGCCGCGCCGCCGCCCGCCGATATCCAAAAGGTGAAGCCATGCACCCGTGGCTTGAGGGGCCGCCGCATGACAAACACTTTGACAACCACTTCTCGCCCTTGGGCAACTGTGCGCACCTGGATGGCCGGGCTCGTGATGGCGGTCACAGGCTCGGCGGGCGTGGCCGCGCCGCTGACCCTGGCGGTCGGCGACTCAACCGCCTTTGCAAGCGGCCTCGTGGCTGAGGCCGAGGGCTTCTTTGCCGCCGAGGGGCTGAACCTGACAGTCATTCACTGCGTGAACGGCAAACGCTGCCTCAAGCACCTGCTCGACGGCGAGGCCCACTATGCAACGGCGGCCGACACGCCGCTGGCGCTGGCAAGCCTGGCGGGCGGCAAGTTTGAAATCGTGGCAACCCTGGGCACCACCTCGCGCGAAAACCACTTTGTGGCGCGCGCCGACCGCGGCATCAAAAACGCGGCCAACCTGAAGGGCAAGCGCATCGGGTTCGTCAAAGGCACCTCGGGGCACTACTTTGTAGACACGCTGCTGCTTTTCTATGGCCTCATGCCGTCACAGGTCACCATGGTTCCGCTGGAGGGCGGCGACTCCGCGGCGGCCCTGGTGCGAGGCGATGTAGACGCCGCGGGCCTCTACCAGCCCTGGGCCACACAGGCCGAAACCCAGCTCGGCGCCAACAAGGTGATCATCACGAACCCCAAGATCTTCACCATGCAAGTCAACCTGGTGAGCGTGCCTTCAGGCCAGGCGGGCATGCGCGACGAAGACACCGTGAAGGTGCTGCGCGCCTTCAGGCGTGCCACCCAGCTGCTCAACGACAACCCCGCACGAGCGCGCGAAATCATCGCGGCGCGCTTCAAACTCGACCCTGCCAAGGTGCAAGCCGTGCTCTCGGAGTACGACTTTGAAATGCAACTCGGCCAGCCCTTGATCACCACGCTGGAAGCGCAGGCGCGCTGGGCGCTGCGCGAGGGCATGGTGAGCGGCGGCCAGATGCCCGACTACCTCGATTACGTGCGAGTGGAGCCCTTGAAGGCCCTGGACCGCAAGGCCGTCACGCTGGTGAAGTGAGAGCGACATGCGCATTCGCTGGCTTCTAACGGCAGGCACCCTGCTGGCCATTGCCGTGGTGGGGGCCACCGCAAGCCTGGCCACCCGCGATGCGCAGCGTGCCGCCGAAATCGAACTCGCGCAGTCCGACGTGCGGGCCATCTATCGCAACGCCGCGGGCCTGTTGGCCATTGAGCAAGAGTTCATCTTGCGTGCATCGCCCCGCGCGGCGCGGCAATGGCGCGCCGCGCACAACGAGCTGACCCAAGCGCTGCAGCGGTTTGAGCTTTCGGGTGCGGCGGTGGGTGTGAGCCATCCCGAGATGCAAAACATGATCGGCGCCTTACCCGATTTGTTCTCGGCACTTCAATCTGCAGCGCTCCAGGCCCAAACCACCCCGGGCACAAACGGGCGCTTTGAGACTCTGGCCGACCACGTGGTGACCGAGACACGCCGCGTCGTCGATGAAGCCTTCACCGCGGCCGATCAGCTCACCGAGAGGCAGCGCGCCGCCTCGGCGGCGCAGCGCATGCGTGAGTGGGGCTCGCAGGCAGCGCTGGTGGTGCTGGTGCTGAGCATGGCGTTCGTCATCTCGCGGCGCGTGCTGCGCCCCATTGAGCGATTGCAAAACACCGCCCACCGTGTGCAAGCGGGCGATCTCTCAGCCCGCAACCGCTACGAAGGCCCCAACGAGCTGGGCGCTTTGTCGCGCGACTTTGACGCCATGACGGCCGCCCTGCAACAGCGCGAGCAGGCTGCCCTGCAAGCCTCGCACGAGCTGCGCGCCAGCAAGGCCTTCCTCGACCGCACCGGGCGCGTGGCCGGCATCGGCGGCTGGGAGGTCGAGCTGCGCACCAACACACTCACCTGGTCTGAGCAAACCAGCCGCATCTACGACATGGACCCGGCCTACAAGCCCAGCTTCGAAGAGGGCCTGGCCTTCTTCGACGCCGCAGGGCGCCAGACCATTGAGCGTGTGGCGGCCGAATGCATACGCACCGGCCAGCCCTGGGATCTGGAGCTGCCCGCCACCAGCCACAGAGGCCGCGCCATGTGGGTGCGTTCGGCGGGCGCGGTGGAGCAAGAAAACGGCCGCCCGGTGCGCCTGGTGGGCGCGCTGCAAGACATCACTGACAAACGACGCGCCGAGGCCGAGCTGAGCGAAACCCTGGGGCTCCTGCGCGCGGTGCTCGATTCATCATCCGAGGTGGCCGTGATTGCCGTTGATCGCCAGGGCTACATCAAGGTGTTCAACCGCGGCGCCGAGCGGCTCTTGGGCTACACCGCCAGCGAGGTGGTGCACAAAGAGCGGGCCTTGCAATTTCACCTGCCCGACGAACTGGCAGCCCGCGCCGCCGAGCTGAGCACGCAGCTGGGCCGCAGCGTGAGCGCACTCCACGCCTTGCGCGACGAAGCCGCGCTGGGCGTGCCCCACGAGTGGACGTATGTGCGCAAAGACGGCAGCCACGTGCGGGTCTCGACCGTGCTCACTGCGATGCATTCGACCGCAGGCGAGCACATCGGCTACCTGGGGGTTGCGCATGACGTGACAAAACAAAATGCCTACGAGGCTTCTCTGCGGCAAGCCAGGCAAGTGGCCGAACAAGCCAGCCTGGCCAAGAGCCAGTTTTTGGCCAACATGAGCCATGAGATCCGCACGCCCATGAACGCCGTGCTGGGCATGCTCAAACTCATGCAGAGAACCGCGCTCACCACCCAGCAGCGCGACTACGCCAACAAGACCGAAG
>JBKJJF010000278.1:0-4904 GCA_046598195.1 Rhizobacter sp. | reverse complement strand
CGACTTCTTGTTGATCGCCATGTTGATGGCCTGGCGCACCTCCAGGCTGTCGAAGGGCTTGCGCTTGACGTTGAGCGAGAGGTAGCCCACGTTGAGGCCGTTTTGCGACATCAGCTTGAGGTTGGCGTCTTTCTTCAGCACCTCCACCTCGGCCGGCTTCGGGTAGGCCGACATGTGGCACTCGCCCGCCTTGAGCTTTTGCGCACGCACCGCCGAGTCGACGGTGATGGCGAAGATGAGGTTGTCAATCTTGGCCTTGCCGCCCCAATAGCCGTCGAACGCGGCGTAGCGGATCTGCGCGTCTTTTTCATAGCGCTTGAACACGAAGGGCCCGGTGCCCACGGGCTTGGTGTTGAGCTCCACACCCGTGCCCGCCTTCAAAAGCTTGTCAGCGTATTCGGCCGAGTGGATGGAGGCAAAGTCCATCGCCATGTTGGCCAGGAAGGCGGCGTCGACCGTCTTGAGTGTGAAACGCACCGTCATCGCGTCGGGCTTGTCGAGCTTGGCGATGTTGGTGTCAAGGCCCATGTCAGAGGCGTATTCGAACGACGCTGGCACCGCCTTTTGAAAGGCGTTGTCTTTGTTGACCATGCGGTCGAAGGTGAAAACCACGTCATCGGCGTTCAACTCGCGTGTGGGTTTGAACCACTCGGTGCTGTGGAACTTCACGCCCTTGCGCAGCTGGAAGGTGTAGACCAGCCCGTCGGAGCTGACGCTCCAGCGCTCGGCCAGCGCGGGCACGAGGCGCGTGCCGCCGGTCTCGAACTCGACCAGCCGGTTGAACAGGGGCTGCGAGCTGGCGTTGAAGGTGGTGCCGGCGGTGTAGCGCCCAGGGTCGAAGCCCTCGGGGCTGCCCTCGGAGCAGTAGATCAACGTGGTGGCAGCGTGCGCACCGATAGGCGCCAGCAGCACCAGAGAAACTGCCAGGGTATGGCAGGCGATACGAAACAGGTTTTTCATGGGCCACCTTGTGGATGACGAACGACGGGCGAGTCTATTGCAATACCCGCGCCCGGCGGGAGACCCGATGGGTTGCGCACCCGCGGCGGGGGTTGCCAGACCGGCACGTAGAGTCGCCCTTTCGGGCCAGGAGACAGGGATCGCGCACCGCCACGATCGCGCGGTCTTCGCCGACATGGCCGTCCACTCTCTCGGGTCAGAAAATCAATCTGTCGCTGCACCGTGGACGGACTTGACACTGAGCAATCCGACACACCAATTCAAAGCATCAGTGGATCCCTACTTTCCCGACACCTCGGTGTTGCAAACCGCCGCACAGGCCTATGCAGTCAAGACCTCGTTGACTCACCCGCATGTTTCGCCGCAGTTTGCCGATCTTTCAGCGCTGCCACCCACTCTGATTCATGTCGGTGAACGTGAAGCGCATGACCCTGGCGCCGCGCCTCAGAGCCTGAGAGTTTTTTGATTTCCGTTCGCCCTGACCCTTCGACAAGCTCAGGACAGGGTTCGCTTCGCGAATCGAAGGGCAGCGAATGTGCACTGCGCTGCCCGTCGACTTGCCCTGTCCTGAGGTATCGAAGGGTCAAGGCGAACGGGGGGGTGGGGCGCAAACCAAAAATCTCTCACCCTCTCAGCCCCGCCAGGCGTCGACCTTGAGCACGCGTCGTTCGTCTTCGCTCAGGTAGCACAGGTAGGTGCGGTCGCCGGTGTAGGCCCCGACCTCGCTCTTGGTGTTGAGCGTCAGCATGTACTTGCGCACCGCGATCGGCTTGCCAGCGTATTGAATGACTTCGGAGCCGGCTCGGGTGACCGAGCGGATGCGCGTGCTCTCGGGGTCGGGGAAGTTCATCTGCGCCACACCTTCTTTGGCACACAGCTCCTTGCCCGCCGCCCCCGGCGCCGGCTCGGGGGCTGCACCGGCCGAGATGCGCGCCGGTGCGGCGTCGGGCGCACAAGGGGTCTGGCTGTAGGTGTTGCCACAGCGATAGAGCTGTTGTGACTGCGCGGGCACGGAGCAGGCGCACAGCACGGCAAAGGAAAAGGCAATTGGCAACCAGGTGTTCATGCGGTGGTCTCAAACGATCCGATGGCACGTATTCTGATGCCACGGTCGGCGGGCGGTGCGCGTCACCCGGCCGGACCCCGGGCGACCCGGCCGAGCTGGCGCATTGAGGGCTCCGCACCTTGTTTGGCCTGTGCTTGATGCGGGTCAAACAGGCGCAAGAGAGGTCTCCATACGATAGGTGCACTTCAAATGCACCTTTAATCCGCATGAACACCTCCAACAGGCTGTGGCGTTGGCTCGGCCTCATCTTCGTGCTGTCGTTTGGCGCACTCGGCTACCTCGGCTGGCAGATCCACCTGAGCGCGCCGCCCATTCCCAAGGCCGTCATGACCCAAGACGGCGATGTGATCTTCACCGAAGGCCAAGTGCAAGCCGGCCAGCAGGCCTGGCTCGCCGCCGGGGGCCAGCAGCTGGGCAGCGTGTGGGGCCACGGCAGCTATGTCGCCCCCGACTGGTCGGCCGACTGGTTGCACCGTGAAGCGAGCGCGCTGCAAGACATTCGGACCCGGCAGCACACCCAGGCGCAGCCCACCCTCAGCAGCGCCGACCGCGCCGGCATCGCCGCCGACCTGCGCGATGAAATGCGCCGCAACACCTACGACAAAACGCGTGGCGTGATCGTGGTGTCAAAAGAGCGTGCACAAGCCATCCGCGAGGTGGCCGGCCACTACACCGCCCTGTTTGGGAATGACCCCGAACTGGCCCCGCTGCGCGAGCAATACGCGATGGCCGACAACAGCCTGCCGCCTGCCGCTGACCGCGCAGCGCTCAGCGCCTTCTTCTTCTGGACCTCGTGGGCGGCCGCCACCGACCGCCCCGGCGAAACCAATCTCTCGTACACCAGCAACTGGCCGCATGAACCGATGGTGGGCAACACACTCACCGGCTCGGCCGCCATCTGGTCGATGGTCAGCATCGTGCTGCTGATCGCGGGCATTGCCGCGATGCTGTGGTTCCACGGTGCCCACCCACGCGAAGCGCCGCCTCAACTGCCGGCGCACGACCCGCTGCTCGGCGCCGCCGCCACACCGTCGATGAAGGCCACGCGCAAGTACTTCTTTGCGGTGGTCGGCTTGATCCTGCTGCAGATCGGCATGGGCGTGGTCACTGCGCACTACGCGGTCGAAGGCAACGCGTTTTTCGGCATTCCATTGGCCGAGGTGCTGCCGTATGTGGTGAGCCGCACGGTGCACACACAGGTCGGCATCTTCTGGATCGCTACTGCCTGGCTGGCCACCGGCCTCTACATCGCGCCCTTGCTCTCAGGCAAGGAGCCCAAGCTGCAAAAGCTCGGTGTCGACGTGCTGTTCTGGGCGCTGATTGCCATCGTGGTCGGCTCGACCGTCACCGGCTGGCTGGGCACGCTGCAGCGCCGTGGTGTGGACTTCAGCTTCTGGGTCGGCAACCAGGGCCTCGAATTCACCAGCATGGGCCGGGTCTGGCAGATCCTGCTCTTCGTGGGCCTGCTGTTCTGGCTGCTGTTGCTCGGCCGCGCGCTGTGGCCAGCGCTCAAGAAGCCGTCGCAAACCCGCGGCTTGATCGCCATGGTGTTCCTGTCGGCCACCTGCATCGGCGGCTTCTATTCGACCTCGCTCGTGTGGGGTCAGAACACGCACTACTCGATGGTCGAGTATTGGCGCTGGTGGCTGGTGCACCTGTGGGTCGAAGGTTTCTTCGAGGTGTTTGCCACCGCCGTGGTCGCGCTCATCTTCACCAAGCTCGGCTTGATCCACGCCACCAGCGCCAACCGCGCCATCGTGGCCGAGACCATCGTGTTTTTGTTCGGCGGCATCCTCGGCACGCTGCACCACCTGTACTTCACCGGCACCCCCACCTCGGTGATCGCCGTCGGCTCGGTGTTCTCGGCGCTCGAAGTGGTGCCGCTCACGCTGATCGGGCTGGAGGCCTTGCAAACCTATCGCCGCTCGCAGGGTGCGCCCTGGCTGGGGGCCTACAAATGGCCCATCCTGTGCTTCGTGGCCGTGGGCTTCTGGAACACGCTCGGTGCGGGTGTGCTCGGCTTCGCGATCAACCCACCGGCCTCGTTGTATTACGTGCAGGGCCTCAACATGACGGCCGCCCACGGGCACGCGGCGCTGTTCGGTGTGTACGGCATGCTGGGCATCGGCCTGATGCTGTTCTGCCTGCGCGGCCTGTATGCGAGCCACCTGCACACCGACCGCCTGCTCAAGCCGGCCTACTGGGGCCTGAACATCGGCCTCGCGATGATGGTCTTCCTGTCGGTGTTGCCGGCCGGCATCTACCAAGCCTGGGCCAGCGTCACCACGGGCTTGTGGTTCGCACGCTCGCCGCAATTCGTGCACTCCGGCGTGATGGAAACGCTGGTGTGGTTGCGTGTGCCCGGCGACATCGTGTTTGCCACCGGCGCGCTGCTGCTGGCCGCGTATGCGCTGCGTCTGCTGCGCCGCCCCGCGCATGATGCAAGGCCCCTCGCCACACCTGCCACCCAAGCCGCATGAAACTCACCAGCTTCACCGACTACAGCCTGCGCGTGCTGATCTATTTGGCCGCGCAGCCGGGCCGGCGCGCCACAGTGGCCGAGATCGCCAGCGTGTTCGAGGTCTCGGAAAACCACCTCACCAAGGTGGTTCACTTCCTCGGCAAAAGCGGCTGGCTCGCCAACGTGCGCGGCAAGGGCGGTGGGCTGGGCCTGGCGCAAGAGCCGCAAGACATCGTGATCGGCCAGGTGGTGCGCCACACCGAAGGCATCGACATGCCAGCCGAGTGTTTTGGCGAGGGCCATGGCCGCTGCCGCATCGAGCGCATCTGCCGATTGCGGGGGGTGTTGCAAGAAGCGGTGGAAGCGTTTTACGCGGTGCTTGACAACTACACGCTGGCCGACCTGGCGCACAACCGC
>JBKJJF010000184.1:0-2291 GCA_046598195.1 Rhizobacter sp. | reverse complement strand
CCCGCCAGGATCATCTCGACCGCAATCGCAGTCAGCACCAAACCCATCAGTTTTTCTACCGCAGCGACCACCGAGTCACCGACCCAGCGTCGGATGCGGTCGCACAGCAGCAGCACCAGCAGCGACACCGCCATCGCACTCGCCAGCGCACCCACCCAGCTCAACATGCGCTCAGGCTGGCGTGAGGCCAGCAGCAGCACCGTCGCCATCGCCGAAGGCCCGGCCAGCAAGGGCACGGCCAGCGGAAAGATCAGTGGCTCCTTGCCTTCGGGTGTGCCGTACACACCGCCCTCGTGGCTGAAGATCATGCGGATGGCCACCATCAGCAAGATCACACCACCCGCCACTTCGAGCGAGCGCTCCGACAAGCGCATGACGCGCAGAAAACCCTCACCCAGGAACATGAAAGTAAAGAGCACGCCGAACGCGATGCCCACCTCACGCACCGCCACCCAGCGCCGCCGCTGCGGCGCCACCTGGCGCATCACGGGGATGAAGACCGGCAGGCTGCCCAAGGGGTCAAGCACCAGCAGCAGCAAGATGAAGGCCGAGAGAAAGGTGTGATCCATGAGTTGCCGTTTTGATCAAGCAACGCCCGCGGAACCGGCTTTGCCGGGCCGCCAGGCGGCGCCCCTTGGGGGCAGGAGCGAAGCGACTGGGGGGCTCATCACCTCCCGCGCCAGAACAAGGCGTCGAGCTCTTTCATCGTGATTTGCCGCCAGGTGGGCCGGCCGTGGTTGCACTGGTCGGCGCGCTCGGTGCGCTCCATGTCGCGCAGCAGCGCGTTCATTTCATCCAGGGTGAGTTGGCGGTTGGCCCGCACCGCGCCGTGGCAGGCCATGGTCGACAAGATCTCGTGCTGCGCACGCTGGATCACGCTGCTGGCGTCGTACTGCGCCAGCTCGGCCAGCACGCTGCGCGCCAGCTCCACCACGTCGCCACCCGACAGAGCGGCCGGCCGTGAGCGCACCGCCAGTGTGGTCGCCGACAGCACCGACACGTCGAGGCCCAGCGTCAGCAGGTTGTCGCCTTGCGACTGGGCCGTGGCGATCTCTTGCGCCGTCGCCGCAAAGGTGGCCGGGATGAGCAGGGGTTGCGCTTCGATGGCCGCCGCGCCCAGGCTGGCTTTCAAGCGCTCGTAGACGATGCGCTCGTGCGCCGCGTGCATGTCGACGATCACCAGGCCCTGCGCGTTTTCGGCCAGCACGAACACGCCGCCGATCTGCGCGATCGCCCGGCCGAGTGGCCAGTCGCCGGCCGGCAACGCGACCGAAGGCGCAGCGGGTGCCACCCACGCCGCGCGCGCTTCTTGCGCGTACAGCACGGCGACCTGCTCCAGGCCCAGCGACCCCTGTGAGGCCATGGGGCGGTAACTCGTGGGCGTGTAAAACGCCCCCGCCGATGCAGTCGCGCCCTCTACCGACAAGGGCGTTAACGATGGTGGTGATGCGGCCTGCGGCGGCGCCAACCCCGCCTCCACGGCTCGCCGCACCCCCTGGTGCACCTCGCGCGAATCGCGAAACCGCACCTCGATCTTGGTCGGGTGCACGTTCACGTCGACCCGCTCCGGCGCGATGTTGATGAACAGCACATAAGCCGGCTGGCGCCCGCCGTGCAGCACGTCTTCATACGCCGAGCGCACACCGTGAGCGATCAGCTTGTCGCGCACGTAGCGCCCGTTCACATACACATACTGCTGGTCGGCGCGGCTGCGTGCGGCCGCGGGCGTGCCGGCTCGGCCGCTGAAGCGCAGCGGACCGATCTCGAAGGCCACCTCGCGGCTTTCGGCCATGAACTCTTCGCCCAGCACCTCGCGCACCCGCTGCGCCGACACCGAGCGCCGCCACTGCTGCACCAGCTTGCCTTCGTGCCAGACGGCAAAACCCACATCGGACCGCGCCAGCGCATGGCGGCGCACGGCCTCGATGCAATGGGCCAGCTCGGTCGCGTCGGTTTTCAGAAACTTGCGACGCGCCGGGGTGCTGAAAAAGAGTTCACGCACCTCGACACTCGTGCCCACACCACGCGCCGCCGGCACCAGCTCGCCCGAGCGCGCATCGAGGCGCAGCGCATGTGGCGCGCTCACGGTGCGGCTGGCAATGCTCAGCTCAGCCACCGAGCCGATGGCCGCGAGCGCCTCGCCACGAAAGCCCATGGTCGCCACGTTTTCCAGTTCGCCCAGCGAGGCGATCTTGCTGGTGGCGTGGCGGCGCAGGGCCAGCGGCAGCTCGTCGGCCGGGATGCCCGCGCCGTCGTCTTCGACCACGATGCTGCGCACGCCGCCCGCCATC
>JBKJJF010000064.1:0-16140 GCA_046598195.1 Rhizobacter sp. | reverse complement strand
CAGGTGGCGCACCACCGCCAGGTCATGCGACACAAACAGGTAAGCCAGGCCCAGGCGGCTGCGCAGATCGTCGAACAGGTTGACGATCTGCGCCTGGATCGACACGTCGAGTGACGACACCGGCTCGTCGCAGATCAGCAGCCTGGGGTTGGCGGCGAGCGCGCGCGCAATGCCCACCCGCTGGCGCTGACCACCGCTGAACTCATGCGGGTAGCGCCCCAGCATGCCGGGGTTCAGGCCGACCAGTTCGAACAACTCGGCCGCCCTGGCCGCAACCTCGCGCTCGGGCAGCAGGCCGTGCACGATGATCGGCTCGGCCACGGCTTGCCCTGCGCTAAGGCGCGGGTTGAGTGAGCTGAAAGGGTCTTGGAAGACCATCTGAATGTGCCGGCGATGGGGTCGCAACGCGGCCTCGTCGAGCCCGCACAGATCGACGCCGTCGAACACCACCTCGCCGCTGGCGGGGCGCACCAGCTGCATGATCGCGCGCGACAACGTCGACTTGCCGCAGCCGCTTTCACCGACCAGGCCCACCGACTCCCCGTTTCCGATGACGAGGTCAACCCCGTTGACGGCGACCAGGGGCGCCGGTGTGGGCTTGAACAGCCCTTCGGCCTTGCGTTTGAAGCTGACCCGCAGATTCTTGACTTGCAGCAACGCGGTGCTCCTAGGGCGTGTCGGCGCCGACATCGGCTGCCAACCAGCAAGCCACCTTGTGCGCCAGGCGTGGCTCGAAATCGGGAGGGGATTCGGTTCTGCATCGCGCCATGGCGCGCGGGCAGCGTGGGTGAAAGCTGCAACCGGTGGGGCGTTGCAGCGCATCGAAGGGTTGGCCGGCGATCGGCTGCAGCTGTTCACCGTTCGCCTGGGCCAGTGTCGGAACCGAGTTCAGCAGGCCCACGGTGTACGGGTGGGTGGGGCTCGCAAACAAGTCATCGGCGTTGGCCGATTCAACAATGCGCCCGCCATACATCACGTACACCCGGTCGGCGTAACGCGCCACCACGGCCAGGTTGTGGGTGATCAGCAGCAGCCCGGTGGCGTCGGCCTGCACGGCGCTGCGCAGCAGCTCGATGATCTGCGCCTGCACCGTCACATCGAGCGCCGTGGTGGGCTCGTCGGCCACGATCAAGCGCGGTGAGCACGCCATGGCAATCGCGATCATCACGCGCTGGCGCATGCCGCCGCTGAAGTGGTGCGGGTAGTCGCGCAGGCGTGCACGCGGGTCGGGTATGTTCACACGCTCCAGCAGCTCAACCGCGCGCTCCATGGCCTGGCGCTTATTGGCCAGCCCATGCTGCAACAACGACTCAGCCACCTGGTCGCCAATGCGTTGCACCGGGTTCAGGCTCGACATCGGCTCCTGGAAGATCATCGAAATGCGATTGCCCCGCACCGAGCGCATCGCGTCGTCGCTCAGGCCGAGCAGGTCTTGGCCCTCGAACAGCACCTGGCCGCCGCTGATGTGGCCGGGCTCACCGACCAGGCGCAGGATCGAATAAGCCGCGGTGCTTTTGCCGCAACCACTTTCGCCCACCAGCGCCACCACTTCATGCGGCCGCACGTCGAAAGAAATGCCGTCGACAGCGTGCACCACACCGCCGCGACCAGGGAAGTCGACCCGCAGGTCACGCACCTGCAGCAAGGGCGAGAGGTCGCTCATCGGCCGACCCGCGGGTCAAGCAGGTCACGCAGACCGTCACCCAGGTAGTTGAAGGCCAGCACCGCCAGCGTGACCATCGTGCCGGCGGCAAAGGCGATCTGCGGCGCCTGTTCGAGCAGGCGAAACCCGGTGTACAGCTCTTGCCCCCAGCTGGCCGCGGGTGGTTGCACGCCCACACCGAGGAAGGACGCAGCGGCCTCGACCAAGATTGCCGTTCCGGCGGTCAGCGAGCTGGCGATGATCAGCGGCGCCAGCACGTTGGGCAGCACATGCACCCGCAGCAAGCGTGCGCGGCTCATGCCAATGGCCCGTGCCGCCTCGATGTACTGCAGCTCACGCACCACCATCACCTGGCCCCGCGTGATGCGCGCAAAGCCCGTCCATCCAAACACTGCCAGTGAAATGATCACGTTGTGGATGCCAGGGCCGACCATCGCCGACAGCACCAGCGTGAAGACCAGGGCCGGGAAGCAGATAAACGCGTCGGCGGTGCGCATCAGCACCGCGTCAACGCGGCCGCCGGCCATGCCCGAGACCAGCCCGATGAAGATGCCGATCGTCGCTGCCAACAGCGTGGCCACGGCAGCCACCACCAGCGGCACGCGCCCGCCCCAGAGGAGGCGGGTGAACATGTCGCGGCCGAGGTTGTCAGTGCCCAGCCAATGCTGGGCCGTCGGGCCCTGCAGCAGGTTGTACATGTCTTGCGCGTTGACGTCGTAAGGCGATATCCAGGGCGCGAGCAACGACACGGCGATCATCGTCACGATCACCGCCATGCCGAAGCGCACGGCGCCGCGTGAATGCCACAGCGCGCCGATCATCGAGGCGATGCGCCGGTGCAGGGGGGGCGCCAGCGAGGGCAGTGTGGAGTGAATAGCGCTCACGAAAATCCTAGTTAACAGGCCCTAGCGAAGGCGAATACGGGGGTCGAGCGCCGCGTAGGCAATGTCGACCAGAAAATTGACGAGCAGCACGTTCACCGAGGCCACCACCAGCACGGCCTGGATCACCGGGAAATCTTTCGCGAAGATGGCGTCGACTGCCATGCGGCCGATGCCGGGCAGCGCGAAGATCACCTCGACGATGAACGAACCCGCCAGCATGCCGCCGAAGGTAAAGCCGAGCACCGTGACGATCGGGATCATTGACGGCTTGATCGCATGGCGCAGCAGGATCTGCGTTTCGGTCAGCCCCTTGGAGCGCGCCGTGCGAATGAAATCTTGGCGCAGCACCTCAAGCAGGCTGGCGCGCACATAACGCGCCAGCACGCCGGCCAGGTGTGAGCCAATGACAAAGCTGGGCAGCAGCATCGACAGGATGTTCTCCCACGGGTCGACGCTGAAGGGGGTGTAGCCCGACACCGGCAAGATGCGAAACATCACGCTGAAGAGGTAGATCAGCGCCAGTGCCTCGAAGGTCGGTGGCAGCGCCACGCCGGTCAGGCTGGCGCCGCTCAAGAAGGTGTCGAGCTTCGAGCCGCGCTTGAACGCGCAGACCATGCCCACCGGCACGCCGATCAGCAGCGCCCAGAGCAAGCCACCAAAAAACAGCTCCAGCGTGACCGGCGCCCGCTGCACGAACATCTCCAGCACCGCTTGCCCGGTGCCCATCGATGTGCCCCAGTTGCCGCGCACGAAGTTGCCCAGCCAGCGCCAGAACTGCTCGACCACGGTGCCGTCGACACCGTAGGCCTTGCGCACCTCTTCCAGCCCACGCGTGTCGGCGACGTTGCCGGTGGCTTCGAGCGCCACCAGCAACGCGTCGCCCGGCATCAGTTGCACCGCCGCGAAGGACAGCACCACAACCATGCACAGCACCACCAGCGCCTGGCCGGCGCGGCTTATGACAAAAGACAGCATCGATCAGCCGAGGTCAACGTGCCTGCACTCAACCGGGCTTGCCGTTGGCAAACCAGGTGCTGTGGGTGACAAAGTAGGCCTCCTTGTGTTTCACCAAGGCGTCGTTGTCGTAGCCACGCACCCACTTTTGATAGGCAACGGCCGACTCTTCCCACCAAAGCCACAGATCCAACGCCTCGTCGTTGATTTGTTTCTCCAGCTCGCGGTACATCGCCTGCCGCTTGTCGGCGTTGCCCTCCTCGCGCGCGGCCTCGATTGCGGCGGTGCGTGCCGGCGATTCGGGGCGGCCCTCGGGGAAGCTGCCCTTGGGTGAATACAAGCCGGTGATCACCAGGTCAGGGTCGTAGATGTAGGTCCAACCGCCGGCGGCCAAGTCCCAGTCGAGCGCCTTGCGCCGCGCGTCGGCCGCCACCGGAGACAGCGCTTCGACCTGCCAGTCGATGCCCACCTGAGACAGCATGTACTTGATCGCCTGCGACACCTCGACCGCCGCCGCCACGTTGATGACGTAGCCACGAATGGTGACGCCCTTTTCGTGCCCGGCCTGCGCGAGCAGGGCCTTGGCCAACGCGGGGTTGAACTCCACCGGCTTGAGCTGCGGGTTGTGGGCCCAGTGGTCACCGGGGAGCAGGCCGCTGGCGATGCGGCCGAGGCCGCGTTGTGTGCCCTGGATCAGCGCCTTGACATCGACCGCATGGCGAATGGCTTGGCGCACCCTGATGTCGGCACACGGCCCTTTCACCGCATTCATGCGCATGGCCGCCGTGGTGTTGACCGGCGTGGTGTAGGTGTTGAAGGTCTTGTCGTCCTTGAGCGTGGCGTACTGCGATTTTTCCAGCGCAAGGATGTCGAGCTTGCCGGCGCGAAAGCTCGCCAGGCGAATGGCCGGGTCGGGGATCACCGAGATCAGCACGTTGTCGTGATACGGCGCGTCGGGCTGGCCCAGCACCTTGGCCAACCAATAGTTGGGGTTGCGCTTGAGTTTGAGAAAGTTGCCCGGGCTGGCTTCTTCGACGATGTAGGGCCCGACCCCCTTCGGATCGACGGTCTCGAAGCGCTTGGCATCGGCCTCGAGTGCGGTCGCCGACAGCGCGTAGCCCGGTACGTTGGCCACGGTGCCTTCGAATGATGCCCAAGGTTTCTTGAAGGTCCAGCGCAGCTTGAGTGGCGACACAACTTCCACCGTGTCGAGATTGGCCAGCCAACTGATGGTGAAGGTGGCATTGGCCGGTGTGCGCACCCAGGCGATTTGCCGCTTGATGGACTCGGCATCGAGCGGCGTGCCGTCGTGGAACTTGATGCCCTCGCGCAAGGTGATCAGCGCCGCGGTGCTGCCCTCGCGTTGCACCGATTCAGCGAGAAACGGGATCGTCGGCCGGTAAGACCCGTCGGTGACCAACAGCTTCTGGTGGATGAAGTTGATGTTGAGCCAGTCGTTCACGGGCCAGCGGTTCGGGTTCATGAACCCGATGTACTGCGGTGCCGCCAGCCGCAGCGTGCCGCCGCGCACGGGCTTCTCGCCGCTTGCCAGCTTGGCATAAGGTTGCGCAGCCAGATCGAGGGCGGCCGTGTGTGCACCGGCCTTGCCGCTGAAGCTCATGGTGGCCAGAGCCGCCATCGCAGCCAGCGACTGCAAAACCTCACGTCTTTCGATGTTCATGCTTGTCTCCTTGGGGTGATCTGAATTGACACGGTCTGCGTTGCAGATAGGTTGATTTCTTGCTTGACTGGCGACGAGGCAGCCGTTCCATTGGCTCCGTTCGCCCTGAGGTATCGAAGGGCAGCGCCCTGCACCGGCGCACCCTTCGATACCTCAGGGCGAACGGAACTTGGCCGAGGCATGTGGTTGATCAGGATTTCTTGAGAGATCAACGCTTAGAAGCTCAAGCGCTTGCGTTGCGCTCGAACGCCAGCACGCCGTCGTTGACGGGGTTGTCCAGCAGCGTCACCTTGTCACTCGGGTAGTGGTGCTTGACCTGCCAAGGGGCCTCTCGCCCCTGCCGCGGCATCACCTCGTTGCCACGAACGATGTAGCCGGAGGTCAGGTTGCCCATCACCGACTCTTCCATCCGGCACCCCGTCTGGTCGATGGGGCGAACCACGGCGAAACCGTGGCTGTCGAGGTACTTGAACAGGCGGCAGAGATAGCTCGCAGCCAGATCCGATTTCAAGGTCCACGAAAGATTCGTGTAGCCAACGATCCACGCAAAGTTCGGCAGGCCCTCCATCAGCACGCCCTTGTAGAGCATGTGGTTCTGCGGGGCATAAGGCTGGTCATCGATCGAGACCTGCATGCCGCCGAAGACCTGGACGTCGAGGCCGGTTGCCGTGATAAGAATGTCTGCCTCAAGCGTCTGCCCCGAACGCAACAAGATCGTGTGCCCGTGAAAGCCTGCGATCTGGTCGGTGCTGACAGAGGCCTTGCCGCTCTTGATGGCCTCGAACAGGTCAGCGTCGGGCACGATGCACAAGCGCTGATCCCAGGGCATGTAGCTGGGCGTGAAGTGCGCCATGTCGGCGCTGCCGGCCAGGTGTTTGCGCGTCTGCGACAAGAGGAAGTTGCGCATCTTGCCCGGCCACTTGCGCGAGGCGCGGTAGATCCAGCGCGCGATGGCGATGTTGCGCCGCCGAGCCATGGCAAAGGCCCATCGCTTCGGCATGACTCGGCTGAGCGCCGCGGTGAGCGCGTCGCGCGCCGGTACCGAGAGCACGTAAGTGGGGGAGCGCTGCAGCATGGTGACCTTCGTCGCGCTCGTGGCAAGCGCGGGGATCAGCGTCATGGCTGTCGCTCCGCTGCCGACCACAACCACACGCTTGCCGCTGACGTCGAGGTCTTGCGGCCAGTGTTGGGGGTGCACCTGCCGGCCCGTGAACCGCTCGATGCCTGGGAAAGTGGGCGTGTAGCCGGCGTCGTAGTTGTAGTAGCCGGTGCACATCACCAGCTGCTGGCAGCGCACGGTCTGGGTTTCGCCGCCAGGCTCGGCGACCGTCGTGACGATCCACCGCTGTTGCGCCGAGGACCAGTCGGCGCTCAGGATGCGCAGCCCGTAGCGTATGTGCCGGTCTACGCCGTGCTCGCGCGCCGTGTCGGCCAGGTACTCGCGGATGGACGGCCCGGCGGCGAGCATTTGTGCGTCATGCCACGGCCGGAACCGATAGCCGTAGGTGAGCATGTCGGAGTCCGAGCGAACGCCGGGGTAGCTGAACAGATCCCAGGTGCCGCCCAGGCGCTGGCGCCGCTCAAAAATGGCGTAGGTCTTGCCAGGGCACTCGGTCGTGAGTGCGCAGGCCATGCCAATGCCGGACACACCGGCACCGACGATCAAAACATCGAAGTCTTCCATGGATCAGGGGCAGGTTGCTGGGCCGAGCGGGGTCATGCTCATGCACTGGTGGGCGGTGAGAGCACGGCCTGCACGATGGCGGCGGCCTTGCTGTAGGGCGCGTAAAACGCGTCGATGATGTCGCCCGTGCCGCGCACGACGACACCACGCTGGTTCGAAAATTCACGGAAGCCTTCAACACCGTGGTGTCGCCCCATGCCGCTCATGCCGACGCCGCCAAAGGCCAACGATGGCAGTGCGCCCTGCACGGCGCACGCGTTCACGGCGGCGCCACCCGAGTGCGTGTTGCTGAGCACGCGGTCGATCAGCGCACGGTCTTCGCCGAACACATACAGCCCGAGCGGGCGTTCACCAGCGTTGATCGAAGCCACGGCTTCTTCAAGGTCGTCATAGGGCACGACCGGCAAGATGGGGCCAAAGATCTCTTCACGCATCAGGCGCAAGTCGCGCGGGGGGTCGATGACGAGCGACAGCGGCATGCGGCGCGTGTTGCGGTCGACTTTGCCGTCGGGCTCGAGCTCAACAATCCAGCAGCCCCAATCCTGGGCCTCTTGAAGCAGGGCCTGCAGGCGGTCGAGGTGCCGCAGCGAGATGATCCCGGTGCAGTCGGTGCCGTGCGAATAGTTCGGCGATGCCGTGTCCATGAAGGCCCGCGCCAGCTCAAGGAATGCCGGGACTTCATTTCTAGGCACCAGGCAGTAGTCGACCGAAATGCACATCTGGCCGTTCTTGATGACCTTGGTGCCGATCACCGATTCGACATTGCGCGCCGTCACGGAACCAGGCGTCAACACGGCCGGGCACTTGCCCCCCAACTCCAGGGTGACCGGGGTCAGGTGGCGTGCAGCCGCGGCCATCACCTGCCGGCCGACGTCGGGGCTGCCGGTGTAGAGCAAATGGTTCCACGGCAGCGACGAGAAGTCGACCGCCAACTTGTGCCCGCCGACGGCCACATGCACCAGCGTGGGGTCGAACGTCTCGGCCACCATCTCACGCAGCAGCGCGGCGCAGGCGGGTGTGTACTCCGAAGGTTTGAGGATCACGCGGTTGCCCGCGGCCAGCATCTCGATCAGCGGGCCGACCGACAGGTCGAAGGGGAAGTTCCAGGGCACGATGTTGCCAATCACGCCCTTGGGCTGGCTCTGGATGAAAGCCTGCGCCGTGCCGAACGACGGCCCGGTTTCGCGCACCGACGGCTGCATCCATTCCTCAAGATGCTCCAGCACATAGCCGGCACGGCCCACGACACCCAGCACCTCGATCAAGTCGGACGCGGGCACCGGGTGCGAACCAAAATCGCTGCTCAATGCGGCACTGATGCGCTCGCGGTTGCTCAGCATCATGTGCATCAGCGACTCAATGCGCTGACGGCGCTCGCCGAGCGTCGGGTTGCGGTTTGCGTCAAAGGCCAGGCGCGAGGCGGCGAATGCACGGTGCAAATCGGCCATCGCTTGTGCGTCGCTTGCGCTGTCCGCTGGCGTCGAGGCCGAGGCGGTGTTGTTCAGGATTGACATGGTGTGTTCGCTGCGTGGGTGTGGGTTCGGTGGGTCAGAAGCGCGTGCCGAGCGTGACGCCGTACATGCGCGGCGCGTTGGGAAAGCCGCTGTAGCTGCCGCTTTGTGCCACGGTCGGGAAGGCGCCAACCATGGTGCGGTGATTGGTGAGGTTGCGCGCCCACAGAATCACCTCCCAGTGAGCGGGCTTGTTGATCAGGCCCAGGCTGGCGTTGACGTTGTTCTGGCCCCAGGTCGACAGCTCAGGCGGCGTGGTTTCGCTCAGTTGCGTCTTGCTGGCGTAGTTGTATTCGCCGCGCAGAAAACCACTCAGCCCCTCACCAAAATCGTGGGTCAGAGTGAAGGTGGTTGAGAGCGACCACCGCGGGATTCCGGCGGGCCGGTCACCCGACAGATCGCGGAAGTTGGGCGTGAGGCCGGTGGCGGGGTCGGTGGGGCAGCGCACGGTGTCGTATGACACGCACGGCGCCTGTTGGAACGAGTCGTACTTGGCGTCGAGGTAGGTGGCCGCGCCGGTGAGCGCCAGCCAAGGGATCGGCTGCCAGGCAGCGTCGAACTCAAAGCCGCGTGTCGACTGCTTGCCTGCATTGACCAGGCTGTAGCCGGTGCCGGTGTACGCGTTGGACTGGAAACCTTTGGTGGTTTGGTCGAAGACCGCAAACGTGACGTAGCCGCGGCGGAACTCCGACTTCAGGCCAAGCTCGATCACCGACACGTTTTCTGGCTCGGCGCTGCGGCCCACACCATTGGTGGGCGGGCGGCTGTCTGACGACAGGTTGTACGCGCCAGCCTTCCATCCGGTGGCGTAAGTGGCATAGGTGTTCACGAGCCCGAAGTCATACGCCGCGCGCAGCGTCTTGGTGAGCTTGTCGCCCTTCAGCGTGCCCGACTCGTTGGCGTTGGGGTAGTTGACGGGCGCGTGCTCGGGCGAGTTGCCGTAGAAGAACTGCAGGCCACCCAAGGGGCCGTAAAGGTTGCCCGGCAGGCCGATCAAGGGGAACTGCGGCACGCTCTGCAGGTTGAGGGCCGCGAAGCTGTCGGTGAGCACCACCTTGGATTGAGCGCGCTTTCGGTCACGCAAGTAGGCGAGGCCGCCGGTGAGGGTGAGCCGGTCGGTGAGGTCGTAGTCGAGGTTGCCGAAGACCGAGTACGAATCCTGGGTCATCGTGTAGTGGTCGTTGATGCCCTGGCCTGCCTGGAAGTACGTCGACCCGGGCCGGATGCTCGGCGTCACCAGGCCCTGCAGAAGCTCCAGTGCATAAATGTTGGACCGGCCCGCGAGTGCCGCTTGCAAAGCCGGCGGGAGTGCGGCGAGCAGCGCTGCCGGCACTTGGCCGCTCAGGCCATCGGCGTAACCGCGCAGGCCGGGCCCGTAGGCCACGTCGACACCGGTGTTGAGTTTTTCCTTCTGGTAGAAGCCACCGAGCAGCCAGCGCGCCGGCCCGTCGCCTCTGGACGCGAAGCGCAACTCCTGCGTGAAGGTGGCGATGTCGTTCGACTGGTTCTTGTAGGACAGGTCGGCACCGGTGAAGTCAACGTCCTGAACCGATGAGTTGGTCTGCTTGCGCTGCGCAGTGATCGAGGTGAGCGTGCCGGCGGCGGTCTTCCAGTCGGCTTGTGCAGAGACCCCCTGGCCACTGAGCCGGTTGGTGGGGTCGGTGTTGAACACAATGTGGTCGTCGAACTTCTTGTCGGGGTCGCTCACCGGCTTGCCCAGGCCGAAGGGTGGCGCCGCACCAATGAACTGGGTGGCCGGGCCGTTGTAGAGCGACACCACGCCGCAGCAGGTCTCCTTGATCTTGTTGTAGTCGCCGATCACACGAACCGAGAGTTCATCAGTCGCCTTCCACAACACGTCGGCGCGCAGCGAGCTGCGGTTGCGGTCGTTGACGTCATTGCCGGTGGTGTCGTTGCGCAGGTAGCCGTCGCGCTCGTTGTGGCTGCCCGAGATGCGTGCGGCAACGCTGTCGCTCAACGGCCCGGTGACGGTGAAGCGCTGCTGGCGCAGGTTGTAGTTGCCGAAGTCAACCGAGGCCGACCCGCCGAATTTGAACTGCGGCGGAGCTGTCACGATATTGATCGCCCCCGCCGATACGTTCTTGCCGAAGAGGGTCGATTGAGGGCCCCGCAGCACCTCGATGCGCTGAATCTCGGGCAGATCGTCCAGCGCCGAAGAGGTGCGCGAGCGGTAGACACCGTCCACAAAAACGCCGACCGCGCTTTCAATGCCATCGTTGCCCGCACCGTTGCCAAAGCCGCGAATGATGAAGTTGGTTTGGCCGACCGCGTTGTACTGCGCCACCTTGAGCGAGGGGACGGTGGTCTGCAGGTCGATGAGGTCGCGCACATGCGACTTTTCAAGCGTGGCCGCCGTTGTCACCGCCACCGAGATGGGCACCTCACGCAGCGTCTGCTCACGCTTGGTCGACGTGATCATGACGGGCTCGAGGGTGGTTGAGGCAATGCCCCCAGCAAGCGCTGCCGCGGAAGCGCCGGCTGCCGGCACCACGGCCGAAGCGGCAGCACTCGGTTGCGACGCAGCCGGGTTGGCCGCTTCCGCGGCCGGCGCCGAAGCTGAGGCGGCCACCGGAACCGGCGCCGCCTGCGCCACGGCCGAAGCATTGACCAGCAGCCCCAGCAAAAGCCATCCGGCGGCAAAGTAGTTGCGCATGGAATTGTCTCCTCTTGTTGAGAGCTCCATCGACAGAAGCTCCTTGTGTGACGTATTTTTAGTTTGGACTAGGAAATTTAGTCAACACTAGGATTACCCTCGGCCCGCTTCCAAGCAGTGGCCGTGAGAATCCCGACCAAGGGACACTGACTGTTCTGAAAACCTCCCACCCCACCCGATGGCGACCACCAAATCCAAGCCCACGAAGCCCGTCTCGCGCAGCAGGAAATCTGAAGGCATGCGCGAAGCGATCGTTCATGCGGCGACAGAAATCATCAACTCCAAGAGCTATGCGCTGGCCACGCTGACCGGCATCGCGGCGACGCTTGACCTGCGCGACGCCGCCCTCTACCACTACTTCCCCAACAAGCAGGCCTTGGCCTATGCCTGTCATCGCTCTTCGCTGGAACGCATCGAGCAGCTTCTGCTGACGACCGACCAGGCCGGCGGCACAGGCGAAGAGAAGCTGCGGCACTTCATCCGCGGCTTGCTGGTGGATGCCGCACAGCACGGCCCGCAGCTCTACCTGGGCGACTACTCCTACCTGGAAGCCGCTCAGCGCAAAACGATCTCCGCCTGGGCCACCCGGTTGAAGAACATGCTGGTCAAGTTCCTCAAAGAAGGCATGGCCGATGGCTCGATCGTGCAATGCGAACCCGAACTCGTCGTGCAGCTGCTGCTGGGCATGCTGATCTCGCTGGCGAAGTGGGTGCCGCTGGTTGATGGCGTGACGGTTGACCGGCTGATGAATGCGATTGATGTGGCCGTGTTTCGCGGCATTGAGCGCGGCCACACGGTCACGCCGAAAAAATAGACCTCACGCCAGACCACCACGATGCCTCATTGGGAGCTGAACGCATGACCACACTTCGCGGCCGAACGGTGCTGATCACCGGCGCCGGCTCGGGCATCGGTTACGAAGCCGCGCATGCGTTTGCAAAACGCGGCGCCAAGCTCGTTGTCACCGACATCGACGCTGCGGCGCTCAACAAGGTGCAAGCGGAAATCGCGGCCACTGGCGCTGCTTGTTTCGCAAGCCCCTGCGACGTCGCCAACGCCGAATCGGTGGCGCGCTTCGCCAGCGACGTGCAACAAGCCGCAGGCGCTGTCGATGTGCTGATCAACAACGCGGGTGTCGCGTTCATCGGCCGTTTCGAAGAAACCCCGGTGGTGCAGTGGCGTCGCATGTTCGATGTCAACGTGATCGGGATCGTGCACATGATCCAGGCTTTCCTGCCGCTGATGCAAGCGGCCGGTGGGCCGCGCAAGATCGTCAACGTGGCATCGGCCGCAGGCTTCGCGCCGCTGCCGAGTTTGTCGGCGTATGCCGCATCGAAGCACGCGGTCGTCGGCCTGTCCGAAGTGCTGGCACAAGAACTCTACGGCAGCGACATCTCGGTGCTGGTGGTCTGCCCGGGCATCATCAACACGAGCATCGTGCATGTGAGCGCGTCGGCGCCGAGCGTCACCACCGCGCAGCTGCAGGTCATCCAGCAGCACTACGAGCGCCACGGTTGCCACCCACGCGTGGTCGCCGAAGACATCGTGCGCAGCGTTGAGCGTGACCGCGCGTTCCTGTTCACCGGGCCATCGGCCAAGATCGGCTGCTGGATGATGAGGCTGTCGCGGCGGCTCACCCGCAGGCTCACGATCGCCGATGCCAAGAAGAGCGGCTACCTGATGCCACCCAAGGAAGCGTCATGAAGGCGCTGCAGTTTCTGGAAGTCGGCAAGCCGCTGCAGCTCGTTGACATGGACAGGCCCACGGCAGACCCGGGCGCCTTGGTATTTCGGGTCACGGCCTGTGGCATTTGTGCGTCTGACCTGCATGCGGCCGAAGTGCCGGGGCTGCTGCAGGCGGGCAATGTGCTGGGGCATGAGTATTCGGGCGTCGTCGTTGAGGTGGGGCCTGACACCACAGGCTGGCAGCTCGGAGACCGCCTCACGGCCTTGCCGGCCAAACCCTGCGGCGTGTGTGCGGCGTGCCAGCAGGGCCTCACCACCGAATGCACCGAGGTCGTCGCGCAGGGTTTCGACCCCCGCATGCCTGGGGCTTACGCGGAGTACGCGACCTGCCGGGCCACGTTGGCGCTGAAGATTCCCGATGAGCTGAGTGACAGCGACGCGGCCATGATCGAACCGCTCGCAGTCGGCCTGGGCGCGTGGAAGGCCGCCAACGTGTTGCCGGGTGCCAGCGTGCTGATCATTGGCGCCGGCATCATCGGGCTGTCGGTGGCCAAGTGGGCGCGGTTCTTCGGCGCAGGCGATGTCGGCGTCAGCGAGCTGGTGCCGGCGCGCATCACCCGCGCGCAAAAAACGGACACCGGCATCATCGTCATCGATGCCTCGGAATGCAGCGACCCGGTGCTCGAATTCGAGCGGCGAACAGGCCGCAAGCCTTCGGTGATTTTCGAGTGTGTGGGTCGCCCCATGATCGCCCGCCTGATCGAAATCGCACCGCCCCACGCCCACCTGATGCTGGTGGGCACGGGCATGCAGCCTGAGAGCTTCGCGGTGGTGTCCGCCGCGCTGAAGCGGCTGCGCATGACCTTCCATCTGGCCTACGAAGCCGACGACTTTCCTTTTGTGCAGCGAATGCTCGCCGCCAAGCGCATCACCGTGGACGGACTCATCACTGCGAAGGTCAGTCTCGACGAGGCTCCGGCGATGTTTGAGCTGCTTGGGCGGCCCAACGACCACTGCAAGGTGTTGATCACACCTTGACCGATTCGTTCGCTGCGGCACACACGTTCTGCCGCCCATCTTCCCAATGTTTCACTTGAGGGCAATGAAATGAGCAAGCACCAGACCCAGATCACACGCCGCACCGTTTTGACCGCTGCGGTGGCAATGCCCTTCCTCGCGCGAGCGGCCGAGCCCCGGGCCGCCGATGTGGGTGACATTCTGATTGGGCAGAGCGTGCCGTTGAGCGGGCCCGCAGCGCCCTCTTTCGCTGTCCTTCTTGAAGGCCAGGATCTGGCACTGAAAGAACTGAACGAACGTGGCGGCATCAATGGTCGGCCCGTCAAGCTGATCAAGCTCGACGATGGCTACGACACCAAAAAGTGCACCGAGAACGTCGCACGCTTGATCGACGAGCACAAGGTGGTTGCGCTCACAGGGCTGGGCAGCACAGCAGGGGTGGGCGCCAGTCTGCCGATCTTGCTGGAGAAGAAGGTGCCGCTGATTGGCGTCTATACCGGCTCCCCCAGTCTGCGCACCAAGCAGCACCCCTACTTCTTCACCCTCGCGGCCAGCTACCGCGACGAAGTGGTGCAAATGGTCAGGAACCAGGTGACGCTGCAGCGCTCGCGCATCGGCCTGGTTTACAGCAACAACCCGTTTGGCCACCTGATGGTGCCGGTGGTGGAAGAGGTGGCCAAGGAGATGGGCGTCTCGATCGTCAGCCGCAGCACCCTTGAAATCACGGGTACTGATGCCGTGGCTGCCGCACAAACCATCGCCAAGGGCAGCCCACAGGCAGTCATCATGATGGCCTTCGGCACCGGCATCTTCCCCTTCATCAAGGCTGCACGCGCCATCATTGGCGCGCCGCTGTACTGCCCCTCGGTCGCCAACGCGAAGGCACTGCTCGACGCTCTTGGCGATGATGCACGCGGCTTGGCTTACACCGTCACCATCCCTTACCCGTGGCGCCAGACCACGCCGCTCATGCGCGACTACAACACCGCCATGCAGGCCGCAAAGTTACCGATCGACTACGACCACCTCACCGGCTATCTCAACATCCGCGGGCTCCTCGCGATCATGAAGCGCGCTGGCAAATCGCTCACGCCGCAGGCGCTCGTCGGCGCTGCCGAGCGGATGAAAAACGTTGACATCGGCGGTTATGTTTTGGACTTCAGCGCCAGCAACCACCACGGCTCGAAGTTTGTTGAAACGGTCATCGTGGGCCCCGGCGGGCGCTACATGCGTTGAGTTAAACCCGCCTCAGGCGTTTTTTGAGATGCCGCCGTGATGCCCCGCGCGCCTAAAACGCCCAGGTGCCCGCCAGGTAGGCCGTGCGCTTCACCGGCAGCTGCGCCGCCACCGACTCGGCCGGCCCGCCGTTCACGCGCACACCAGCGTCGACACGCACACGGTTGCCCTGCCAAGCCAACGCCGCGCTGACCACACGGCCGCGGTCGGCCGGCATGTAGAGCACATCGATCGACGGCTGCCAGCCCTCAACGTCCCAGGCCAGGCGGGCGAACACGTTGTTGCGGCGCAGGCTGCTGCCGCCAAAAGCCTGCGCCTGCCAGCCCAGGTTGCCGGCCACACCGCGGCGCAGCGTGTCGGGGCCGCCGGGGAACCCGCTCTGCGCCAGTTGCCGGTTGCGCGCGTTCCACGCATCCCATTGCGCGTTGGAAGGCGCGGTGCTGTCGTACCACCACTCGGCCATCAGGCTCAGCTTGTTCTCGGCCGTCCAGATCGCTCCGGCCAGTGCTTGCGGGCGCTTGTTCTGCGTCTCCACCCGGTAGGGGCTGCTGCTCACCAGGCCTTGTGTCAACGGGTCGATGGCCAGCGTGTCGGCACGCTCGGCCCAGCGGCCCGAAGCATGCACTTCCAGGCTGTCGTTGGCCACCCACGACACGGCGGCGCCGAGGCTGGCGCGGGTGTGCTGGCCGTAACGTGCAAAGCCGTGCCAGTCGGCTTCACCCACATGGCGGTAGACACGCACGGCCAGGGCCTGCTCGTCGGCGCCGCGTGCGGTGTCTGCGTCGTGGTCAACCGCACGTTGTGGGTTCACCCACACCAACGACCAGGCGGTGCTGGCGTTGAAGTGTTCGGCCTGCAACACGGCACGGCCTTGCGGTGTGCTCGTGAGCAGGGTGCGGCGCTTTTCCTGCTGCACGATGTCGTTGGGGCGAAAGCCGTGGCCCACGTCCCACGCAACGATCTTGCGGCCGGCGCTGAGCTGCCAGCCTGCGGCATCACCCGAGGCATAGAGCTCGTTGACGGCGCCGTCGGTTTGCCATGCTGCACCTTCGGCGCGCTCGCTGCGCAGTGCGACGGCGGCGCTCAGCATCTTCCAGCGGCCACGCAACTCGCTCTCGACGGCGCCCGAGCTGGCGGGCGGTGCGATGAGC
>JBKJJF010000073.1:0-19835 GCA_046598195.1 Rhizobacter sp. | reverse complement strand
GCGCCTCGAAGCCGGGCGTGATCGGCGTCCCGAGCTCGGCGCTGAGCGCCTTCGCCCGCGCGATGACCTCCTGCGGGTCGGAGATGTCGGCCGGCGTGATCTTGTTCATGACCTCGGCAGCCTCGTAGCCCAGCATCCGCTCGGCGCCGACGTTGAAGATCTGGATCACGCCCTTGGCGTCCGTCGCGATGCTGGAGAAGTTCGCGCTGTTGAAGATGGCGCGCTGCAGAGCGCCCGCCTTCAGCAGCTCTTCTTCGGCATGCTTGCGCGCCGTATTGTCCGTGCCGATGAGCAGGTAGCCGATGATCTCGTTCTGCTGGTCACGCAGGGCGGTCACCGAGACCACCGCGGGGAAGCGACTGCCGTCCTTGCGGAAGTAGGTCAGCTCGTAGATGTCTTCAATGCCGCGCGAGGCCTTGAACACCAGGGCCTGAAAGCCGGGTGTGATGACGGTGCCAAGCTCTTGGCTCAGGGCCGTGGCACGGGCCACAAGCTCTTGAGGGTCAGAGATGTCGGCCGGGGTGATGCGGTTCAACACGTCGACGGCCTGGTAGCCCAGCATGCGCTCGGCGCCCACGTTGAAGATCTGGATCACGCCGTTTTCGTCGGTCGCGATGCTGGAGAAGTTGGCACTGTTGAGAATGGCGTCTTGCAAGGCCCCTGTCTTGAGCAAGACGCGCTGGCGTCGCAACTCGGTGGCGCCCGGCTCGGGGTTCATCTCATGGGTTTTATTGGCGTCAGGCATCCCGTGTCTCGTGAAGGTCGAACGGCAATCCGGGATAGGCGCGCAGATCAGGGCGGCGGCGCGGCGCAGAGGCTTGCGCGCGAGCAACCTATTATCATCGCCAAGGCGCGGGAGAGCGTCTGTGCGCTGGCACACACTGCACCAGCTCGTGATGATTTTTTCCCGTGCGGGTGCCGAATGTCCGTTACGGGTCAGCGCCCGCCGACGTCTGCGCTGACCTGCACCACGCCGTCTGTGCGTGAAGGCTCGTTGAGTTCCATCAGGCAGCTGGCTCGCGGCACTCGGCCCAACAAGGCTTTGCAGCGCCAGGTGGCGTCTGCATGCACCAGGACGGCAAGGCGACGCTGCTCGCCTTGTCGCTCGATCGCGCGCACCACGAAGTAAAAGCCGACCAGCAAACCCAGCACCGCGGTGGCCCCAACGGCCCAGAGCCACACCGGTGGCTTGAGCGGTGGCAGCGCGGAGGCGGCAAAGGCCAGCACGATGCCGGCCTGCACCTCGGGCACGTTGGCGCTCGTCTGCGAATCCATCTCATCTCCTGGGGTTGAGTGCAATCTACCCAGGCCGCTGAGTGCTGTTTGTGCGCCAGCACACAGACCCCCCTTGTCTGGGGCCCGCCCAGGGTCGTATGTGCGAGAGCGCACAGACCCCTGAATGTGCTGCCCCTAAAACCTACACCTCACTGCACATAACGCCGAGCGGCCCGCCCGCCAGAAAGAACTCCATGAACTCGATTCGACGCCTCCTGCGACTGCCGTTTGGCTGGCAGCCTTTGGTACTGGTCTCTTTGCTGGCGGGTTGCAGTGGGGGCCTCGACCCGGTGCTGGGCACACCCGGCGCCGGCCTCGCGCCGACCATCAGCGCCACCTCGCCGGCCAACAGCACACCCGCTGTCACCGGTGTGGCCACCAACAGCCGCGTGCTGGTCACCTTTGCTCAACCGATGGCGCCAGCGACCCTCACGACCAGCAGCTTCACGCTCGCCTGCCCGGCCGGCACACCGGTGGCCGCCAGCGTCAGCTACGACGCCGCAACCCAGGTCGCCACGCTGACGCCCAGCGCAGCGCTCACCGCCAACACGCTGTGTGTAGCCACCGTCACGACAGCCGCCCAGAACACAAGCGGCTTGCCCCTGTCGAGCAACTATTCGTGGAGCTTCACGACCACCGGCTCTGCCGACGCCACACGCCCGACCGTGTCGGTCACGACACCCGCCAACGCAGAACCTGCCGCGCCGAACAACACACGGGTCAGTGCTTCGTTCAGTGAAGCCATGAACCCCACCACGATCAACGGCACGAGCTTCACGCTGACCAACAGCACGCTGGGCACCGCCGTCGCGGGCACGGTGAGCTACTCGGTGGCATCACGCACGGCCACCTTCACGCCGACCACACCCGCGCTGTTGCCCAACAACACCCTCTTCACCGCCACCATCACCACCGGCGCCACCGACCTCGCAGGCAATGCGCTGGGCGGAAACAGAGCCGTCTTGCCGGCCGCTGGCAACCATGTGTGGACCTTCACCACCTCGGCCGTGAGCGACAGCACTGCGCCCACCGTGACCACCATCAACCCCGCAGACGGCGCCACAGCGGTGTGCCTGACACGGGTCGTCAGCGCCACCTTCAGCGAGCCCATGAATGCGGCCACCATCACCCCCAGCACCTTCACCGTCACCAATGGCGGCGTGGCCGTCGCCGGCAGCGTGAGCTACGACGCGGCGAGCCGCGTGGCCAGCTTCACCACCACCAGCGCGGCCGGCTTTGCGCCCAGCACGGCGTTTGTGGTCACCATCAGATCAGGCAGCGCGGGCGTGATGGACCTGGCAGGCAATGCCCTGGCCACCAACCGCGTGTGGTCGTTCACCACCGGCACCGCGGCTTGCTCCGGCCCGGTCAACCTGGCCACGGCCGCCTCGTTTGGTGCCTTCGGTGGCAGCGCCGGGGTCACCAACCAAGGTATCAACACGGTCGTCAACGGCAACCTGGGCACCACGGCCGCGTGCACCCTGGTCACCGGCTTCCATGACGCGGCCAACACCTACACCGAGACGCCTCTCGACGTGGGCGCCGTCAACGGCATCATCAACTGCGGCCCGCCCGCCCCAGGCACCACCACCACGCTGGCCATCGCCACGCAGGCGCGCGCCGACGCGCTCGCGGCCTACAACGCACTGGCCGCCCTGCCTCCGGGCAGCGACCCTGCCGCCGGGCAGTTGGGCGGCCTGGTGCTGGCCCCCGCCACCTACACCTCGGCCGGCGGCACCTTCAACATCACCACCGGTGACCTGACGCTCGACGCACAGGGCAACGCCGACGCCGTGTGGGTGTTCCAAAGCGCCTCGGCCCTGACCGTGGGTTTGGGTGCCACACCGCGACGTGTGCTGTTGATCAACGGTGCACAAGCGAGAAACGTGTTCTGGCAAGTGGGCAGCGCCGCGCGCATCGAAGACGGCAGCAGCATGGTCGGCACCATCATCGCGCCCGCCGGCGTGACGATCTCGACCGCCGGGCAAACGATGCAGACCACCCTGGTGGGCCGCGCCCTCGGCCTCACCGCCTCGGTGACGATGGTCAACACCACCATCGTGGCGCCGTGATGGCCCGCTCATTCGCCTTCATTCGCACTCGTTCGCCTTCTTTCGCAACCAACACTTTCACCCGATTGAAAGCCACACCATGAACCGCAAATACGCCACGCGCCTGCTGGGCCTTGCAGCGCTCAGCGCCTGCTTCGCTCCGCAGAGCTTCGCCCAGCCCGCCGAGGGCGGCTACTTCTACGGCGGCGGCTCGCTTGGGCAGTCGCGCGCCAAGATCGATGCGGACCGCATCACCTCGGGCCTGCTCGGCACGGGGCTTGCCACCACCGCCATGTCGACCGATGAGCGTGACACGGCTTACAAGCTCTTTGGCGGCTACCAGTTCAACCGAAACTTCGGGCTCGAAGCCGGCTACTTCAAGCTCGGCCGCTTCGGCTTCAGCTCGACCACCTCACCGGCGGGCACGCTCAACGGCGAGATCAAGCTGCAAGGTGTCAACCTCGACCTGGTGGGCACCTGGCCACTCAGCGCGCGCTGGTCGGCGCTGGGCCGCTTGGGCGCGCAGTATGCGAGTGCGAAGGATTCGTTCAGCGGCAGCGGCGCGGTGTCGGTGCGCGACGCCAACCCGAGCAAGCGCGAGCTGAACTACAAGCTGGGCGTGGGCATGCAGTACGAGGTCAGCCCCTCGTTCCTGGTGCGCGCCGAGGCCGAGCGCTTTCGCATCAACGACGCGGTAGGCAACCACGGCGACGTCAACATGTTCTCGGTCGGCCTGGTGTTCCCGTTCGGCCGCACGGAGACTGCGGCACCGCGCTCGACGGCGGCGCCGTATGTGGCGCCCGCACCCGAACCCGCGCCCATGGTGGTGGCTGCGGCACCCCCGCCCGCGGTAGTCGCCCCCGCACGGCGGCGGGTGAGCTTCACGGCTGAAACGCTGTTCACCTTTGATCAGTCGGCCCTCAGGCCTGAAGGCAAAGCCGCGCTCGACACCTTTTCGCAAGAGCTCAAGGGCAGCCAGTTCGAGGTGATCACGGTCACCGGGCACGCCGACCGCCTGGGCTCAACGGCGTACAACCAGACGCTGTCTGCGCAGCGCGCCGAGGTGGTCAAGGGCTACCTCGTCAGCAGCGCCGGCATCAGCGCCGAAAAGATCTCGGCCGCCGGGAAAAGCGAATCAGAGCCAGTGACCCAGCCCGATGACTGCAAGGGCGACAAGCCCACCGCCAAGCTGATCGCCTGCCTGCAGCCGGACAGGGGCGTAGAGATTGAGGTGGTCGGTTCACGCTGAGCCAAAAACGCACTTTCTTTGCGAGCGCTGCGGCCCGCCTGGCGACAGGCGGGCCGCAGCGTTTTGGGGGGCCGCATCACCGAGCTGTAGTCCAAATCCGACAGCGCATGGGGCCACCCGCCGATGGGCTGCACACGACGCCCGCCCTACATTGGTTTTGTTCGCTTCAGCCGGGTGTGAGCCCTTCGCTACACCGCTGTTTGCAAGCCCTGCCCTGATCGGAGCAACCATGACAAACCTCAATTGGATCTACAAAGGCGCGCCCGCCTTGGCCGTGGTGCTGCTGTCCGCATGCGCCGGCACACCCCCACCGAAGGAAGAGCTGGCCGTAAGCCGAGCTGCCGTCGAGCGCGCCACCGGCCCGGCTGCCGCCGATTCGCCGGTGACCCTGGCCGCAGCACGCGACAAGCTGAACCGCGCGAACGTGGCCTACGCCAACAAAGACTACGACCTGGCCCGCCAGCTCGCCGAGCAGGCCACCGCCGACGCCAACCTGGCCGAGGCGCAGTCGCGCTCGATGCGCTCCGAGAAGGCGCTGGTGGAAGTGCGCGAAGGCATACGCCAGCTGCGCGACGAACTCACCCGCAAATAAGACAACCGAGCAAATACCATGAAGCACAACACCACTCTCACCGTCAGCGCCCTGCTGGGCAGCTTGATCCTGGCCGCTTGCGCGACCTCGCAGCCGGCGCCCCCCGCCCTGGTCGAAGCACGCAGCACCGTGCGCAGCGCCGAACTCGACGCGCAAGTGCAAACCCAGGCCCCGCTGGAGCTGAAGAAGGCCACCGACTCGCTCAACCGCGCCAACATGCTGCTCGACAAGGGCCAGCCGATGGCCGACGTGAGCAGCGCCGCTTATGTGGCGAGCCAGCAGGCCAAGACGGCCATGGCGATTGCGCAAGCCAAGGGCAGCGACACCGCCATGGGCACGGCCGAACTCGAACGCGAACGTGTGCGCTCCGACATGCGAGCCGCCGAGGCCGACCGCGCCCGCGCTCAGACCGGCGCCGCACGCCAGCAGACCGCGGCCGCTGAACAGCGCGCCAGCGGCGCCGAACAGCGCGCGGCGGGTGCCGAGCAGCAGGCCGCCGTCGCGCAAGCCTCGGCCAGTGACGCACAACAACAAGCCGCCGACCTGCGAAAGCGCCTCAACGAGTTGCAAGCCAAGCAGACCGAGCGCGGCATGCTGGTGACGCTGGGCGACGTGTTGTTCGAATCCGGCCGCGCCGAGGTCAAACCCGGTGCGCAAAACTCGCTGAGCAAGCTGGCCGACTTCTTGAAGCAGTACCCCACGCGCCACATCCTGATCGAGGGCCACACCGACAACATCGGCTCGGCCAGCTACAACGAAGGTTTGTCGCAGCGCCGTGCCAGCGCGGTGGAAGCGGCGCTGAAGGGCATGGGCGTTCCAGCCAACCGCGTGACCACCGCGGGCTATGGCAAGGAATACCCGGTCGCTGCCAACACCACCGACACCAACCGTGCGCTCAACCGCCGCGTCGAGGTCTACATCGCCGACAACGACCAACCCGTCAAGTCGCGCCGCTGAGCCTCCCCCAAAAAAGCAAGGAGATCCTGATGACACCGCCCAACCAGACCCCACCGTTCTGGAGCACCGCTTCGTTTGGTGACAGCACCGACACCTCGCCGATGGAGTTGTCGGCGCTGGGCGAGCACCTTGACCTGTGCAAGGAAAAAAGCAGCCGCTGGTTCGCGTTGCAATGTGTCGGTGAGGCCTTGAACGGCTTCATCACCGCACGCTTCGTCACCACGCTGGTGGTGGCCACCTTGCTGATCGGTGTGACCTCGCTGGTGGTGTAGATGGCCGACTCTGCGCTGAAGCGCCTGCTGCCACAAGCACCGCAGGCCCTGCTGCGCATTCTGGATGGCGCACGCGGGCCGGTGCAGCAGCCGGTGCGCTCAGAGATTTTCGGCCTGGAGCGTTTTGCCCAGCACGGCCACAGCCTGGGCGAAACGCACCGCGCCGCGCGTGGCAACTGGCGCGCGGCGACCTTCTTCCCGCGGCTGCGCAGCAACATCCACACGCTGCGCGAAGCGCACCACTACATCGGCCTGCAAGCCACCAGCGGCTACGACATCAGCCCGGCCGGTGAGTGGTTGCTCGACAACTTTCACCTGATCGAAGCGCAGCTCAAGGAGATCCACGAGGGTTTGCCGCGCAGCTATTTCCGCACGCTGCCGCTGCTGCAAGACGAGCCACTGGCTGGCCTGCCGCGCATCTACGGCGTGGGCTGGGCCTTCGTGGCCCACACCGACGGCGCCTTCGATGAAGAGCTGGTGCTGCGCTTTCTCACCGCCTACCAGGAATCACGCGAACTCAACCTGGCCGAGATGTGGGCCCTGCCCACCACCTTGCGCGTGGTGCTGATCGAAAACCTGCGCCGCCTGGCCGAGCGTGAGGCCACCAACAAGGCGGCGCGCGAAGCGGCCAACCTGTGCTGCGACCGGCTCGACAGCTTCAGCGTCGAAAGCCTCAAAGAGCTGCTCGCCCTGCTCGACCAGCGCGGCGTGGGCCGCTCGTTCCTGGGCCAGATGGCGCTGCGCCTGCACGACCTGCGCCGCACCGCCACGGCCACCGACATCGCACCCTTCGAGGCCTGGCTGCAAGCCGAGCTGCCCGATCTGGCCAGCCTGCGCGCCCAACAAGCCGCCGACCAGGCCGCCGACAACCTGAGCGTGAGCAACGCCGTCACCTCGCTGCGCACCATCGGCGACGCCGACTGGCCCGACATCGTGGCCCGCAGCAGCACACTGATGCGTTTGATGCTCACCTCGCCGGTGTTTGCTTCCGAGCACAGCCTCACCCGCGACCAGACCGTGCACGGCATCGAGCTGCTGGCGCGGCGCAGTGAACGCAGCGAAGTGGCCGTGGCACAGACCCTGCTCGACCTGATGCACCGCGCCGAAGCGCACAACCCGGCGGCCGCAGTGGCCAGCCATTGGCTGCGCGGCCCCGGCCGCCCCACCCTGCTACGCGCGCTGGGCCTGCACGAAGCGGCCGGCCAGGCCTGCCTGAGCACCGCGCACCGCTGGGCTTTGCCGCTCTACCTGGGCGGCGCGCTCGCGGCCGTGGTGGGCTTGAGCTGGGGGCTGCTGCGGCACGCGCCGGAACTGAGCGGCTTGCCGATCGGGCTGATGCTGCTGGGCATCGTGTTGATGTTGTTCCCCACCTCCGAAGCGGTGGTGGCGGTGATCAACCGGCTCATCAGCGAATCGGTGCGGCCCTACCACCTGCCGCGCCTGGCGCTGGCCGAGGGCATACCGCTCGCACATCGGGTGATGGTGGTGATCCCCTGCATGCTGACCAGCGAAGCGGCGACACGCGAGCTCACCCACCGATTGCAGCTGCACCACCTGGCCAACCCCGAGCACCATACGCAGTTCGCCTTGCTGAGTGATTGGGCCGATGCCGACACGGCCCATCTTGATTCCGACGAGGGTTTGCTCGCCACCGCCGTTGAGCAGATCCACGCACTCAACACACGCTACCCCGCGCCCGCCGGTGAAGCACCGCGCTTCATCGTGCTGCACCGCGCGCGCCGTTTCAGCGACACCGAACAGCGTTTCATCGGCTGGGAACGCAAGCGCGGCAAGCTGGAGCAGCTGGTCGACGCACTGGCCACCGGTGAAGCGGGTCAGTTTTTCGACCTGGGCGAGGCCTCGCGCATCGCCGCGCACACGCCCTACATCGTCACCCTCGACAGCGACACCCAGCTGCCGCCCGGCCGTCTGCGCGAGCTGGTGGGCGTGGCCGCGCACCCGCACAACCACCCGCAACTCGACGAGCGCACCCGCACGGTGACCCGCGGCTACGGCATCTTGCAGCCACGCATTGCCACGCCCCTGCCGGCGCCGCGCGACTTCACCTACTTCCACTGGTTGTTTGCCGGCCAGTGCGGCATCGACCCGTACAGCGCGGCCAGCTCTGAGGTCTACCAAGACGTATTCATGGAGGGCGCCTACACCGGCAAGGCCCTGCTCAACGTGCAGGCCATGCACACCGTGCTGCACCAGCGCTTGCCCGAAGGCCTGGTGCTGAGCCACGACCTGATCGAAGGCTCGATGGTGCGCAGCGCCGCCATCACCGACATCTCGCTGATCGAAGACGCACCCTTTCACGCCGATGTGGCCGCCTCGCGCGTGCACCGCTGGATGCGCGGCGACTGGCAGCTCTTGCCCATCTTCCTCAACCCCAAGCGGTACCCGGTGAGCGCGATCAACCGCTGGAAGATATTCGACAACCTGCGCCGCTCGCTGGTGCCCGCCGCCTCACTGGCCCTGCTGGTGCTCACGCTGGCGGGCGTGCTGATGTCGCCGTGGTCGGCCCTGGTGCTGGTGCTGGCCGCGTTTTGTGCTGGGCCGCTGATGGGCGCGGTGGCGGGCTTGTCGCCCAGCCGTGACGACATCGCCAAACTTCATTTTTACCGCCAGGCCACGCTCGACCTCGCTCGCGCCGTGTGCACCGGGCTGTGGCCCTTGGCGCAGCTGCTGCACCACGCGCTGATGGCGCTCGACGCCATCGTGCGCTCGCTCTACCGCATGCTGGTCAGCCGCCGCCACCTGATGCAGTGGACCACCAGCGCCGCAGCGCAGGCGGCCGCCAAGACCGAGCTCAAGGATCTGGTGCGCACCCACTGGATGGCACCGGCCTCGGCGCTGCTCATCCTCATCGGTTTGCTGGCGCTCGATACACCACACCGCGCCCTTGCGGTGGCGTTGTGCGCGCTGTGGGCCGCCTCGCCGCTGTGGACCTGGTGGGTCAGCCGGCCGCGCCCTGCGTTGGAAGATGCAGGCTTGCCCCTCGACGAACAGAGGCGCCTTGAGGGCCTGGCGCGCGACACCTGGCGCTTGTTCGAGCGCTGCGTGGTGGCCGACGACCAACACCTGCCGCCCGACAACCTGCAGACTCTGCCGCACGACATGGTGGCGCACCGCACCTCACCCACCAACATCGGCCTCTACCTGTTGAGCGTGGCGTGTGCGCGCGAATTCGGCTGGATCGGCACACAAGACCTGCTCACCCGCATGGAGGCCACGCTCGCGACGCTGCACACGCTGCCGCGCCACCGAGGCCACTTTCTCAATTGGTACGACACACAAAGCGGCACCCCGCTGCTGCCGATGTATGTGTCCACGGTGGACAGTGGCAACCTGAGCGGGCACCTGCTGGCCGCGGCACAAGCCTGCCTGGAGCTTTCACGCCTGCCCTACGACCCGAGCGGCACACAACGGGCCCTCGCGGCCTCGCGTCAACGGCTCGCGCCGTTGTTGGCCAGGGTGCCCGAGCTGTTTGCCCACCCGGCCACCGGTCACTCGCCCCTGGCCAGCCTGATGGCCCTGCCCGACCCGCTGGACGAAGCCACCCGCAACGCCAGCGGCTTCGAGCGTTTGTTGCGCGAAGCCACCGACGACCTGGCCGCGCTGCTGCCCGACACCGCCGAGCTGGCCTGGCTGCTGGGCGACCACATCGCCACGCTGGGCTCGGCCTTGCGTGACCAGCAAGCGCGGCTGGCCACGGCCGAGACCGTGCAGCGCTTGCAAGCCCTGGCCCACAACTTCGAGCAACTGGCCTGGAGCGCCGACTACGCGTTTCTGTACCACCGCAAGCGGCACCTCTTTCACATCGGCTACCGCGTGGCCGAGCAGCAGCTCGACGCCGGCTTCTACGACCTGCTGGCCTCGGAGTCGCGCTTGACCAGCCTGCTGGCCATCGCCAAGGGCGACGTGCCGGTGCGCCACTGGGCTTCGCTCGGGCGGCCGTTTTACGCGGTCGGCACGCAGGCCGGCCTGCGCTCTTGGTCGGGCTCGATGTTCGAATACCTGATGCCCAGCCTGGTGCTCGACGAGCCACACGGCAGTGTGCTGCGCGACGCCGGCCACGCGGCAGTGCGCGAGCAGATCGCGTTTGCCCGCGCGCACGCAGTGCCCTGGGGCATCTCGGAGTCGGCCTACGCCGGTCGCGACCACACGCTGGCCTACCAGTACGCGCCACAAGGCGTGCCGCGCCTTGCGCTGCGCCGCACACCGCCCGACGAGCTGGTGATCGCGCCCTATGCCACCGCGCTCGCGGCGCAGATCGCACCGCACCTCGCGGCCAAGAACTTCGCGGCACTGCAGACCCTGGCGGCGCGTGCGCGCTACGGCCTCATTGAAGCGCTGGACTTCTCACCCGCACGCCTGGCCGGTGGCGAAGCCTATGCCAGCGTGAGCACCTTCATGGCCCACCACCAGGGCATGAGCATCGTCTCGCTGGCCAACGTGTTGCGCGACGGCTGCGCGCAGCGTTGGGGCATGGCCAATGCCCACATCGAGGCGGTGTCGTCGCTGCTGCACGAGCGCGCGCCGCGCGAGGTGTCGATGTTGTACGCGCCGCTGCCCGGCCCGCCCACACTCGCGTTGCAGCGGCGTGCCCCCGCATTGCTGCGCGACGTGTTGCCGGGCGCGACCGCGCTGGAGCCCACCCATGTGCTGTCAAACGGGCGCTACAGCGTCACGCTGCGCGCCAACGGCGCGGGCTGGAGCCGCCGTGGTGCCACCGGCATCACCCGCTCGCGCGACGACGCGCTGCGCGATTCACACGGCAGCTTCTTCTACGTGCGCTGGGACCAGCGGCCGCAGCCGGTGTCGATCACCCAGCACCCGGCGCCTGACCCGGCGGCGCACTACAGAAGCGTGTTCCACGCCGACCGGGTGTGTTTCGACGCTGCCTGGCCCGAGTTGCAGGCCCACGCCACGGTGTGGGTCAGCCCCGAAGACGACATCGAGTTCCGCCAGATTGAGCTGCGCAACCTGAGCGACCGCGTGCTCGAGATCGAGCTGATCTCGGCCTTCGAGGTGACGCTGGCCGACCCGCGCGCCGATGAAACGCACCCGGCGTTTTCCAACCTCTTCGTGCGCGCCGAGTGGCTGGCCTCGCAGCAGGCAGTGCTGTTTGAGCGCAAGCCCCGCCTGGCCACCGAACAAGGCCTCTTGGCCGCGCACTTCCTCGCCGAGACCGACCCGCAGGTGATGGGCCTGCGCGTGCAAACCGACCGCCAGCGCTGGTGGGGCCGCAACCAGGGTGCGGCGCGGCCGATGGCTTCGTTCGACGACCTGCCTCAAAACGACAAAGGCAGCGACAAAGGCAGCGACGGCGACACCCCGTTCACGCTCGACACCGGCCTCGACCCGATGTGCGCACTCGCGGTGCGGCTGCGCATCGAGCCCAACGCCAAGGCGCAGCTCACCTTCGCCACCACCGCGTCAGACTCGCCCGCCACCTTGCACGCGGTGATCGACAAGTACCACCAGGCCAGCCACGTGCAACGGGCGTCACTGATGTCGGCCACGCTGACCGGCATCCGCCTGCGCACGCTCGCCCTCAGCGCGGAAAACTTCGCCGCCATGCAGACGCTCACCACCGCGCTGGTGCTGTCCCTCACACGCCCGCAGGGTGGCGCGGCCGAGGCCTGCGACCGGCGCCTGTTGTGGCGCTTCGGCATCTCGGGCGACCGGCCCATCATGTTGGTGTCGGCCGGGGTCGCGCAATCGATGGGCCTGCTGCGCACGCTCGCCAAGGGCCTGCGCCTGTGGGCCTGGGGCGGCGTGGCCTGCGACCTGGTGGTGGTGAACGCCGAGCCCATCTCCTACCTGATGGCGCTGCAACACGAGATCGCCGCGCTGCGCGAGCGCCACCACGCAGAAAGTGCAGCCCAGCCGGGCCCGGCCTGCACCGGCTTTCACCTGCTGCGTGCCGAGGAGTTGTCGGCCGAAGAGTTGAACACCCTGCGCTGCCTGGCCCGCCTGCGCCTGCGCGCCGATGGCCGCCCCCTGCTGCACCACGTGCAAGAGTGGGTGACCTTGCACGAGCAGGCCTTTGAAGAGCGGCACGCCACCTCGACCGCCGCGGTGCCGATGGCGCGCGCCTTGCCAACCCCAGCGCCCGCCCCCCGCGGCGAGTTTGCGGCCGAGTCGGGCGAGTTCCGCTTCGACGCCAGCGCGCGTGTGCGCCCCACACGGCCGTGGATCAACGTGCTCTCCAACCCCGGCTTCGGTGCGCAGATCTCCGAGGCCGGCGGTGGCTACACCTGGGCCGTGAACAGCCGCCTCAACCAGCTCACCACCTGGTCGAACGACCCGGTGAGCGACACGCCGGCCGAATGGTTTTTGCTGCAAGACCGCAAGACACTGGAGGTGTGGAGCGTGGCGCCCTCGGCGTGGGGCGACGAGCGTGTGAGCTACCGCGTCTCGCACGGCCAGGGTTACAGCGTGATCCGCCACCGGCGGGGTGACGTGGACGTGACAGCCTCGTGGTGTGTCGACGCGCAGACCTCGGTCAAGCAGGTGCGCCTGCACATCATCAACCGCGGACACCGCACGCTGCAGCTGCGTGCGGTAGGCATCGCCGAATGGATGATGGGCGCCAGCCGCGCCGACCGCAACACGGTCAACACCACGCTCTACCGCCAGCGCCTGCCCGACCAAAAACTCACTGCCCTGCTGGCCACGCAGCTCGACCACTCGGCGGGTTACGGCGACGGCACCGCCTTTCTCGGGCTGGCCGGTGACACCGACGAAGCTGAAGACTGGAGCTGCGACCGACGCGAGTGTTTTGATGCGCGTGGCCGCCTGGTGCTGCCCGATCACTTTGGCAAACAGCAGGGCCAAGGGCTCGATCCATGCGCCGCCTTGTCGACCCGCATCACCCTCGAAGCTGGCGACTCCGTAGAGCGCGTCTTCTTGCTCGGTTATGCCGCCAACCCCGACGCCGCCCGCCAGCTCGCCACCCAAGCCGCCGCCACGCCCGCCGTGCGGCGCATTGAGCAGGTGCGTGAGCGCTGGGAAGAGCTGCTCGGCGCCACCACGGTGAAAACGCCCGACCCCTTGTTCGACACGATGGTCAACCGCTGGTTGCTCTACCAGACCGTGACTTGCCGCCTGTGGGCCAAGGCGGGCTTCTATCAAGCCGGCGGCGCCACCGGCTACCGCGACCAGCTGCAAGACGCGATGGCGCTGGCCTGGGCGGCGCCGCACATGCTGCGCGAGCAGATCGTGCTCGCCGCTTCGCGGCAGTTTGCCGAAGGCGACGTGCAGCACTGGTGGCACGCCCCCACCGGCGCTGGCGTGCGCACGCATTTTTCAGACGACCTGCTGTGGTTGCCCCATGCCTGCGCGCACTATCTGCGCAGCACCGGTGACCACTCGCTGCTCGACGAGCGTGTGCCTTTTCTCGAAGGCGCCACCATTCCTGAAGGGGCTGAAGACGCCTACTACGTGCCCGGCGTGAGCAGCCAAGACGCCTCGGTGTACGAACACGCCTCACGTGCCATCGACCACAGCCTGCGTGTGGGCGAGCACGGCCTGCCGTTGATGGGCACCGGTGACTGGAACGACGGCATGAACCGCGTCGGCCATGAAGGGCGCGGCGAGTCGGTGTGGCTCGCCTGGTTCTTGTGCCAGCTGGTCGATGACTTTGCGCCGATCGCCCGCAGCCGCGGCGACGCGCCACGCGCACAGCGCTGGGAAGACGCCGCCCAGGGCTGGCGCGGCGCGCTCAACGGCGCCGCATGGGACGGCCAGTGGTTCAAGCGTGCCTTCTTCGATGACGGCACGCCGCTCGGCTCGAACGCCAACGCCGAAGGCCGCATCGACCTGATCGCCCAGGCCTGGAGCGTGCTCGCCAAGAGCGCGCCCCCAGCCTTGCCGCGCATGGCCATGGCCGCGGTGGAGCAGCACCTGGTCGACCCCGACGCCGGGCTGATCAAGCTGCTCGACCCGCCGCTGACGCACGCCCACCCCAGCGCGGGCTACATCCAGGCTTACCCGCCGGGTGTGCGTGAAAACGGCGGCCAGTATTCACACGCCGGCGTGTGGGCCCTGATGGCACAAGCCGAGCTCTGCACCCTGCACGCCGGCTCGGCCGAGGGCAATGACCTGGTGTACCGCTACTTCACCTACCTCAACCCCGCGCACCGTGCGGCCCACCCCACGCGCGGCCCGGCTTATGGCATCGAGCCCTATGTGATGGCCGGCGACGTGTACACCCAGGCACCGTATGTGGGCCGTGGCGGCTGGAGCTGGTACACCGGCGCGGCCGCGTGGCTGCACCGCGCGGCCATCGGTTCGATCTTCGGCTTGCGCCAAGGTGCTTATGCACTGAGCTTCGAGCCTTGCCTGCCCTCGCACTGGCCCGAGGCCGAGCTCACGCTCAAGCGCGAGGGCCGCACCCTGCGCTTCATCCTGACGCGTGCCACCTTCAACACCGCAGCGCCCGCGGGCGCACGCCTGCTGCACCCCGGTGAGCTGGTGGCCTGGCGCGAGCTGCAGGGCGACACCTGCTTTGTGATCGCGCTGCCCACAGCGGCGTGCGGTGTCGTCCTACAGACGCAGGAGCAAGGCGCCGATGGTTGAGGCAGAGGCGAATTTCTACAGTCCATCCAACGAAATCGCTGTCAGCCAGGAACAAGCAAGGAACACCTCATGTCCACCCACACAGAGCACGACAAAGTGAAACAACAGTCGATCGCCGGCCACGCACCGATGGCGCTGGACGAAGCCGCACTTGACGCTGCACGCCGCAGCCTCGACCAAGGCGCGATGACACCGAGCTACGGCCCCTGGCGTGCCGACATCATCAAGCTGCTCAACGACTCCCTCGCCACCGAGCTGGTGTGCGTGCTGCGCTACAAGCGGCACCACTTCACCGCCGTGGGCCTGTCGTCACCCAAGATCGCCGAAGAATTTATGGTGCATGCGGGTGAAGAAGCCGCCCACGCCGACCGCCTGGCCCAGCGCATCGTGCAGCTCGGCGGCAAACCCGACTTTTCGCCCGACTCGCTGAGCGAGCGCAGCCATGCGGCCTACGACGACTCGACCGATCTCAAGGCCATGATCCGCGCCAACCTGATCGCCGAGCGTGTGGCCATTGAGGCTTACAGCCAGATCATTGCCTTGATCGGCGACAAGGACAGCACCACACGCCGCTTGCTCGAAGACATCTTGAGCGATGAACAGCAGCACGCCGACGAGCTGGCCGACTGGCTGGTCTGAAGACACCCCACCACAACACACCAGACCGCCCCTCGGGTGGTGGGCATCCAACCACCCGTTTTCTACAACTCTTTCCAACCCCTAGGAGCTACACCATGATGATTCGCACCACCCTCGTCGCCGCCGCAACCGCCATCGCCCTGCTCACCACCGCTGGTTGTGCGGTCACGCGCAAGCAAGAAACCGTTGGCGCCTACATCGACGACACGGCCATCACAACCGCTGTGAAGGCACGCCTGCTCGAGAACAAGGATGTTGCTGGCACCAGCATCAGCGTCGAGACGCTGAACGGCACCGTGATGCTGTCTGGCTTCGCCAAGAACAGCACCGAAAAGTCGACCGCGGAAACGCTGACCTGGAAGGTCAATGGTGTGAAGGCCGTGAAGAACGAAATCGCGATTCGTCCGTGATCGTCTGACCCGACCCACCACCCACCACAAGGAGCCACACATGAATTGGGATCGCATTCAAGGCAACTGGAAACAAGTGACCGGCAAGGCCAAAGAGCAATGGGGCAAGCTGACCGATGACGACTTCGACGTCGTTGCCGGCCGCCGAGACCAGCTCGCAGGCAAGATCCAGGAACGCTACGGCGTGGCCAAGGACGAAGCCGAAAACCAAATCGCCGCATGGGAACGTTCGGCCACTGATGCGTGGTTCAACAAAGACAAAACCCGCGTCTGAGCTGAAAACCCGCCCCTCGCGGCCCCGCCTCTCGACAGAGAATCGCGGGGCCTTTTCACATTCGACGGCCAGAACATGGACACCCCCGACAAAGCTTCACCGGCGCCGCGCGCCAGCGTGTCCACCCGACTCCTTGCCGCACTGGCCGTGATTGCCGCGCTGTGGTGGGGCCAGCGTTTTCTGATTCCACTCACTGCAGGCCTGATGCTCGTGATGCTGGTGACGCCGCTGTCGGTGTTGCTCGAGCGCTGGCTGCGCAGCCGCGTGGCAGCCACCATGCTCACGCTCACGGTGGTGATGGGCACGCTGGCCGTCGGCGCGATGGCGTTTGGCGGCCAGCTCATTCGCGTGGCCGAGCGTGTGCCCGAAATGATCAGCACCGGCGCACAACAGCTCGCCGAGCGCGACCCCAGCGCCAACTCCCTGCTCAGCCGCGCGCGTGACGCGCTGCAAGAGCTCGACCGTGCGGCCGAACGCATGATGTCAGCCAAGCCGCTGCGCCCGAGCCGGCGCGCCGCCGCCGCGGCCGCAGCCGCGGCGGCTGCATCGGCCGCCACACCCAACAACAGCATCACCACCGGCGCCACCGTGGCCTTGCGCGAAACCGCCGTCACCGGCTCAAGCGCCTTGATCGGCTTTGCCAGCAACTTGGCCATCATCTTTTTCATCGCCTTCTTTGTGCTGATCGGCGGGCGGCCGCTGACCGAACGTTTTCTGGGCCTGTGGGGCGACCACCCCGCGGCCTACGAACGTGCCCAAGCAGCGCTGTTGGAGAGCGCGCGCCAGATCCGCCTGTATGCCGGCGTGCTGCTGATCACCAACACCTTGATCGGCGTCGCCGTGTGGATCGCCTTCTTGATCGCCGGTCTGCCCGATGCGGCGGGCTGGGGCATTGCGGCGGCGGTGTTGCACGTGATCCCCTACCTGGGCATGGCGCTCCTCACCAGCCTGGGTGCGGCCGAAACCTTTCTCGCCCACGAAACACTGGGCGCAGCACTCGGCATGGCCACCTTCCTGGTGGTCATGTCGACCTTCATCGGCACCGTCGTAACGGCTTGGCTGCAAGGCCGCGCGGCCAAGATGAACCCGGCCGCGGTGTTCATCGGCCTGGTGTTCTGGGGCGCGCTGTGGGGCGTGTGGGGCCTGTTCCTCGGGCCTGCCCTGGTGGTGCTGCTGAAGGTGGTGGCCGAACACACCAAAGGCGGCGTGCGGCTGGCGACCTTGATGCAAGGTTGATCCGTCCGGGCAGTAAAGTCGCGCGTCACCCACGCGCGAGGAAGCCGCATGAAGATCGCCACCTGGAACGTCAACTCACTCGCCGTGCGCCTGCCCCATCTGCTGGAATGGTTGGCCGCGACCCAGCCCGACGCGGTGTGCCTGCAAGAGACCAAGCTCACCGACGACAAATTTCCGCACGCCGAGATCGAGGCGGCCGGTTACCACGCCGAGTGGTTCGGGCAGAAGACATACAACGGCGTCGCACTGCTGAGCAAAACGGTCGCAAGCGACGTGGTGAAAAACATGCCTGGCTTTGATGACGAACAAGCGCGTGTGATCACCGGCACCGTCAACGGCGTGCGCCTGATCGGCGCCTACGTGGTGAATGGCCAGGCGCTGGGCAGTGACAAGTTCGCCTACAAGATGCGCTGGCTCGACGCGCTGCGCGCCTTTGTCGCCCGCGAGCTCAGCGTGCACTCGCGGCTGGCACTGCTGGGCGACTTCAACATCGCCCCCGAAGACCGTGATGTGCACGACCCGACCGCCTGGGTTGGGCAGGTGCTGGTTTCACCCGAAGAGCGTGCGCACTTTGTGCAACTGCAGGCACTGGGCCTGCACGACACCTTTCGCCTGTTCGAGCAGCCGCCCAAAACCTACAGCTGGTGGGACTACCGCATGCTCGGCTTCCAGAAGAACAAGGGCCTGCGCATCGACCACATCATGGTGAGTGAGGCGCTCAAGCCCCAGGTCACAGCCTGCGTGATCGACCGCGCCATGCGCAAGAAAGAGAAACCAAGCGACCACGCGCCGGTGATCGCCGAGCTGAGCGCCTAGTCATCCAAGCCGAGTTCCTGGATTTTGCGGGTGATGGTGTTGCGCCCGATGCCCAGTTTTTGTGCGGCCTCGATGCGACGGCCACGCGTGATCTCAAGCGCCGTGTGAATCAGCTGCGCCTCGAACTTGCGTGTGAGCGTGTCCCACACCTCGGGCACGCCGGCTTGCAGCATGCTGCGTGATTCACGCTCCAGGTCAGACAGCCAGTTGGGGCTTGTGGCCAGCGTGATCTCGGCCACCGGTGGAGGGGTCGCCACCACCGGCGCCGCCCAGGCCGCAGCGGCTGGCGCAGAGATGGCAGGCAACGGTTCGGCACTCTCGATCGACACCGGCACCGCCGGTGCGGCCACGGGGCGCGCAGCAGGCGCATCGCCCAACAACTCGGGCGGCAGATCCTTGGGCTCGATCACCTGGGCCGGTGCCATCACCGTCAACCAATGGCAGATGTTTTCAAGCTGCCGCACGTTGCCGGGGAAGTCGAACTGCATCAGCCGCGCCAAGGCCGCTTCGGTGATGCGCTTGGCGTCGACGCCCAACTCCTTGGCGCTCTTTTGCAGAAAGAAGCGCGCCAGCGACGCCACGTCTTCACGCCGTTCGCGCAAGGCCGGCAAGCGCAGGCGGATCACGTTGAGGCGGTGGAACAAGTCTTCGCGAAAGGCGCCGAGCTTGACGCGTTCTTCGAGGTTTTGGTGGGTCGCCGCGATCACACGCACATTGCTGCGCAGCGGGTTGTGGCCACCGACGCGGTAGAACTGGCCGTCGCTCAGCACACGCAACAAACGCGTCTGCAGCTCAAATGGCATGTCGCCGATTTCGTCGAGGAAGAGTGTGCCGCCATCGGCTTGCTCGAAGCGGCCACGGCGGGTGGTTTGTGCACCTGTGAACGCACCACGCTCATGGCCGAAGAGTTCGGATTCGAGCAGGTCTTTCGGGATGGCCGCGGTGTTGATCGCCACGAAGGGCCCGTTGGCACGCGGGCTGTGTTTGTGCAGCGCGTGGGCCACCAGCTCCTTGCCCGACCCCGACTCTCCGGTGATCAACACCGTGACGATGCTCTGACTCAAGCGGCCGATGGCACGAAACACATCTTGCATGGCCGGCGCCTGGCCGAGCATCTCGGGCATTTGTGCGATGCGCTCGTCGCGCACCTCTTCGCGCATGCTCTCTTCGAGCGCACGGCGGATCAGCTCCACCGCCTTGGGCACGTCAAACGGCTTGGGCAGGTACTCGAAGGCGCCGCCCTGGAAGGCGCTGACGGCGCTGTCGAGGTCGGAGTAGGCCGTCATGATGATGACCGGCAGGCCCGGCGCGCGCTCCTTGACCTTGGTCAGCAGCTCGATGCCCGAGCCACCCGGCATGCGGATGTCGGACACCAGCACCTGGGGCACGTCGTCTTCGAGCGCGGCGAGCACGTCGCGGGCGTTGGTGAAGCTGCGGACTGCGAGATCCTCACGCGCCAGCGCCTTCTCCAGCAC
>JBKJJF010000305.1:0-2340 GCA_046598195.1 Rhizobacter sp. | reverse complement strand
CCTCAGCCAAGCTCCGTTCGCCCTGAGCCTGTCGAAGGGTGCGCCGTGCACTGCGCTGGCTTCGACAGGCTCAGCCCGAACGGGAAACGAAGGAGCTGAGGTTTGTCGCGAATCAGGTTTGAGTTTGTCACCGGGAGAAAGAGGATGATCTTGGTCACCGCTGCGCATGGCAACCAGGGCAAGTTGCTCATCCCCAAGCTGCTGGCCGCCGGGTATGCGGTGCGCGCCTGCGTGCAGTCACAGGCTTCGGCCGAGCGCCTGCGCGCGCTCGGTGTGCAAGAGCTTGTGGTGGGCGATTTGAGCGACGCCAAGGTCATGGCCCAAGCGATCGAGGGCGTGCAAAAGGTCTATCACGTCGGCCCCACGCTGCACCCGCAGGAGCGGGCCATGGGCCTGGCCATCGTCGATGCGGCCCGTGTGGCGGGTGTGCAGCACTTCGTGTTGAGTTCGGTGCTGCACGCCATCACCAGCGCGCTGGTGCAGCATGAGATCAAGCGCGACGTAGAAGAGCACCTGCTCTCGTCAGGGCTGGAGTTCACCATCTTGCAGCCCTCCAACTACATGCTGCCGTTGAAGCTGAAGGCGGTGTTCGAGCGCGGTGTGTTCGAGCTCTCGTGGTCGCTGGAGCGCCGCCAGTCGATGGTCGACCTGGGCGACGTGACCGACGTGGCCGTCTCGGTGCTTGGCGACAGCGAGCGCCACGGCGGCGCCACCTACGAGCTGGTGGGGCCGGGCCGCTACACGGCGCACGAGCTGGGCGCCATCATGGCGCGGGTGATGGGCAAGGCGGTTGAGGTGCGGCAGATCGATGCCGACACCTATCTGAAAGCCTGGGTTGGCGACAAGGACCCGGCGCAGTGTGGCCACCAGGTGCGTGTGCTGAGATCGATCAGCGCGCGCTACAGCAGCCACGATTTTCTGGGCAACCCCAACGTGATGACCTGGCTGCTGAGGCGGCCACCGACGAGTTTTGAGTCTTACTTCCGCCACCAATACGCGGCGCACAAGGCCGGGCTTGCAGCCTGAGCACCCATGCCGCAGATTCACCCCACGAATTTCTGGAGACCGACTTGACCTACAACATGCACCTGACACGGTGGGGCCGCACCGGCCCGAAGGTGGTGATGGTGCACGGCAGCGCGCAGGGCAGCGATGTGGGTGGCGACCTGCACTTCAGCCACCAAGAAATATTGGCCGAGCGTGGTTGGCAAGTGATCGTGCCCGATCGCCCGGGCCATGGGCGCAGCCTCGACCCCGGCCGCCCCGATGATGCGCAGGCCGATGGCGAACTCATCGCGCCGCTGCTCGGTGATGACGGTGCGCACCTGGTGGGTCACTCCTTTGGTGGCTGCGTGGCGCTCGCGGCGGCCGCCGCGCGGCCCGGGGCCGTGCGCTCGCTCACCCTCATCGAGCCGGCCATGGCGGCCTTGGCGATGGACAACCCGGTGGTGCGCCGCTTTGGCCTGAGCATCGTGAAGACGCTGTTCTTCTCGTTCTCGGCCACCTCGCGCATTCAGCGTTTTGTGAAGCTGGTCAACATTCCGGCCGAAATTCGGGGCGGCTCCACACCCGAAGAACTCAAGCGCATGGGGCGGGCCATCCTGCGCCTGAAACTGCCCTCGAAAAAAACGCTGCAAAGCCAGCTCGAAGCCGTCAGGAAAGCCGGCATTCCGGTGCAGGTGGTTACGGGCGGCTGGAGCCCGGCCTTCGAGGCAATTTCTGACCGTGTGGCCGAGCTGAGCGGTGGGCGGCGGCGGGTGATCGTGTCACCACACCACTTCCCGCAGCAGGTGTCGGACGAGTTCAATCAGACCCTGGCCAGCTTCATGCGCGAGAGCGATGTCCAGCACGCCCAGGGCCGCCAGGGGGCCGCGTGAAAGAAGCCGTGATGGACCTGGATGCCGTTGACCTGCGCATCCTGCGCGAGCTGCAGGCCGATGCCAGCCTGTCGAATGTGGACCTTGCCAAGCGCGTGCACCTCTCGCCGTCGCCGTGCCTGGCACGCGTCAAGGCGCTCGAAGCCAGCGGCCTGGTGCGCCAGTACGTGGCCTTGCTCGATGCCAAGCAACTGGGGCTCAACCTCAACGTCTTCATCTCCATCAGCCTGAAACAGCAGACCCGCGAGGCGCTTGATTGTTTTGAGGCCGCGATCTGCGCGCACGACGAGGTGATGGAGTGTTACCTGATGACCGGCGACGCCGACTACCTGATCCGCGTGGCCGTGGCCGACATGGCGGCGCTTGAGCGTTTGATCATCGAGCGCATCTCGCCCATGCCGCAGGTGGAGAAGATCCGCTCCAGCTTTGCGCTCAAACAGGTGCGCTACAAAACCGCGCTGCC
>JBKJJF010000302.1:0-7833 GCA_046598195.1 Rhizobacter sp. | reverse complement strand
CGGCGGGGCCGAGGCGGCAGCCAAGAGCCTCTCAGGCGGCAACCTGCAGAAGTTTTTGGTCGGCCGTGAGATCGATGCCAACCCCAAGCTGCTGATCGTGTCGCAACCCACCTGGGGTGTGGACGTGGGCGCGGCGGCGCAGATTCGCGGCGAGCTGCTCAAGCTGCGCGACGCGGGGTGTGCGGTGCTGGTGGTGAGCGAAGAGCTCGACGAGCTGTTCGAGATCAGCGACCGCCTGCTAGTCATTGCACAGGGGCGCATGTCGCCCAGCATTGCCACCCGCGAGGCCACCATCGCGCAGATCGGCGAGTGGATGTCGGGCCTGTGGGGTGATGACAAAGAGAACAAGAACACCGAGGTGACCCATGCTCAAGCTTGAAGCCCGGCCCGAGCCGAGCCGGGTGATGTCGGTCGCCTCGCCGCTGCTGGCGCTGGCCATCACGGTGGTGGTCGGTGTGATCTTGTTCATGGTGCTCGGCAAAGACCCGCTGCGTGGTTTGCAGGCCTTCTTTGTCGAGCCGGTGAAAAGCTGGTATGCGCTGACCGAGCTGGCGATGAAGGCCACACCGCTGTTGCTGATCGCACTCGGCCTGGCGGTGTGTTTTCGCTCCAACGTGTGGAACATCGGCGCCGAAGGGCAGTTCATCTTGGGCGCCATTGCCGCCAGCGGCGTGGCGATGATGGCCGACAAAGATTCGAGCCGCTGGATCGTGCTCGCCATCTTGCTCGCGGGGGTGCTGGGCGGCATGTTGTGGGCCGGCATCGTGGCACTGCTGCGCGACAAGGCCAATGCCAGCGAAATTCTGGTGAGCCTGATGCTGGTCTACGTGGCCGAGATGGTGCTGAGCTATCTCGTCTACGGCCCCTGGAAAGACCCGGCCGGCTACAACTTTCCGCAGACGATCAACTTCCTGGCCATCACGCAGGTGCCGAAACTTTTTACCGGCTTTCGCGTGAACATCGGCCTCTTGATCGCGCTGGCTTCGGTGGCGCTGTTCTGGCTGTTCCTGTTTCGCAGCTACTCGGGCTACCAGCTGCAAGTGGGCGGCCTCGCACCGGCAGCGGCGCGTTACGCCGGCTTCTCGTCACGCAAGGCGCTGTGGACGGCGCTGCTGCTCTCAGGCGGCATGGCCGGCCTGGCCGGTGCACTGGAGGCGGCGGGGCCACTCGGCCAACTCACGCCGCACGTGCCGGCGGGTTATGGCTTCGCCGCCATCATCGTGGCGTATGTGGGGCGGCTGCACCCGGTGGGCATCGTGTTTTCGGCCATCTTGATGAGCATGTTTTACATCGGTGGTGAGCTGGCGCAGTCGCGCTTGGGCCTGCCGAAATCGCTGACGGGTGTGTTCCAGGGGCTGCTGCTGTTTTCACTGCTCGCCTGCGACACGTTGATCCACTACCGCGTGCGCTGGTCAGCTCAGCGCATCTCCGTTCGGGCGGGAGAAACCTGATGGACGCCTTCGCCCTGCTGCTCGCCGCCACCCTGAACTCGGGCACCCTGCTCGCATTCGCCGCCTTGGGCCTGTTGATCAACGAACGTGCCGGCATCGTCAACCTCGGTGCCGAAGGCATGATGTTGGTGGCGGCCATTGCCGGCTTTGCGGTGGCGGTGCACACCGGCAACGAATGGGCCGGCCTGGGTGCGGGCGCCGTGGCGGGCGCGCTGATGGCGGGGGCCTTCGGCCTGCTGGTCATTTGGCTCAATACGAACCAATACGCCACCGGCCTCGCGCTGAGCCTCTTTGGCGCCGGTTTTTCGGCCTTCGTGGGCATCAAGTACACGCAAGAAAAGCTGCCCGAGCGGCTGCAGTTCCAGATCCCGGGGCTGGCTGACATTCCCTTCATCGGGCCGGCCTTCTTTCGCCAGCACCTCATGGTCTACATCGCCATCGTGTTGACCGTGGCGCTGGCCTGGTTTTTCTACCGCTCACGCGCCGGCTTGGTGCTGCGCGCGGTGGGCGAGTCGCCCGAAGCGGCGCATGCGCTGGGCTACCCGGTGCGGCGCATCCGCCTCGCGGCGGTGATGGTGGGCGGCGCGCTGTGCGGCCTGTCGGGTGCCTACATCTCGGTGGTCTACACACCGCTGTGGGTCGAGGGCATGGTGGCCGGCAAGGGCTGGATCGCGCTGGCCCTCACCACCTTCGCCACCTGGCGGCCGGCACGCGTATTGCTCGGTGCTTACCTGTTCGGCGGCGTGACCATGCTGCAGTTTCATTTGCAAGGCGAAGGGGTAGAGGTGTCAAGCCAGTTGCTGACCATGCTGCCCTACCTCGCCACCATCGTGGTGCTGGTTTTGATCTCGCGCAATGCCACCTGGATCCGCGTGAACATGCCGGCCTCGCTGGGCAAGCCGTTTTTCCCTGGGAGCTGATAATCCGAAGTGCGCTTCACGAGGGCGCCTCAATCCTGTGTGCGATGACCTTCCATCTGGAGAAAACATGACCCCATTTTCTAAACGTGCCCTGCTGAAGATCGCAGGGTGGAGCACCGTCGCGGCCACCGCCGCACTGGTGGGCTGCGGCAAGAAGCAAGAGGCTGCCGCACCTGCAGCGCCTGCCCCGGTTGCGGCATCGGCCCCGGCCAAACCCGCGCCGCTCAAAATCGCGTTTGCCTACGTGGGCCCGGTGGGCGACGGCGGCTGGACCTATGCACACGACAACGCGCGCAAGGCCGTCGAAAAGCAATACGGCGACAAGGTGGTCACGAGCTTCGTTGAAAACGTGCCCGAAGCGGCCGACGCCGAGCGTGTGTTTCGCGACATGGTCAGCCAAGGCAACAAGCTGATCTTCGGCACCACCTTCGGCTACATGGAGTCGATGCTCAAGGTGGCCCCCGAGGCCAAAGACGTGAAGTTCGAGCACGCCACCGGCTACAAAACGGCCGAGAACATGCGCACCTACGACAGCCGCACCTACGAAGGTGCTTACATGGCCGGCGTGATCGCAGGGGCCATGACCAAGAGCAACACACTGGGCATCGTCGGCTCGGTGCCCATCCCCGAGGTGGTGCGCAACATCAACAGCTTCACGCTGGGTGCGCAGTCGGTCAACCCGAAGGTCAAGACCAAGGTGGTGTGGGTCAACAAGTGGTTCGATCCGCCGAAGGAAACTGAGGCCGCTCAATCGTTGATCAATGGCGGCGCCGACGTGCTGTTCCAGAACACCGACTCTTCGGCCGTGCTCAAGACTGCTGCCAAGGCCGGCAAGATGGCCTTCGGCTGGGACAGCGACATGTCGGCCTACGCCCCCGAGGCGCACCTGGCCTCGGCCATCATCAACTGGGCGCCGTACTACATCAAGGCCACCGGTGACGCGCTCGAAGGCAAGTGGGCCACCGGCAGCGTGTGGTGGGGCGTGAAAGAAGGCGCCATCGACATTGTGTCGATCAACGACAAGGTGCCGGCCGACATCAAGACCAAGGTCGAGACCATCAAGGCCGGCCTGAAAGACGGCAGCTTTGTCATCTGGAAGGGCCCCATCCTCGGCCAGGACGGCAAGGAAGTGGTCAAGAAGGGCGAAGCCGCTGACGACAAGTTCCTCGGTGGTGTCACCTTCTACGTGAAGGGTGTCGAAGGCAAGGTGCCGGGCGCGAAGTAACACTCGCCGCGGCATGATTCGAAGGCCGCTGCGTGCGGCCTTCGTTCTTTCAAACCACCCATGATCGAAACCACCTTGTGGCACCCCGTGGCAGACAGCGCATCGCTCGCCGATGCGCCGCTGCCGGTGCGCCTGCTCGCACAAGACGTGGTGCTGTGGCGCGACAACTTCGGCCAGGCAAGCGACGACGAGCTGCGCGCCTTTCAAGACACGATCTTCATGCAAGATCAACCGGTGCTCGAATCACAACGCCCGAAGCTGCTGCCCATTCGACCCCAAAGCGGCAGCGGTGAAGTTCACAGCGCCGCCGACCGAAGCTCTGCCGCCTACCGCCGCTTTCTGAGTGAACGCGGGATCCCCTTTGGAGTGACTCAATGACCACCGCCCCCGACTCCGTGAACACCATCCCGCGCGAGCGCCTGCCCGACCTGCTGCGCGCCATGCCCAAGGCCGAGCTGCACATCCACATCGAAGGCTCGCTGGAGCCCGAGCTGATCTTCGCGCTGGCACAGCGCAACGGTGTCTCCATCCCCTACGCCAGCGTCGAAGCCCTGCGTGCGGCCTACGCCTTCACCGACCTGCAGAGTTTTCTCAACATCTACTACGCCGGTGCCAGCGTGCTGCTGAAAGAAGAAGACTTCTTCGACATGGCGATGGCCTACTTTCGCCGCGCCGCAGCCGACAACGTGGTGCACGCCGAGCTCTTCTTTGACCCGCAGACCCACACCGATCGTGGCGTGAGCTTCGAGACGGTGATCAAGGGCCTGACGCGCGCCAGCGAGGTGGCGCAACGTGAGCTGGGTGTGAGCTCATTGCTCATCATGTGTTTCTTGCGCCACCTGAGCGAAGAGGCGGCCTTCGCCACGCTCGAAGAATCGTTGCCCTACCGCCACCTGTTTGTCGGTGTGGGGCTGGACAGCGGCGAACGTGGCAACCCGCCGGCCAAGTTCGAACGGGTGTTCGAGCGCTGCCGTGCGCTCGGCCTGCACGTGGTGGCGCATGCCGGCGAAGAAGGCCCGCCCGACTACATCTGGGACGCAATCGAGCTGCTCAAAGTCGAGCGCATCGACCACGGCGTGCGCTGCCTCGAAGACCCGCGCCTGGTGCTGCGCCTGGCCGCGGCGCGCATGCCGCTCACGGTGTGCCCGCTGTCCAACGTGAAGCTGTGCGTCTTCAAGACCCTGGCCGAGCACAACCTCGCCACCTTGCTCGAAGCCGGCCTGTGCGTGACGGTCAACTCCGACGACCCCGCGTACTTTGGTGGTTACATCAACCAGAATTTCGTCGAGACCTTCGAGGCGCTGCCACAACTGACGGCACGCCATGCCTACAAGCTGGCGCTCAACAGCTTTGATGCGAGCTTTGCATCGGCCGACGACAAGCAGCGCTGGTCGGTTCGGCTTGATGAGGTGTTTGCGGCCTGTTGACGCGGCGACCGATGTTTCGAGATCAGCCGACCCAAGGTGTCGGCCTTGTCCTACGAACCACTCAACGCACCGAAGGTATGCTCAGGCTCAACCTGTTCAGCTTTGATTCAGCAATTCCTCGAACCCAGACGCTCTCATGTACGAAAACATTCGCGCAGACTTTCGCTCCTACAAAGGCAAGTGGTGGGAACAAGGCTTCTGGGTCATGCTGGTCTATCGCTTCGGGCGCTGGCGCTACGGCGTGCGGCCTGCGCTGCTGCGCAAGGCCCTCTCACTGATCTACAAGGTCGCGCACAAGCTGATCCAGATCATCACCGGGGTTGATCTGCCCTGCGAAGCGCAGGTCGGCAGCAACTTCATCATCGATCACTTCGGCGGAATCATCGTCAGCGGCCACGCCAAGTTCGGCGACAACTGCCGCATCCGAAATGGCGTGTCGGTCGGGCTGCGGCGCGTCGAGTCACCTTGTGCGCCGGTGATTGGCAACAACGTTGACATCGGCGCGGGCGCCAAATTGCTGGGCGCCATCACCATCGGCGACAACGTGCTGATCGGTGCCAACGCCGTGGTGATCACCGATGTGCCGTCGAACAGCATTGCGATAGGCGTTCCAGCGATCATCAAGCCGCGCCACCCAAGCACCCGGAAAGCGCACGCCAGCGACAGCTTTGAGCACTCACCTCGGCTCGAAGCCATGAACGATGCCTCGATTGCCCGCACCGGCTTGCCGAGCCGGCACTGAGAGGTCAGCGCAGGCCGTCGGTGTATTTCTTCAGCATGTGACACCCCTGATTTTCTGAGCCTTCGTCCGCTGCGACAATTCGCACACCCACCGCCTGCGTGCCCCCGCAGGCGGTTTGCATTCTTCTCAACCCCGGGGCCATGTAGAGGAACACCATGTTCAAAAACCTCGCCCGCGGCCTGTTGGCCGCGATGCTTGCGGCTGCGGCCGCTTCTTCCCACGCACAGACAACGCCTGCCAAGCCACCGCTCACGGTCGGCTTCGTGTTCGTGAGCCCCATCGGCGAAGCGGGTTGGACGTATCAACACAACCAGGGTCGCCTGGCGATGGAGAAAGCGCTGGGCGCGCGTGTGCAAACCACCGCCATCGAAGCCGTGGCCGAAGGCGCCGACTCCGAGCGTGTGATGCGCGACCTCGCCGCCCAAGGCCACACGCTGATCTTTGCCACCAGCTTCGGCTACCTCGACCCGGCGCTGCGCGTGGCGGCCGAGTTTCCCCAGGTGGCCTTTGAACACGCCGGCGGCTACAAGACCGCAAAGAACCTCAACACCTACAACGCGCGCTACTACGAAGCGCGCTACCTCGCCGGCCTGCTGGCGGGCAAGAGCAGCAAGAACGGCGTGGCCGGTTATGTGGCGGGCTTCCCGGTGCCCGAAGTGATACAGGGCATCAACGCCTTCGCACTCGGCATGCGCGCGGCCAACCCGCAGGCGCAGGTGAAGGTGCTGTGGCTCAACACCTGGTTCGACCCGCCACGCGAGCGCGACGCTGCGCTCACGCTCATCAACCAGGGCGCCGACGTGCTGACCAACCACAGCGGCTCACCCGCCGTGCCACAAACCGCGCAGGCACACTTCAAGAGCAAGGGCGTGCGTGTCATCGCCTACCAGAGCGACATGAGCCGCTTCGCGCCCGATGCGCAGCTCACCGCCATCACCCACCAATGGGGCGCGTACTACACCCGCGTGGCCGAAGCCGTGCTCAAAGGCACATGGCAAGCCAAACCGGTGTGGGGTGGCATGAAAGATGGGTTTGTGGCGCTTGCACCGTTCTCCAACTCGGTGCCGGCCGACGTGGCCTCACTCGTGAAAAAGCGCGAGGCCGACATCGTGGCCGGCCGCTTTCACCCCTTCTCGGGCCAGCTGCTCGACAACACCGGCGAAGTGCGCCAAGCCACCGGCGTGATGGACGACGCCACACTCGCGGGCATGAACTGGTTTGTGCAAGGCGTGGTCGGGAGCCTGCCCAAGCCCTGAGACACTGGGAGGATGGCCGAGCACCATCTCACCCCCCGCATCGCCCTCTTCCTGACCCTGCCACCGCTGCTGTGGGCGGGCAACGCCGTCATCGGGCGGCTGCTGGTCGGCTCGGTGCCGCCGCTGGCCTTGAGCGGGCTGCGCTGGGCGCTGGCGCTGTTGATCTTGCTGCCGCTCGGCCATCGGGTCTTGCGTGACCCGCAGGCGATACGACAACGCTGGCCCTACCTCGCCTTGCTCGGCTTTCTGGGCGTGGGTTGCTACAACGCGATGCAGTACTTTGCGTTGCAGACCTCCACCCCCATCAACGTGACGCTGATCGCGTCGAGCATGCCGCTGTGGATGCTGGCCGTCGGCGCGCTCTTTTATGGCGAACACCCCACACGCCGCCAGCTGCTGGGCGCTTTCTTGTCGCTGGCCGGTGTGGCGCTGGTGCTGTCGCGCGGCCAGCTCGACGTGCTGCTGGCGCTGCGTTTGGTGCCGGGTGACCTGCTGATGTTGTTGGCGATTGCGCTGTGGGCCTGGTACAGCTGGCTGCTCGCGCGCCCGCCGGCCCACATGCGCGGTGAAGCGCGCCCGCCTTGGGGTTGGGCCGAGCTGCTGCTGGTGCAGGTGTTGTTTGGCGCGGTGTGGGCGGGCGCCGCGGCGGGCGTCGAAGCGGTGGTCGCGCCCGCCCCCATCCACTGGTCACCGTGGGTGCTGCTGGCCTTGGTCTACGTGGCCGTGGGCCCCTCGGTGCTGGCTTACCGTTTTTGGGGCATGGGTGTCGCCACCGTGGGGCCGGCCATCGCAGCGTTTTTCAACAACCTCAC
>JBKJJF010000274.1:0-9954 GCA_046598195.1 Rhizobacter sp. | reverse complement strand
ACTCACTTGATCTGGCTGTAGTTCACCGGCACAAACTGGTAGCCCTTGCCGTCGACACGCAGGTGGCCGATGCCCGGGAAAGGCAGGTGCGCGCTGCCGACCCAGTAGCCATTTTTCGCCGCATCGGCAAACGCCTTCTTGCGCTGCGCCGCAGCCGCTTTGGAGTCGCTGTCAAACTGAATCGTCACCGCAGGCTTGGGAAACTGCACCGCCGCCACGTGCATCAGGTCGCCCCACAGCACCAGCTTCTCGCCCTTCGACTCCACCGCGTAGACCGCATGCCCCGGCGTGTGGCCGTAGGCGGCAATGGCTTTGACACCCGGCACGATCTCGGTGTCGCCGTGGAAGGCCTTGAACTGGCCGCTCTTCACATAGGGGTTGAGTGTGAGCTGCGCGCCCTGGAAGAACATCTTCATCTCCTTGGGCGCCTTCTCCAGGTTGTCGGCGCTGAGCCAGAAGTCAGCGTCGTGTTTGTCGGCGTAGACGGTGGCGTTGGGGAAGGCAATCTTCCCGTCTTGAATCAAACCGCCGATGTGGTCACCGTGCATGTGGGTGATGACCACCGCGTCGACCTGCTCGGGCTGATACCCCGCCGCCTTGAGGTTGGCATGCAACTGGTCGAGACCCGGGCCAAAAAGTTTGGCCGCGCCCACATCCACCAGCACCAGCTTGCTGCCGGTGTTGATGAGGTAGGCGTTGACGGAGGTGGGCACCACGTCGCTCTGGAACGAGCGCTTGAGCAGCGCGCTCACTTCGGCCGGCGTGGTGTTGGTCAGCAGCTTGTTGGGCTCCAGCGGCAAGATGCCGTCGAGCAAGGCGGTGACTTCAAAGTCGCCCAGCATCATGCGGTAGTAGCCTGGCGCCTGGGTCTTGACTTGGGGCGCGGCAGCGTGGGCGGCAGCAGTGAGCAGCAAGCTGCCGGCTAACAGGGCGAAGGCACGCCGAAGCGTGTGGGCGAACATCATGACGTGAGTTCCTTGGGTTGATTGGGTGACGGAGGGCGCCCAGCTTAATGGCAGGCCTCGCCCGGCGCCCGCCCATTCGAAGCGGCCCCATGGTCGGCAGGGCCAAGCGGCATCAGGCGCATGAACTGCTCGGCCACCGCCTGTGGGTCGGCAGCCTGCGTGAGCGCGCTCACCACCGCCACCGAATCCACCCCACAGGCCAGCACCTGGGGCGCACGCACGAGGCTGATGCCACCGATGGCCACCACCGGGTAGGCCGGTTGATAACGCGCCGCCCAGTCGCGCAGACGGGGCAGCCCGAGCGGGCCGTAGCGCATGGCCTTCAGCGTGGTCGGGTAGACGGGGCCGAGCGCCACATACGACGGCCGCAGCGCGTGCGCGCGCGACATCTCCAGCGGTGTGTGCGAGCTCAGGCCCAGGCGCAAGCCGGCCCCTTGCAGCGCAGCCGCGTTGGCCGAGTCGATGTCTTCCTGGCCCAGGTGCACACCGTAGGCACCCAGCTCGATCGCCTCGCGCCAGTGGTCGTTGATGAACAGCTGCGCACCCGGCACCGCTTCAGTTGCACGCACGGCCGCGCGCAGCTGGGCGCGCAACTCGGGCGTGCCCATGCTGCCTTGTTTGATGCGCAGTTGCAGCGTGCGCACCCCCCAGCTCAAGGCCCGTTCGATCCAGTCGGCATCGGGCAGCACCGCATAGAAGCCCAGCGGGTGGGCGAGTGGCACAAACGCGAGCGCGGCGAGCGGCACCATGCCACCGGTGCGCGACCAGTGAAAGCGTGGCAGGTGTTCGCTGCTCAGGGGCGGCGCGGTGTGGGTGTTGGGCCGCCCCGGCCCGTGGGGCCTCGCCTGCGCAATGCCGGCGGCCACCCGCAGCTTGGCTTCGCAGGCGGCTTCGAACACGTCCCACCCCTGGGCCAGCATGCCGGCCAGCACCGACGAAAACACACAGCCGCTGCCATGCGCCGCAGCGGGCCAGCGCGGGCCGGCAAGCACCGCGCAGCGCTCGCCGTCAAACACCCAATCGGCGCTCAACGGCCCGCTGCCGTGCCCGCCTTTCAGCACCACGGCACCGCGGCTGAGTGCGCGCAGCTCGGGCAGGCGCAAGGCCACCTGCGCTTCATCCAGGCCCAGCAGCACGGCCGCTTCGGGCAGGTTGGGCGTGATCACATCGGCACGCTGCATCAAGGCCCACAAGGCGGTCAGCCAGGAAGCGCTGTTGGCGTTGTAGGCACGCCGGCCGTTTGAGCCGCTCAGCACCGGGTCAACCACCACCGGGCAGCGGCGCGCCGCCACAAACTCGTTCACCTCACGCGCCACCTCCACCGAGCCGAGCATGCCCACCTTGATGACCGCCGGCTCACCATCGCGCAACACGGCTTGCAGCGCGTCGCGCACCAGCTGCGCATTCACCGGCGCCACCTGTTCCAGGCCCTGGCTGTTTTGCACGGTGAGGGCCGTCACCACGCTGCAACCATCGAGCCCCATGGCGGCCCAGGTGGCCAGGTCGGCGGTGATGCCCGCGCCATGCACCGGGTCGTGGCCGGCAATCGTCAACAGTTTGCTCAACAGTTTTGACACGTCGTTGTCTCCCTCAATGTGGGTGCCAAAACGGCATGCCCAGCGTGGGCGTTGAAGCGTGCGCGCTGTGCTGCGCCGGCATCGGCGTGGCCTCAAACGCCAGCCGGCCCGCACACACGGCCTGCGCAAAGGCCTGTGCCATGCGCACCGGGTCGCGCGCCTGCGCCACCGCGGTGTTGAGCAGCACGCCGTCGAAGCCCATCTCCATCACCTGCGCGGCGTGCGAAGGCAGGCCCAGGCCGGCGTCGACGATCAACACCGCGTCACTCAAACGCGCGCGCAGCGTGGCCAGCGCATGCGGGTTGAGCACACCGCGGCCGGTGCCGATGGGGGCAGCCCACGGCATGATGGCCGCGCAGCCGGCGTCGCGCAGCTTTTGCGCCACCACCAGGTCGTCGGTGGTGTAGGCAAAAACAGCAAACCCTTCGCGCACCAAGGTGCGCGCCGCTTCCACGGTGCCAAAGGGGTCGGGCTGCAGGGTGTGGTCGTCGCCCACCACTTCGAGCTTGATCCAGGGGGTGGCAAAAATCTCGCGCGCCATCTGCGCCAACGTGATGGCCTCTTGTGCGCTGTGGCAGCCGGCGGTGTTGGGCAGCACCCGGCAACCGGTGTCACGCACCCGTTGCCAAAAGCTGTTGCCGCCGCCGTGTTCGGGCTGCAGGCGGCGCAGGCCCACGGTGAGCACCTGCGTGGCGCTCGCGCGCACCGCCTCACTCAGCACCTGCGGCGAGGGGTAGCGTGCCGTGCCGAGCAGCAGGCGGCTTTGCAGGGTGGCGCCGGCCAGCGCCCAGGGTGTGGGGGTGAGCATGTTCATCCGCCCGTGACCGGTGTGATGACGTCGATACGGTCGCCGTCGCGCACAGCTTGTTGGGGCCAGTGGTGGCGTGGCACAAAGACGTGGTTCAGCGCGCAGGCAAATGCAGCGCCCGGGTCGTAGCCACGTTCGAGCAGCAAGGCCTGCAGGGTCGGCGCTTCGGTGAGCAAGGGCTCGCCATTGAGTGAGAGTGTGTTCATGGGCACAGGGTGTGAACCAGGGAGTCGACCAGCGCCGGCGCGCACAGGTAGCCGTGCCGGTACAGGCCATTGAGTTGCCACACCCCGTTGTGGTGGCGCAGCGTGGGGTGGTGGTTGTTCAGCGCCGGGCGCAGGGCCGCGGCGGTGTGCAGCACCCGCGCCTCGGCAAAGGCCGGGTGCAGGCTGTACAGCGCGCTGCCCAGCTCCAGCACCGAGCGCAGCGTGGCCGGGCCGCTGTCTTCAGACTCCAGCTCGGTGGCGCCCACGATGAAACGCTGACCGGGGCGCGGCACCACATAGAGCGGGTAACGCGGGTGCATCAAACGCACCGGGCGCCGCAGGTTCACACCCTCGCAGTGCAGCGTGATGATTTCGCCGCGCACACCACGCAGGCCTGGCCAGTCGGCCCGTGCGCCCACCCCGCGGGTGTCGATCAGCACCTCGGCGTCGCACAGGCCGTGCAGCGTTGTCACCTGCACACCTTCGTGCCAGTGCACACCCAGGCGGGTCAGCGCCACGGCCAAGGCGGCGAGCAGCTCGTCGTTGGCGAGCTGGCCTTCGCCCTGGAGAAAAAGACCGCGCTCGAACCGCCCGGCCAGCAGCGGCTCTAACATCGCCAGCGCCGCGCCCTCAACCGCCTGCAGCAGCGGCAGATGGGCGGGAGGCAGCCTGCAGCGCAACACCTGCTCAAAGTGCGCAAGGTGGCCTGCATCGGCGGCATGCGCCACCACCAGCGCGCCATCGCGGCGGTAAAACACCGGGCAGCCACTGTCAGCGTGCAGCTCGTCGAGCCAGGCCGGCCACAGCGCCATCGCCTGCTGCGCCATGTCAAACACCGGCAGCTCGCACAGCGCCAGCTCGGCCAGTGGTGACAACATGGCCGCCGCCACCGCGCTGGCCGAACGGGTGTCGTCGCGCGCGGCGGCGTCGAACAGGCTCACGCGCCAACCGGCGCGCGCCAGGCGCCAGGCCGTCAGGCGCCCGGCCAGGCCGGCGCCGGCAATGGCGGCATGCCGCGTTGTCATGGGCGTTGCACTCAGAGGTAGATTTCGCTGCCGCCGGCGCGAAACTCCTGCGCCTTGTCATCCAGCGCTTGCCGTATTTCAATCACCGGCTTGGACTGCCGCGCAGCGTACTCGCGCACCTCCTGCGTGATCTTCATCGAACAGAACTTCGGGCCACACATCGAGCAGAAGTGCGCCAGCTTGGCGTTTTCTTTCGGCAGCGTTTGATCGTGGTACGCCATCGCGGTGTCGGGGTCGATGGCAAGGCGGAACTGGTCTTCCCAGCGAAACTCGAAACGCGCTTTCGAGACCGCGTTGTCCCACATCTGCGCACCCGGGAAGCCCTTGGCCAGGTCGGCCGCGTGGGCCGCGATTCGGTAGGCGATGAGGCCCTGTTTCACATCGTCGCGGTTGGGCAGGCCCAGGTGTTCTTTCGGCGTCACGTAACACAGCATCGCCGTGCCGTACCAGCCGATGTGGGCCGCGCCCATGGCCGACGAGATGTGGTCGTAGCCGGGCGAGATGTCGGTGATCAGCGGCCCCAGCGTGTAGAACGGCGCTTCGAAGCAGGCCGTGAGCTGCTTGTCGACGTTCTCCTTGACCAGCTGCAAGGGCACGTGGCCGGGGCCTTCGATCATCACCTGCACGTCGTGCCGCCAGGCCACCTGGGTCAGCTCACCCAGCGTGTGCAGCTCGGCAAACTGGGCGTCGTCGTTGGCATCGGCGATCGAGCCGGGGCGCAGGCCGTCGCCAAGCGAGAAGCACACGTCGTAGGTTTTCATGATCTCGCAGATCTCTTCGAAGTGTTCGTAGAGAAAGCTCTCGCGGTGGTGCGCCAGGCACCACTTGGCCATGATGGCGCCACCACGCGAAACGATGCCGGTGAGCCGATTGGCCGTGAGCGGCACATGGGCCAAGCGCACCCCAGCGTGGATGGTGAAGTAGTCGACCCCTTGTTCGGCCTGCTCAACCAGCGTGTCTCGGAACAGCGGCCAGGTGAGCTCTTCGGCTTTGCCGCCCACCTTCTCCAGCGCCTGGTAGATCGGCACCGTGCCAATGGGCACCGGCGAGTTGCGCACGATCCACTCGCGGGTGTCGTGGATGTTGTCGCCGGTCGACAAGTCCATCACCGTGTCGGCGCCCCAGCGGATGGCCCACACCAGCTTGTCGACCTCTTCTTCGATGCCCGAGGTGACGGCCGAGTTGCCGATGTTGGCGTTGACCTTGACCGCGAAGTTGCGCCCGATCACCATCGGCTCGCTCTCGGGGTGCCTGAAGTTGCATGGGATCACCGCCCGCCCGCAAGCCACCTCGGCACGCACAAACTCAGGCGTGATGTCTTGTGTGAGCCGCGCGCCAAACGCCTGGCCACGCTGCGGCACACGCTCTTGCGCCAGGCGCTCGCGCAACTGCGCCTTGAGCAGGTTTTCGCGCAGCGCCACAAACTCCATCTCGGGCGTGATGATGTGGCGCCGCGCGAAATACATCTGCGACTGGTTGGTGCTGCCGGCGCGCTCGGCGATCCAACGCTCGCGCAGCGGCGGCAGGCCGCGTGCGAGGTCGATGTGAGCCTGAGGGTCGGTGTAGGGCCCCGAGCTGTCATACACGCGCAGCGGCGGGTTGGGCTCGCGCCGGCCATCGCCGATGAGCGTGTCGCTCAGACCGATCTCACGAAAGGGCACCCGCAGATCAGGGCGCGAGCCTTCGAGGTAAACCTTGCGAGAGCCCGGGAACGGGCTGCGCGTGATGCGCTTGGACAGCGCGGCGGTGTCGACAGATGCAGAGGTCTTGGCCATGGGTACTCCAGAAAGGGGGTGCCTGCCTGGAGACCGCGCATTCGAAAAAGCGCCGAAGCCGAGTGCATTGTTTCCTACGCGGGGATGACCCCAATCAGGTTCAACGGGTTAGGTGCGGTGCACCCTCTCAGCCTCGGACTTCAAGTCCTCGGCACCCCGACAAGCGAGCGGATTCTAGAGCCCTTGTGTCGTTACACGCCAGCTTTTGCAAACACCACCACCGAGACACCACGCGCCGGCACGAGCGCATCGTCGTTCTGATACGAGTGCGGCAAGTTGCCGGGGAAGGCCAGCACCTCGCCTTCGCCCAAGGTGTAGCGTTCGCCCGCCACCATCAGGTTCACGCGCCCACTGAGGCAGGTGAAAAACTCGCGCGTGCCCGGCAAGTGCGGCGTGCCGCCCATCACCGCGGCGGGGGCGAAGTCCATCACCTCCATCATCTCGTCGGGCACCGGCTCGGGCACCAGCGCGCGGATGCTCACGCCACGGCCCTTCACGTGGCGCGCCACTTCGTCGGCCGCCCAGCGCCGCACCATGGCGCGCGGCGAAGCGAGCAGCTCGTCGATCGGCACGCCCAGGGCACCCGCCACTTTCACCAGCACCGCCAACGAGGGGTTGCCTTCACCCGACTCCAGGTTGGCAATGGTCGAGCGCGGCACGGCGGCGGCCTTGGCCAAGCCGTCTTGTGTGAGCGAGCGTGTGTGACGCAGGCTCACCAGGTTGCGCGCGAGGTGGGCCGAGGCGGGTGAATGGTCGGTGGCGTCGGGCATGGTGGGGCCATTGTGTCCGTCACAACAACCTTGTGCCAATGCAGTGGACATCGCGCTCGCCGCGCGCAGCAGGCCTGCCTATCGTCAAGCCATCACAACCACCCGGCACACCCCATGAACACACATCACACCCTGCGCGTGGCCATCACCGGCGGCACCTCGGGCCTTGGGCTCGCCCTCGTCGAGCAGCTCGCAGCCCGCGGCGCACACGTGGCCTTTGTGGCGCGCGACGCGCAGCGCGTGGCCGCCGTGGCTCAGCGCATACCGGGCACGCACGGCCTGGTGGGCGATGTCTCGCGCCAGGCCGACATCTACCCGCTGGCGCTGCAGATCAACGCGGCACTCGACGGGCTCGACGTGCTGATCAACAACGCCTCGCACCTCGGCCCCACGCCGCTTGCGCTGCTGGCCGACACCGAGTGCGAAGAGGTCGAGGCCGCACTCGCCACCAACCTGCTGGGGCCCTTCCGCCTGACCAAGGCGCTGCTGGGCGCGCTCAGCGCGTCAGCGCGCGACGGCCGGCCGGCACTCGTCATCAACATCACCAGCGACGCGGCCGTGTCGGCCTACCCCGGCTGGGGCGCTTATGGCGCCAGCAAGGCCGCGCTGTCGCAGCTGAGCCGCATCTGGCATGAAGAGCTGCGCGCGCACGGCGTGCGGGTGATCGCCGTCGACCCGGGCGACATGGACACACCCTTGCACGCCCTCGCTGTGCCCGACGCCGACCCCGCCACGCTGAAGCGCCCCGCACAAGCGGCGCGCGAGCTCATTGCCTTGATCGAACGGGAGGCCACATGAAAGCCGCCACCACCCCGGTGCAACGCCCACACGGTGCACGCTTGCTGGTGGTCGACACCGCCGGCCAGCTGCAACACGCCGCCCGATCGGCCTTGCCACGCCTGCTGCGCCCTGGTGACCTGCTGGTGGCCAACGACGCCGCCACGCTACCCGCAAGCCTGAGCGGCTTGCACGGGCCCAGCGGTGAACCGATCGAAGTGCGCCTGGCGGGCCGCCGCTCGCTGGCGGCGGCCGATGTGCACGAGTTCAGCGCCATCGTGTTCGGTGCCGGTGACCACCGCACCCGCACCGAAGACCGCGCCGCACCGCCGCCCCTGCACCGCGGCGACGTGTTGCAGCTCGGCCCGCTGCGCGCCACGGTTGTGCACACGCTCGGTCACCCGCGTCTCATCACGCTGCGCTTCGAAGGCACGCCCGACACCATCTGGGCCGGCCTCGCCCGCCACGGCAAGCCCATCCAGTACGCCCACATGCGCGAGCCGCTGGCGCTGTGGGATGTATGGACACGTGTGGCCGCGCTGCCGGTGGCCTTTGAGCCGCCCTCGGCCGGCTTCGTACTCGACTGGCAGCTGCTGCAACGCTTGCGCGAGCACGGCATCGGTTTTGCCACGCTGACCCATGCCGCCGGCATCTCGTCGACCGGCGACGAAACACTCGACGCCCAACTGCCTTTCGACGAGCCCTACCACCTGCCCGAGTCCACGCTGCAAGCGGTTTTGCAAACGCGGGCCCGCGGTGGGCGCGTGGTCGCGCTGGGCACCACGGTGACCCGCGCGCTCGAACACGCCGCAGGCCACGGTGGCCTGCGCAGTGGCCCGGGGCTGGCCACCCAGCGCATCGGCCCGCACAGCCAGCTGCGGGTGGTCGACGCCCTGCTCAGCGGCACACACGAGCCCGGCGCCAGCCACCACACGCTGCTGCAGGCCTTTGTGAGCCCGGCCATGTTGCGCCGCATTGACGACACGCTGGAATCGCACCACTACCGCACCCACGAGTTCGGCGATTCGGTGCTGATCGAGCGCGCCAGGCATTCCGCACCACGGCGCGCCGCGAGCCCGGCAATAGCGCACGGAGCGTGAGCCTCTGAACGGGTTTCTGGGGGTTGTTGATGGCCGTGCGAAACCGAATAATCCACCGTACTCAAAACTCGAAATCGTTGGAGACGCCCCGATGCGCACACCCTCTGCCCTTGCCGCCGCCCTGGCCTTGACACTGTCGTTGACGACCGAGGCTGCACTGGCGGCGCCCTCTACCAAGTTCGAGCCCACCCTGCAGGTGCAGGGCACGCCCCTGGTGCTGAACGGAGCAGGCACACGCTACAAGACCTTCTTCAAGGTCTACGACATGGGCTTGTACACGGCCAAGAAGGTCAGCACGCCCGAGGCCCTGCTGGCCCTGCCCGGCCCGAAGCGCCTGCAGTTCGCCGCCCTGCGCGAGCTGCCGGGCACCGACCTCGGCCTGTTGTTCATCAAGAGCATGTCGGAGAACACGCCGAAGGAGACGGTGCAAAAGCACAGCATCTCCACCTCGCGCCTGATTGAAATCTTCTCCGGCAAGTCCAAGCTGCTTCCCGGAGACACCTTCGCGATGGAGTACCTGCCAAACATTGGCACGCAGTTCTACATCGTTGGCAAGCCTCAGGGCGCCCCGGTCGGTGACGCCGAGTTCTTCAACATGGTGCTGAAAATCTGGGTCGGCAACTCGCCGGCCGACAACCTGCTCAAAGACGCGTTGCTCGGCAACGAACGCTAGAGAGATGTCGGGGCCCACGTCGCTTGGCACCTGTCCCCCACGGGAGCGCTCATGAATCTGCTGCGCGGCCTGCTCGACCGCGCCGTGCTCATCGTCGGCGTGTTCGCTGGCGGCATGGTGCCCAGCTACCTGGCGCAATACCGCCAGCGGGTGGGCGGCGCGCTGGGTCAGGCGCTCAAAGACCTGGCGCCGTTCCAAGAAATCGCCAACCGCTTTCACGACGGCAGTCTGGTCAAGCTGGTGCAGCACCACCTGGCCAGCACCGACCCGACCTTTCG
>JBKJJF010000124.1:0-19416 GCA_046598195.1 Rhizobacter sp. | reverse complement strand
GTAAGAAGCCTGCGCATCACGTCGACAGAGTTGTGTCGCTGCAATCGCTCGCGGCACATTCGCCCCCCTTCACCCACAGGAGATTGTTTTATGAACCAAGGTTTGATCGCTTCGACTGCCCTCGCATCCTTGCTCGCCCTCGGCCTGGCCGGCCAGGCCGCCGCGCAAGACAAGCCCAAGGAAAAGTGCTTCGGCATTGCCAAGGCGGGTCAGAACGACTGCGCCAACTTGTCGGGCTCTCACTCCTGCGCCGGCCAATCCAAGGTCGACAAAGCGGCTGACGAATGGAAATACGTCGCCAAGGGCACCTGCAAAGACATGGGCGGCACCGACGCCGACACGGCCAAGAAGGCCATCAAGAAGTGATGCAACGGGGCTGAGCACAGCGTGAATCCGAATCATGCACGGCCGGGCATCGGCCTGCGCCAGCCCCATTACGCTGAGCTGCTTGAGCGGCGCCCCGCGCTCGGCTTCGTCGAAGTGCACTCCGAGAATTTTTTTGCCGACGGCGGCGCGGCCCTGGCCGTGCTGCATGAGGCGCGCTCGCACTACGCGCTGAGCCTGCACGGTGTGGGCCTGGCGCTGGGCTCGGCCGCTGGGCTCGACCCCTGGCACCTGGATCAGCTGGCACGGCTGGTCGAGCGCACCGAGCCCGTGCGGGTGTCAGACCACGCCTGTTTTGCCCGCGCGCCGCAGCGCGAGGGTGGGCCGGTGCTGCACGGCAACGACTTGCTGCCCCTGGCCTTCACCCACGCCTCACTCGCCATCATGGTGGCCAACGTGTCACAAGTGCAAGACCGGCTCAAGCGCCCCATCTTGGTCGAAAACCTCTCGGCCTATCTGAGCTTCGCCGAGCGCGATTTCAGCGAACCCGAGTTCTTCAACTTGTTGGCGCGGCGCAGTGGCTGCGGCCTGCTGCTCGACGTCAACAACCTGGTGGTGAACGCGCTCAACGACGCGCAGCCCGACCCGGTGCGCAGTGCCTGCGACTGGGTCGATGCGCTGAGCGATGGCATCGTCGGCGAGATTCACCTCGCGGGCTACCAAGACCTCGGTGACATCGTGATCGACGACCACGGCAGCCGCGTGCACGCACCGGTGTGGCAGGTGTATCGCCACACCATCGAACGCCTGGGCCCCGTGCCCACGTTGGTGGAGTGGGACACCGACCTGCCCTCGCTCGATGTGCTGCTGGGCGAAGCGCAGACCGCCGCCGACCTGATGGCCCGCTGCGCATGAGCGGTGAAGCCCAACGCCAGCAAGCCCTCATCGCCGCCCTGTGGGGCGCGGGTGAGCTGCAGGGCCTGGCTCACAGCACCACGCGCAACCAGCGTGGCCTGCAGGCCTACCAGGCTCACGCGGGTGCGGCTGCCGAGCGTGCGCTGGCGGCCAGCTTCCCGACCGTGCAGGCGCTGGTGGGCGAAGAGTCGTTCGCTGGCCTGGCGCGGGTGTTCTGGCGCAGCCATGCGCCCACACGCGGCGACCTTGCAACCTATGGCGAGAGCGTGCCGGCTTTCATCGCCGACAGCGAGCCACTGCGCGACGTGCCCTACCTGGCCGACACGGCCCGCCTCGATTGGCAGGTGGCCAACGCCGAGCGTGCGGCCGATGCCGGCACCGACACCGCTTCGCTCAACCTGCTGGCCCAGGCGCAGGCTTCGCAGCTGCGGCTGGTGCTGATGCCTGGCTGTGCTGTGGTGCCCAGCGCCCACCCCATCGTGAGTGTGTGGCAGGCGCATCGCCCGGGAGAGGGCGTGGCCGAGCGGCGCCACCAGGCCCGGCGGGCTCTCGCCGAGGGCGTGGCTGAAACGGCGCTGGTCTGGCGCTCGGGGTGGCGCGCGCAGGTGCACTCGCTCAGCCCTGACACCGCAGCCTGGATGCGCAGCCTGCTGCGCGGCGACACGCTCGCCACCGCCCTGGCCGAAGCGGGTGAGGGTTTTGTGTTCGAGCCCTGGCTGTTGCAAGCCTTGCAAAACGGCTGGCTGCTGCGCGCCGAACCTGTGGGCTGATCTTTTTTGGACAGCGCGCGTGCAAGATGCCGGGCGCTGGCGGGACCAACTCACCGTGAACACCTCAGAACCCACCATGACACTCACCTTCGTCACCCCCTTGTTGAGCCTGTGGAGCCGCCTGGTTGCAGGCCTTGAAACACTGCAGCCGCTGGCCCAACTCGCCGCACGCTTCTACGTGGCGCAGGCCTTCTTTCTGTCGGGCCTCACCAAGATCAACGACTGGGACACCACGCTCGCCCTGTTTGCCGACGAGTACCGGGTGCCGCTTTTGTCGCCCGCCGTCGCGGCCTTTGCCGGCACGGCGGGTGAGCTGGTGTTGCCGGTGCTGCTCTTGCTTGGGCTGGCCGGGCGCTTTGCGGCCATGGGCTTGTCAGTGCTGAACGTGGTGGCGGTAGTGAGCCTGGCCGAGATCGCCCCGGCGGCGCTGCAGCAGCATGTGTTCTGGGGCAGCCTCTTGATCGCGTTGCTGTTGTGGGGCCCGGGCCGCTGGTCGCTCGACCGTGTGCTGGAGCCGCGCCTGATGCGGGTTCCTCGTCAGTGACCCAGCTCAGAGGGCGAACGGAGCCTGGCTGAGGCAAATCACCCATCAGGCGAGGGGTTGGCCCGCTCCGGGCACCGATACACTCCAGCGCCGCCGGCGGCGCGGTGCATCCTTCTTGCGCTGATGAAGCATCTCGTTGTGCTGGCCTGTTTTGCCGTGTGGATGTGCCTCGCTTGTCCGCGCGTGGCGGCGGCGGGCGAGAGCCAATGTTTTGGCACGGTCTCGAAGGGCAGGCTCGACAACGGCGTGCAACTCCCTTTGAGCGGCCCCAACTTCAGCAGCTACAGCACGCTGGCGGCCACCGCGGGGCGCACCCACGTTCACTCGAAGGTGGCTCAGGTCATCGTGGCGGCCTATGCGGCATTGGCCGTGGCCGAGCCCGCCAAGACCTACGTCTACGGCGAAACGGGTTGGCCGTCAGGTGGGCGCTTTCGCCCACACCGCACCCATCAGAACGGTTTGTCGGTCGACTTCTTCGTGCCCGTGTTGAACGCGGCCGGCCAGTCGGTGCCGCTGCCCACCGAGCTCACGCGAAGGCTGGGTTATGACATCGAGTTCGATGCAAACGCAAAGTTCGGCGACTACCGCATCGACTTCGTGGCCTTGGGCGAGCACCTGTACCAGCTGCAGCTGGCCGCCAAGGCGCGCGGCGTGGGCGTCTCGCTGGTGATCTTGGAGCCACCGTTTTTGGCCCGTCTGTGGGCCACCCCGCGCGGGCCCTACCTGCGCGCGAACCTGCCCTTCATGAAAGGCCAGGCCTGGGTGCGACACGACGAGCACTACCACGTTGACTTTGCCGTGCCGTGCAAGCCCCATGGCAGCTGAAGACGACCATCGCGCCAGCTACTTCACGACAGGTCGCGTGGGCGGAAGGTCATGTCGATTTGTGGCGGCACCGTGCCGTCGGTGTCGCGCGGCAGGATCTCGGTTTTGTCGAGGGCGCGCAGCACGGCGTCGTCCCACTCTTTCACGCCGCTGCTTTGTTTGAGCTTGCGCGAGACGATTGTGCCGTCAGGCCCCAGGCGCACGTCGACCACGGCCGCCGGGTTGCCGCTGATGGTGTCGGGGAAGACGATGTTGGGTTTGATGCGGGCGATGATGCGGCCGGCATAACCCGCTGAAGGCCCGGCGTTGCGCGCGGCGGTGCCGCTCGGGCTGCCGCCATCCACACCCATCATCTCTTTGATGCGCGCGAGGTTCTTGTCGCGCTGCGCGTCGAGCTTCTTCTGCTTCTCGGCTTCGGCTTTGGTGAGCTTGGCCTTTTCTTCCAGAGCCTTCTTCTTGTCGAGCTTGTCTTTTTCTTCCTGCTCGCGTTTTTCTTCTTCCTTTTTCTTGAGCTTCTCTTGTTTGGTTTTCTCGATGGCGATCTGCGGGTCGGGCGCGGCCTTGGGCTCGGGTTTGGCTTCGACCGGCTTGGGCGTGGGGGTGGGCGTGGGTTGCGGCTTCGGTTCCGGCTTGGGCTCGGGTGCGATGTCGCGCTGCGCCGCCACCTCGGGCACCGAGGCCCACAGCTCGGCCTCCAGGCCCGCGGGCTCGCTCGCACGCCAGCTCACACCAAAGGCCAGCGCCACCACCAGGCCCAGGTGCACCACCGTCGACAAGGCCAGGCCACGGCTGGTGCCGTCGGATGACTTGGGCATCAGGTTGTCGCGCTGAAACGAAGACGTGGTCATCACCGAGCGCCGTTCAGCCGTTGCTCTTCACCGACAGGCCCACACGCTGCACACCGGCTTTTTGCAGCAAGTCCATCACACGCACCACTGCTTCGTATTTCACCGCCTTGTCGGCCGAGATCACCACCGGCACCTGGGCATCGCCGCCTTGCGCCGCGCTCACGCGGTCGGCCAGGTTCTTGAGTGTCATGGTTGAAACCTCTTTGTTGTCGACACGCAGGCGCAGCGCTTCGTCTTTGCTCACCACCACCTCGATCACCTTCTTGGGCTGCTGCTTGCTCTTGCCGATGCTGGGCAGGTCGACCACACCGGTGGTGATGAGCGGCGCGCTCACCATGAAGATGATCAACAGCACCAGCATCACGTCGATGAAGGGCACCATGTTGATTTCGTTGATGGTGCGGCGGCGTGAACCACCGCGCATCGGGGAGACGGCGGGCATGTCAGGTCTCCTGCCGGGCCGCCCCAAAGGAGGCCTGCGCCCCCTCGGGGGGCCGCGAACGCATGTGAGTGTGGGGGTGGTTCATCTCAGCGCATTCCGGTGGTTGCGGCCGTGCCGGCCGCTGGCGGCAGCGGCTGGCTGGCATTGCGCTGCAGGATGTTGGAGAACTCTTCGATGAAGGTCTCCATCTGAATCGCAATGCGGTCGATGTCGCGCGCAAAACGGTTGTAGGCGATCACCGCCGGGATGGCGGCGAAGAGGCCGATGGCGGTGGCCACCAGCGCCTCGGCAATGCCCGGCGCCACCGTGGCAAGCGACACCTGCGTGAGGTTGGCCAGGCCGACGAAGGCATGCATGATTCCCCACACCGTGCCAAACAAGCCCACGTACGGCGACACCGAGCCCACGGTGGCGAGGAAAGAAAGGTTGGCCTCGACCACGTCGAGCTCGCGCTGGAAGCTCGCACGCATGGCGCGGCGCGAGCCGTCGAGCAGCAGGCCGTTGTCGGCCACACGACGCTCGCGCATCTTGATGAACTCGCGCATGCCCGCGGCAAAGATGCGCTCCATCGGCGCACCCTCGACGCGGCGCCCGGCGTCGTTGTAGAGGTCGTTCAAGTTTTTGCCGGCCCAGAACTCGCGCTCGAACTCGTCGTTGTCTGAGCGCACCTTCTTCAGGCCGAAGAGTTTGCCGAAAATCACCGTCCAGCTCGCCAGCGACACGATCAGCAGGCCGACCATGACGAGCTGCACCACGAAGCTTGCCTGCAGCACCAGGCTGATGATGGAGATGTCTTGGTTCATGCGAATGTTTGAAGTATCTCGTTGGGAATGCGGCGTGGCCTGAAGGTTCCCGCATCGACACAGCCAATGCGAATCTCGCCTTCGGCCAGCCGCTCCTCACCGCGCCAGGCCACCTGGGCGATGTTCATGCTGGCCTGGCCGGCGTGTTGCACCTGCACGGTGACGGTCAACAGGTCATCCAGGCGCGCCGGGCGCAGGTAGCGCACGGTGGTTTGCGAGACGATGAAGATGGCGCCGGTGCGCTGGCGCACGTCTTCTTGCGCAAAGCCGAGCGAGCGCAGCCACTCGGTGCGTGCGCGCTCGAAAAACTTGAGGTAGTTGGCGTAGAACACCACGCCGCCGGCGTCGGTGTCTTCCCAGTAGATGCGCAGCGTGTGCGCGAAGGGGGGCAGGCTGGGTGCAGTCATGTACGCGAGTCGGGCGGCCCACTGGCCGCCAGCCCGCGCATTATCACCGTGCTGTCGTCACTGCACCTTCTTGTAGACGGGGCCCCACAGCGGGTGGCCTTGCTCCGATTTGCTCAGCACAAACGCGGGGTCGGCCTGCTTGGCCGCGCGGAACTCGGCCTCGCATTCCAGCAGCCGCTTGCTGGTGCAGTAGACGAAGGCCAGCGTCTTGTGGGCAGCACTCTTGTCGCGCGGTGACGCCAGCCCGGCTTGCAAGGCCTGGTTGAGCTGCTTCTCGGCGTCGGCGTATTGCGCGTCGTCGTAGGCACGCAGGCCGCCTTGCAGCGCCCGCTCGGCCGGGCGCGAGACCACGTCGAGCAGGCCCACCACCGCGGCGGGCTTGGGTTGTGAGGCACAACCAGCCAGCAGGGCGAGCATGAGGGGCAAGAGCGCAGTGGCGTGGAAGGTTCTGGTCATGATCCGAATCGGTGTTTGAGTGAGACCGCTTGGCCGGGGACGATGTTGACGCTGGCGCTGTAAGGCGGAAATTCGTCGTTGCGGATGGTGATGGTGTGGCGGCCTTCGCTCAGCGTGAGCTCGTTCAGCGGCGGGGCAATGCCCACCGGTTTGCCATCGACTTCGACCTGGCCCCAGGGGCTGACCGCAATGCGCAGCACACCGGTGGCTGTGCCGGCACCGGTGGCGCCGACGCGGGCCTCGCGTTCACGCGCGCGGCGCTCCTTGGCGGTTTCTTTGGGGGCGGCGGGTTTGGCGCCCGGTGTGGCCTGGGCCACTTGTGGCGCTTCTGCCACCACGGGCGGTGCCACTGGAGGCGGGGCCACCACAGGCGGGGCCACCGGCACAGGAGCGACCGGGCTTGCTGCAGCCGCCACGACCGGCGCGGAGGCCGGGGCTTCGACCGCCGGCGGCGGTGTGACCACGGCCACCACGGGCGGCGGGGGCGCCTGCACCACTTCCGGGGCGGCTTGGTGCGGGCTCAGGGCCCACCAGGCGGCACCCGCCACGAACAGGGCGGCCACGGCGCCGGCAGCCCAGACCAGCGGGCGCTTGAGCGAGGCAGCGGCTTCGTCGGCAGTCTCGGCGCTTTCTTGGGCGTGCTCTTCGAGCCAGTGGCGCAACTCGCGCGACAGTGCGCGGGCCGAGCGATAGCGGTCGTCGGGGTTTTTTTCCATCGCCCGTGAGGCGATCTCAGACAGCGCCTTGGGCACCGTCGCGTCGACCTCGTGCGCCTTGGGCGGCACGAACTCGACCACCGCGTCGGTGATTTCTTTCAGCGAGGCACCACGGAAAGGCCGCGTGCCGGTCAGCAGCTCATACAGCACCACGCCGAGCGAGAACACGTCGCAGCGGCGATCGACCGGTTGCTGGCGCACCTGCTCGGGTGACATGTAGTAGGGCGAGCCGCCGGCCACGTCACCCTCGGCATGGGCTTCGTGCTGGTGCGCGACACGGGCGATGCCGAAGTCGAGCACGCGCGGCTGGGTGCGGCCCACCATGAAGATGTTGGCCGGCTTGATGTCGCGGTGAACCACGCCCTTGGAGTGGGCGTAAGCGAGGGCGTCGGCCACCCGGCGCACCACCAGCGCGGCCTGGGTGGGTGTGGGTTTCCAGCCTTCGAGGCGCAGCTGGCGCAGGTCGCGCCCCTTGAGCAGCTCCATCGCGATGTAGGCGCCTTGTTCGCTCACGCCCGCATCGAAAACCGTCACGATGTGCGGGTGGCTCAGGCCCCCGGCGGCACGCGCTTCGTTCAGGAACAAGGCGTTGAACGACTCACGCTCTTCAGCGGCGATTTCGAGGTTCAGGGTTTTGATGGCGATCAGGCGCGACAGCAGCGGGTCGTGCGCGGCGTACACGCGACCGAGGCCGCCTTCGCCAATCTGGTACTTGAGCGCATAGCGGCCGATGTGGCCGATGGTGGGCAACTGGTCGGCCGACTTGTTGGGCGGGTTGGCGTTGAAGGCCATCGCGGGCCGTGCAGGCAAGCCCACCTCTTCGGTGTCTGTCCACGGCGCCGAGTCGCCCCCGGCAGGCAGGCTGTTGGGGCCGGGAACGGACGGTTCAGAGGCTAAGCCGGACATGGAAGAACTTGGATTCGTCATTCAGCGGGGCAGTAAGCGACCACCATCATGCGAGCTTAGTGCAAGCGCGGTGCATCGAGGCACCAAAAAGCACCGCGTTCGCGCATTAGTAACACCCCGACACGAATGCGGGTGTGAGGTTTTTCACTCACACCTGGAGCGCAGTGTGCAGCCGCGCCACAGCCTGCTGCAGGCTGGCCATGCTGCTGGCATAGGAAAAGCGCACATAACGCTCAGCCGCATGGGGGCCAAAGTCGCGCCCCGGGGTGATGGCCACGTGAGCGCGGCGCATCAGGTCGAAGGCGAAATCCCAGCTGCTGGTGGCGTGGGCCGAGCAGTCGGCCCAGGCATAGAACGCGCCGTCGGGCATGACCGGCACGCTGAGGCCGAGGGAGTTGAGCGCGGGCACAAAGTAGTCACGGCGGGCCTTGAACTCGCTGCGGCGGTGTTCGTACTCCTTGAGAGAGTCGGTCTCGAAGCAGGCCAGCGCCGCGTGCTGGGCCACGGATGAGGCGCAGATGTAGAGGTTTTGCGCGAGTTTTTCGACCGGCGCCACCAGTTCCTCTGGCAGTACCAGCCAGCCCAGGCGCCAGCCGGTCATGCTGAAGTACTTGGAGAAGCTGTTGATCGAGATGATGTCGTCGCCATGCTCCAGCGCGCTGTGGCCGAAGGCGTCGTCGAAGCTCAGACCGAGGTAGATTTCGTCGACCATGGTGAAACCACCCCGGCGGCGTACGGCCTGGGCAATGCGCGCCATTTCGTGGTGCGCGATCGAGGTGCCGGTGGGGTTGGAGGGCGAGGCCAGCAACACGCCACGGGTGTGGGGTGTCCAGGCGGCTTCGACCCCCGCCGCGTCGAGCTGAAAACGGTGCTCGGGCGGTGAGGGCAGCAGCACCGGCACGCCATCGGCTGCGGCCACGAAGTGGCGGTTGCAGGGGTAGCTCGGGTCGGGCATCAGCACTTCGTCGCCGCGCTCCACCAGGGCCAGGCAGGCCAGCTGCAAGGCGGCCGAGGCGCCGGCCGTGATGACGATGCGCCGCGCCGGCACGTCGACCCCAAAACGCTGGGCGTACCACTGGCTCAGGCGCTCGCGCAGCGCCGGCAGGCCGGTGGCGGGGGTGTACTGGGTGCGGCCTTGGCTCAGGCAACGAAGGGCGGCCTCTTGCACCAAAGGCGGTGCAGTGAAATCGGGTTCGCCGATGTTCAAGAAGATCATCGGCGTGCCGCCCTGGGACGCGTCACAGGCGGGGCTCGCGGCGATCTCGGCCGCCGCCTTGGCGCACTCCATGACGTAGAAGGGCTCAATAAAACGTAAGCGGTCAGCCAGCTTCATCGTTGATATTCCGTAGAGCCTTCAGCAGCATCACCTTCTCTTGCGCCGTGCGCTTGGGTCAGCTCTGTTGCGCAAGCGAGGAGGCAGAGTCTAAGGCGGCGGGTCCTGGGCCATCGCTGGGCCGGGCGGCTCGCCTTTCCTCTCTGATCTTGTTGGCAGTTTGATGACGCAAATCGGTGATCTGCAGACAAGTCGAGACGCCTTTCGATTCGACAACAGTTTCAGGAACTGTCGCAGGACAGTCATCAAAACCCCCGATGAACGTCTGTAGCCTGGAAAGCGACCCAGCCTGCTACTCAGGTTTGGTAGGCTGGCGAGCCAAAACACATCGGGCCACAGGCATGAAGCGAGTCGGAATCCTCACATTTCATTCGGTGCGCAATTTTGGCGCCGTCATTCAGGCTTGGGCCACCCCGCAACTCATCAGGTCGATGGGCGCTGCACCCGAGGTCATCGACTACCGACCCGTCGGGCATCAACTGAAGTCTCGGCGCTCTGGCCTGCGAAGGTATGTTCCGTCGATCGGGGGAATCCGGTCGGATCTTTTCGTCAGGCAGAAACTCCCGCTCAGCCGGTCGGCTTTTACATCGCACGAAGCGGTAGACAAGTATGTGCGAGAGAACAATTTCGATGTGCTCCTGACCGGCAGCGACCAGGTTTGGTACAGCAACGACGTTCTTGGATTCGATCGGGTCTACTTCCTGGATGTTGGCGACCCAAGCGTCAGCGCGCGCATTTCCTACGCACCGAGTGCTGGCCCTATTCGTGACCTGGGGGATGACCATGTGCAGGGTCAGCGAATACTGAGCACCTACAAAGCGGTCTCGGTCCGTGATTCGAACACGCTCACCCTGGCGGGTTCGGTGGGGAGAGACGATGCCGTCGTCGTGCTGGACCCGACGATCGTGGCTGACCTGCGGCCGCTCGTGGGCAAACGGCCGCTGCAGGCCGACTACATGCTCATCACGGGAACCATGAACGCGAACGCCTATGTGTTGTTGGGCGAGATTGCGCGACGAGAAGGCCTCAAGGTCATCGAGATCGGTCGTTCTTGCCCCTTCGCGGACAAATCACGTCCGTTCGTGAACCCCCAGGAGTGGGTGAACCATATTGCACATGCATCGCTCGTGGCATCGTCCTTGTTCCACGGGTGCGCGATCGCGATTTCGTTGCGCCGCCCCTTCATTGCTTTGGATACGGCTGGCCGTGGCTTCAAGCTTGTCGACATGCTCAGGCGGCTCGGGATGGAGGATCGCTTCGTGCCGTCTGATCGGCTCTACATCGACGCGCTGCCTGACGACCTGACGTCGTTCAACTACCAGCGCGCCAATTCGACCATTGAGCGCGAGCGCGACGTGTCGTTCGAATTTCTCCGAAGCGCCGTCGATGCCTGAGGTGCTGAGGGTGGAAACCGACAAGCTCTGCGGATACCGCACAAGCCATCAATTTTTGAATTAAGGTGAATTCACGACGCTCGGGCCGTGTGCGGGCCACCTTCAATGGGCGCGGGCAGCATCAACAAGGCAAGTGGCCTGGTCAAGAGACGGTCAAGACCGACAGCTTCCCAACTGCGGAACCGTCTTCAAGGTCTGCGATCGTGCGCCAGGATCATCAATCGCAGCGGCTCCAGCAGGGCGATCATGACCCTGATTCGCATGGCAACCCTGGTGCACCGTGTGCTTGGAAAGCCGATCGAACTTGAGATCGTGCTGGTGGATTGACCCCCACCACGAGGTGACCACGCGCCGCGTGGCGCGCGTCAGCGACGCGAGGCGCGAAAGGCCTCGACCTCCAGCGGCCGCAAATCGACTGCCGCCTTGTCGAGCACGCCGTTCACGTATTTGTGGCCGTCGGTGCCACCAAAACTTTTGGCCAGCTCCACGGCTTCGTTGATCGCCACCTTGTAGGGGATGTCGATGCAGTGCTTGAGTTCGTAGACGCCGATCATCAGCACACCGTGCTCCACCGGCGACAGCTCGGAGGTCTTGCGGTCGACGTGGCGGGTGAGGGCGGCGTCGATGTCGGCGGCCTCGGCGATACAGCCGTGCAGCAGCGCGTTGAAATGCGCCGCATCACATTTGTCGAAACCTTCTTGTTCACGCACGTGGGCGTCGATCAGACCGGGCTCGCCAGCCGACAGCAGCCACTCGTACAGGCCTTGAACCGCAAACTCGCGCGAGCGACGGCGCGACGATTTGGGCCGCACCGGTTTGGCAGGCGGCTTGCCCGTGCTGGTGGTCTTCTTGGGGGTGTCGGTCACGTGAGCTCTTCCAGCAGGTTGGCCATTTCGACCGCCACACGGGCGGCGTCGCGGCCTTTTTCTTCGGCGCGGGCCCAGGCCTGGGCTTCGTTCTCGACGGTCAAGATGGCATTGGCCACCGGCAGCTCGTGGTCGAGCGACACGCGGCTCACGCCGGCGCCACTTTCGTTGGCCACCAGCTCGAAGTGGTAGGTCTCGCCGCGGATGATGCAGCCGAGTGCGATCAGCGCGTCGAAGCGGTCGCTCTGCGCCATGGCGTTCAGCGCCACCGGCACTTCAAGCGCGCCCGGCACGGTGACCAGGCGGATGTGTTTGGCCGACACCCCCAGCGCTTCCAGCTCGGCCAAGCACGACTGCGCGAGCTGGTTGGTGAGCTTTTCGTTGAAGCGGGCTTGCACGATGCCGATGCGCAAATCGGTGCCGTCCAGGTCGTTGGCCTGGCCTTTGTCAGCGTCTTGCATGAGAGAGTTTCCTTCAGTGTTCTGGAGCGACGAAGCCGGTGACTTCGAGGCCATAGCCGGTCATGCTGGGCATGCGGCGCGGGCTGCCCAGCAGCTTCATCTTGCTCACGCCCAGCTCGCGCAGGATCTGCGCGCCGATGCCATAGGTGCGCAGATCCATCTGGCCGCGCACGGGGGTGGTGCTGGCGGGTGTGCCCAGGCGGGCCAGCATCGCGCCGGTGTCGTCACCACAGTTCAACAACACGGCCACACCCCGGCCCGCGGCCTGCACGGCCTGCAAGGCCTTGGGCAGTGGCCACGAGTGGCCACAGGCGCCGATGTCGAGCAAATCCATCACCGACAGCGGCTCGTGCACACGCACCAGCACCTCTTCGCCGGTGTGCACGTCGCCATGGCTCAGCGCCAGGTGCACGCCGCCGGTGCGGTCGCGAAAGGTGGTGCAGTCGAACATGCCCTGGGCGGTGCTGAGCTGGCGCTGGCCCAGGCGCTCGATCAGGCTTTCGTTGCGGCTGCGGTAGCCGATGAGGTCGGCGATGGTGCCGATCTTCAGGCCGTGTTCGCGGGCAAAGATGACGAGATCGGGCAGACGGGCCATGGTGCCGTCGTCTTTCATGATCTCGCAGATGACCGATGTGGGTGACAGGCCCGCCATGCCGGCGAGGTCGCAGCCGGCTTCGGTGTGGCCGGCGCGCATGAGCACGCCGCCGTCTTTGGCTTGCAGCGGGAAGATGTGACCGGGCTGCACCAGGTCGCTGGCCTGCGCGTCGCGCGCCACGGCGGCCTGGATGGTGCGGGCGCGGTCGGCGGCCGAGATGCCGGTGGTGACGCCGGTGGCGGCTTCAATCGACACCGTGAAGGCGGTGCCGTGCTGCGTGCCGTTGCGTGTGGCCATGGGGGGCAGGTGCAGGCGTTCACAACGATCGCGGGTGAGGGTCAGGCAGATCAGGCCGCGGCCGAAACGCGCCATGAAGTTGATGGCTTCGGGCGTGACGTGGTCTGCGGCGAGCACCAGGTCGCCTTCGTTTTCGCGGTCTTCCTCGTCAACGAGGATGACCATGCGGCCGGCAGCCAGCTCGGCAATGAGCTCAGGAACGGGGGAAATAGGCATCCCGCGATTGTAGGCGGCCGGTCTTTCCCCGACAGGGTGAACCCTCAGGCCGCGACGCCGGGTGTGAACATTCTTTCCACGTAGCGCGCGATCAGGTCGATTTCGAGGTTGACGGCGCTGCCCGCCTTGAGCGTGCCCAGCGTCGTGTTCTCGATCGTGTGCGGGATCAGGTTGATGCTGAACTCGCAGGCATCCGCCAGGTCGCTCACGCGGTTGACGGTGAGGCTCACGCCGTTGACGGTGATCGAGCCCTTGTAGGCGAGGAACTTGGCCAGCGCTTTGGGTGAGCGGATGCGCAGCTCCCACGATTCGCCGACCGGCGCAAAAAGTTCGACATGGCCGATGCCGTCCACATGGCCGCTGACGATGTGGCCGCCCAGGCGGTCGTGGGCGCGCAAGGCTTTTTCCAGGTTGACCGGGCCGGGTGCGGCAAGGCCGGCGGTTTTGTCCAGGCTTTCGGCCGAGATGTCGACGGCGAAGCGCTGGGAGGCGGCGTCGAAGCTGGTGACGGTCATGCAGGCGCCGTTGAGCGCGATGCTGTCGCCGAGCTGCACGTCGTCGAGGTAGCCGGTGGGGGCTTGCAGCACCAGTTGTTTGCCGTGGGAGGCGTCAACACCCAGGGGTTTGACGTCGACGATACGGCCGAGGCCGGTGATGATGCCTGTGAACATGGTGGTGTGGGGTGAGGTGTCAGAAGTGTTCGCGGCCGGGTGGGCGGGCGATCAAACGCAGATCGTCACCGAGGCGCTCGATGCTGACGAAGCGTAGCGCAAGCGCCTCGTCCAGCGTCTCGATGGGGCCGAACGAGGCCAGGCCTTGACCGGTGCCCAGCAGCTTGGGCGCCTGGTAAATGAGGAACTCGTCGACCAGGCCTTCGCGCACGAAGGAGCCGCTGAGTTTGTGGCCGGCCTCGACGTGCAGCTCGTTGATGCCACGTTGCGCCAGGTCGGTGAGCAAGCTGGCGAGGTCGACCTTGCCGTGGGCGCCGGGGGCAAGTGCGATTTCGGCGCCTTTGGCGCGCAGCGCCTCGCGCTGCGATTTGTCGGGCACGGCGGCGTAGATCAGCACGGCGCCCGGCGGCTCCAGAATGCGCGCGGTGGCGGGTGTGTCGAGCCGCGAGTCGACGATCACCCGCAGGGGTTGGTGTGCGGTGTCGACAAACCGCACGTCGAGCCGCGGGTTGTCTTCGAGCACGGTGCCCACGCCGGTGAGCACGGCGCCGGCACGTTTGCGCCAGGCGTGGCCGTCGGCGCGTGCTGTTTCGCCGGTGATCCATTGGCTGCGGCCATTTTCAAGCGCCGTGCGGCCGTCGAGCGACACGGCCGATTTCAGCCGCACCCAGGGCCGCTTGCGCCGCATGCGCGAGAAAAAACCGATGTTGAGCTCACGGGATTCGTCGGCCAGCAAATCCATGTCGACGGTGATGCCGGCGGCACGCAAGCGGGCCGCACCAACGCCTGCCACCAGCGGGTTGGGGTCTTGCACAGCGGCCACCACACGCGCCAGGCCGGCCGCAATCAAGGCGTCGCAGCAAGGCGGCGTGCGCCCGTGGTGCGAACAGGGTTCGAGCGTCACGTAGACCGTGGTGCCGCGCACCTCGTGCCCGCGTTCGGCGGCGTCGCGCAAGGCCATCACCTCGGCGTGTGGGCCGCCGGCTTGTTGGGTGTGGCCACGGCCGAGCACGCGGCCGTCGGCGCTGGTGATGACGCAGCCCACACGCGGGTTGGGCTCACTCAAGCCCACGGCCTGGGCGGCGAGCGCCAGCGCGTCGCGCATGGCGGTGTGGTCGGCGGGTGAAAACGTCATCGGGGTGGCCTGTGGGGTGGCCACCCGTTCAAGGCTGGTGCTGAACGGTGGCCGCGGAAACGCCATTGTGCTGCGGTTGTGGGCCGGGGCAGGCGGCATCACCGCGGATCACCAGGTAGTTGTGCGGCGCGCTGGGGTTTGCATGCGCGTAGCGGCAAGCTTTGTAGGTGGTGGGCGTGGCACCGAAGGCCCAGCCCTCGGGCACGATGCGCAGCGGCTCTGCAGGGCCTATGGGCAGCAGACAGGTGTAGGCGAGGTAGCGCTCGCCGGCCTGGCGCACCGATTCGGTTTCGCAGCGTGCGGTGGTTGGTGTCAGCGTGAGGGCGAGTGGTGCGTCGTTGGCATTCAGTGCATCGGGCACCGCGCCCAGCGAGAAGCGGATGTAGCCACGCAGCAGGCGCGCTGTGAGCTCGGTGCAGCGGGTGAGGTCGGCTTCGGTGATGTCGCGCGCCGCGAGCGTGTTGGGCACGCTGCATTCGGCGCTGACCTCGCCCGTCGCGTCGTTGACGATCCAGGCCACGCTGCTGCGGTTGGTGGGCTTGAGCACGCTGCGCCCTTCGCTCAGGCGCCGTGCACCGGTGGGCAAGTGACGGCGCGGCGACAAGGTCGTGTCTTGCGTTGGCAGCGCCAGTGCGGCGGAGTACACCGGTGCCAGGCCGTTGATGCTGGAGTGCAGCTGAACGGTTTGGGTGGCACCGCCACGGTCTTGCCAGCTCACGGCGACCCAGCTGTTCTTCAGGGTGGGGCCGGCCACGACGTGGCGGTCGAGCGTGAACGGGGGGACGGTGCCCTCGCTGCGTTGGCTCGTGATGGCTTGAAACGCCGCCGCACTGGCGAAGCCGCGCAGCCGCTCCAGGTCTTGTTGGGCCAGGCGAACGGCTTCAGTGCGCTGCTTGGCCACATCACCGTTCAGCCGCAACCACGATTGCATGCGCAGCGCACCCAACAAACCCAGCGAGAGCAGCAGCACGCCGATCAACGACTCGACCAGGGTGATGCCACGTTGATGGGTTGTCATGTGCTGGCGCCTCAGAAGTCACGCCAGCTGCCCGACACGCGGGCGTAGCTGCCGGTGTGTTGGTGCAGTGCCTGCAGCACCGCGAGATGGTGGTGGATTTGCGTGCTGCCGCTGGCCTGCAGCGTGTCTTCGAACACCACGGCGCCGTGGATGGACGCGCCAGCGGTGTCAACCCAACTGGCATGGGTGCCATAAACCAGGCCATGGATGACGGCGCCGGCCTGCAGCGCGACCGGGCCGTCGACCACCAGCAGCACCGGCCGCTGCGGTGTGCCCAGGGTGACCGGCGTATCGAGCCGCAGGCCGCCGCGCAGCCACAAGAGTTGGTGGCGTGTGGCGGCCTCGGCCAAGGTGCCGTCGCAGGTGTTGCTGCAATCCAGCTCATGCACCATGGGTTGAGCGCGCCAGCTGGATTTGTCCATGCGGAACAGGCTGGCGAAGAGGCCGTGTGATGCGAGTGCTGCGAGTGCGGGGTCGCTGGCCACGACCGAGGCCGAGGCGGGTGTGCCCGGTGTGCTGCTCAGCTGCAGGGGCAGGCTGGGCAAGGCTGCTCCGCTGTGCAGCGTGAGGCCGCCTGAGGCCGGGTCGCTGTGGTGAACGCCGAAAGCGCCCGGGCCAAAGCTCGCCACGCCACGCACGGTGAGCGTGGCGGCGGGCAGGCTGTCGAGCCCCGGCAAACGACCGAGGCGCTCTTGCAGCTGCGAACGCGAACCGCTGGCGGTGCCGCGGGCGTTGAGTTGCAGCACGCCGGGGGTGCCGGTCTCGGCGAGCTGGATGGTGAACGCAAGCGAAGCGTCGTCGCTGGGTGTGCTCGGCGCGGCGCAGCGGCACGACCAGCTGCCATCACGCGCGGAGCAGGTGGCCTGCATGGCGGCCACGCTGCGTTCACGGAAGGCCGTGGCCGAGGCGTTGTCGCTCGGTCGGCAGTCGTCACCGATGGGTGTGCTGCTGTTGAGCTGCGCGAGCGCCCAGGCGAGGCCCGCTTCCGATGCCTCGCGGGCCTGCGCCGCGCGGTATTGGTTGACTGAAGTTTTGGCGTCGAACAACACGCTGCGGTGGGCGAAGGCGACGCTCAGCAGCGCGACGAACGAAAGCAGCAAGGTGACCGCGATCGTGGCCGCACCGCGCTGTGAGGTGGGGGCTGTCATGTCGGGCAGGCACCGAGCAGCGTGTCGTTGCGCAGGCGCACCGTGGTGCTGGCGCTGCGGATCACCAATGGGTCATGGGCAGCGCGGGCGTCGACCCGTATCGCCAGGGTGCGCACCTGTTGCCGCGGCGGGCAGGTGGCGTGGCTGCCCTCGGTGCAAGCTCGGGCGCAGAAGTCGGTGAGCACGGTCTCTTCGACACGGGGTGTCACGCTGAAGGTGGCCACGCGCAGGGTGTTCGCATCGGTCATGGCCTGCCAATGCCCCTCTCCCAGCTTCATCTCGATCACCCCGGCGCGCAGCCGGTAGGCCATTTCAGTGTCGGTACCAGCGTGGGAAAAACGCACGCCGTTCTCGGTGTCGCTCAAGGGGCCGGCGCGGCGCAGGTTGTGGGCGACCAGCTCGGTGGTGGTGCGCAGGTCTTGCATCAGGCGCGTCTCCAGCAGCAGGCCGCGGCTGCCGCGCAGATGGTGCGTGAGCGCCAGCAGGGTTGCGGCAACCACCATCAAGCTGATGGCGCTGCCCACCATCAGCTCCACCAGCGAGAGCCCGCGCTGAAAGCGGCGCGTGTTCACAGGTTCCAGCAGCGCTTGGTGGCTGCTGCGGTGTTGTCGGTGCGCTCGTCGGCACCCGACGCGTAGCTCGTGTGCCCGCCCTCGACCGAGAGGCGCAGCATCCGGCAGCCGGTGTCACTGGCTTGTGCCCCGGTGCCGCGGGCGATGGCACTGAAGCCGGTGGGTGTGGCCTCGGTGACCTGGAGTTCGTAGTAGCGCTGGTCAGCGGCCACGCTGCTGCCCATCTCGGCCTGGGTGGCGTAGCTGCGGTGGCTTGAGAACCAGCGCTCCTGGCTCATTTGCAGGTGCAGCAAAGCGGTGATGCCGTCGATGCGCCGCGCCTTGTGCAGCGGGCCTTGGAAGCTCGGGTAGGCCGTGGCCGCGAGGATGCCGGTGATGGCCGTGGCCACCATCAGCTCGATCAGCGTGAAGCCGTGTTGACGCGTGTTCATGGCGACCCCTCAGCAAGCGCGGTAACCCGACACGCTGGACAGCGGCGAGCACGAGCGCACGCGGCCCATGATGTTGACCGTGTGTTGCACGCTGCGGCCTTGTGAGCCGGTGATGCGCAGCGTGGCGGCAGGGGTCGCGGTGCCATGCACCGGGTCGAACACCATCGAGGCCACATTGCTGTGAACACCGATGCGCCGCGTGTCGTCCAGCGCCACGGTTTTGAGGGCCTGCACGCCGCCTTCGCACACCGCGGGGCCGGTGCCGCTGCAATGGCATTGGTCGGCAGAGCCGGTGTGGATCACGTAGCAGCCGGCATTGGCCTGGAAGCTGACGCGCACCCCCTGGTTGCGATGCACGGCCTCGGAGCGGGCGTACTGCAGGTCGCTGGCCAGCTCGCTTGCGACACCGCTGAGGCGCTGCGTGTCGACCAAGCCGCTGAGCGAAGGCACGGCAGCCGTCGCAACGATGCCCGTGACGGCCACCACGGCCACCAATTCGACCAAGGTGAAGCCCGCTGCCCATGCCTTGGCAAAGCTCTTTGTCTTCATGATTCCCCCCTGTTATTTGGAACGTGCATGCACTGTAAAAAGTGCTGGCCGTTTCCGCTTCCACCGGGCGGGGGGAGCACGGGGCCTCTGGCGAGGGCACCCGGCGGGGGGAGGGGCTTTAGATGTCCCTGATCAACTGGCGGAACTCGTCCACGTCTTCAAAGCTGCGGTACACCGACGCAAATCGCACGTAGGCCACCTTGTCGATGCGCTTGAGTTCGCGCATCACCAGCTCGCCCAGACGGGTGGAAGCCACTTCCTTGGAGCCGCTGTTGAGCAGCTTGTCTTGCATGCGCTCGATGGCTGCGTCGATCTGCTCCACGCTGACCGGGCGCTTGCGCAGCGCCAGCGTCATTGAGGCGCGGATCTTGCCCATGTCGAACTCGGCGCGGGTGCCGTCTTTCTTGACCACCGAGGGCAACGCGATTTCGGCGCGCTCGTAGGTGGTGAAACGTTTGTCGCAGCTCTGGCAGCGGCGCCGACGGCGCACGACATCACCCTCGTCGGACTCGCGTGTCTCGACGACCTGGGTGTCTTCATGGCTACAAAAGGGACAACGCATCTATCAACCGCGGCTGATGAGAGGCCCCGGCCGGGCGCCGGCCCGCCCCAAGCCGGGCGGCGCCGCTGGGGGGCAGGAGCGCAGCGACTGGGGGGCTGCCATCGGTACACGGGGAAGTCGCGTGTCAGCGCGGCCACCTTGGCACGCACCGCGGTGATGTTGGCTTCGTCGTGCGGCTTGTCCAGCACGTCGGCGATCAGGTTGGCGGTGGC
>JBKJJF010000084.1:0-7975 GCA_046598195.1 Rhizobacter sp. | reverse complement strand
CTTGCGGCGGATGCGCTCGGCGACCGTCTGTCCGAAGGCGGGCGGGCAATTGGGCAAGATGATGGCGAACTCTTCGCCGCCAAAACGCGACACCGTGTCCATCGGGCGCACACAGTCCATCAGCGACTGCGCCACCGCCTGGATCACCAGGTCACCGGCCGCATGGCCATGGGTGTCGTTGACGAGCTTAAAACGGTCGATGTCGCACATCAACACCAGGGCCGGCTCGCCAGCGCGGGCCACGCGGTCGACCTCGCGGGCCAGTGCCAGCTCGAACTGCCGGCGGTTGGCCAGGCCAGTGAGCGGGTCGCGGCTGGAGAGGTCGCACAAGGCATCGATCACCGCCTGCAGCCAGACGGCCGAACCCACCTCATTGAGATCGGGCAAGGCATGGCCGGATTGCCCTAACAACTGCAACGCCGCCCCCAGCTTGAGCTGGGAGGGTTCGGCGGGCGCGGAGGGGCTGGTCACAAGTGGGGGGAAACAGGCTGCGGGCCAGTCTAGCAGCGCCCTTCTGGGGGAGCGGCGCCGATTTGAAACGTGAATACCCGCCAACTTGAAGCTTCGCCGCAGCTCAAGCCGAGCAGACTTTCAACCGATAAACACGAGAGAACCCGTGCCACAGCTTGGCGGGTGACAACACCACGCCTTCAGTCTGGAGCTTCCATGAGCGCTGCCGCATCACCCGCCGAACTTGCTGCCTTGCGCACTGCCGCAGAGCAGGAGTTCAGCTTCAATGCGGCCGACTTCGAGCGGGTGCGTGAGCTGATCTACAAACACGCCGGCATCAGCCTGCACGCCGGCAAGCAGGCCATGGTCTACAGCCGCCTCTCGCGCCGCCTGCGTGAAACCGGCCAGCGCTCGTTTGGCCAGTACCTGCAGTCGCTCGAAAGCACCGCCGCCAGCGACCCGGAATGGCAGGAGTTCGTCAACTGCCTGACCACCAACCTGACTTCGTTCTTTCGTGAAGACCACCACTTTCATGCGCTCGCGACCGACCTGAAGGCGCGCGCCGGCCAGAACCTGCGCATCTGGTGCAACGCGGCCTCCACCGGTGAAGAGCCCTATTCCATCGCCATGACCTGCGCCGAAGCGCTGGGCTCAAGCGGCTCGGTCAAGATCGTCGCCAGCGACATCGACACCAAGGTGCTGGCCACCGCCAGCCGCGGCGTTTACGGGGCCGATGCGCGAGGCCTCTCGCCCGAGCGGCTGCGCGCCCACTTCTTGCGTGGCAAGGGCGCCAACAGCGGCTCCATCCGCGTCAAGCCCGAGCTGGCCAAGTTGATCGAGTTCCGCACGCACAACCTGATGGAGGCACGCTGGTCGCTGGGTGACCCCTACGACATCGTGTTCTGCCGCAACGTGATGATCTATTTCGACTCGCCCACACAACGCCGCGTGCTGGAGCGAATCCATGGCGTGATGAAGCCCAAGAGCCTGCTATTCGTCGGCCACTCGGAGAATTTCACCGAATCCAAAGACCTGTTCCGCTTGCGCGGCAAGACGGTTTACGAGCGGGTTTGAGTGTGCCTTCGTCAGCGACCACTCAAGCCGACCCAACTCCACACCGATATCGGGACACCATGGCCTTGATCTCCTCTCTAACACCTGTCGCAGGCACACGCCTGGAGAGGCTCAAATCGCAAACCCGCAAGCCGGGCGAGGCCTCGTTCTTCTTCTACGACGCACATTTTAAGAACGACGCGGTCAAGATCTTGCCCGGCGAGTACTTCGTGCACAACGAAGACATGCTGATCATGACCACGCTCGGATCGTGCATTGCCGCCTGCCTGTATGACCGCAACGCCAAGGTCGGCGGCATGAACCACTTCATGCTGCCCGACGGTGCCGGCGAATCGGGCCGCTACGGCTCGTATGCGATGGAGCTGCTGATCAACGAGATGATGAAACGCGGTGCCTCGCGCATGACCATGGAAGCCAAGGTCTTCGGCGGCGGCCAGGTGGTGAGCGGCATGACCACCATGAACGTGGGCGAGCGCAACACCAATTTTGTGATGGACTATCTCAAGACCGAGCGCATCCCCATCGTCTCGAAAGACGTGCTCGACGTCTACCCGCGCAAGGTGTGCTTCTTGCCGGGCAGCGGCAAGGCCATGGTCAAGCGCCTGGCGCCCACCAACACCGATGCCTTGCTGGCACAAGACCGCGCAGCCGCACAAAGGGCCGTACCGGCCAACACCGGCGGCGGCTCGGTCGACCTGTTCTGAGACAGAGCATCAGAGAGAACACAATGGCAAAAACACGCGTGGTGGTGGTGGACGACTCGGCGCTGGTGCGCAGCCTGCTCACCGAGATCATCAACCGGCAGCCCGACATGGAGTGCATCGGCGCTGCCGCCGACCCGCTGGTGGCGCGCGAGATGATCCGCACCCTCAACCCCGACGTGATCACGCTCGACGTGGAAATGCCGCGCATGGACGGCATCGACTTCCTCGCCAAGCTGATGCGCCTGCGGCCGATGCCAGTGGTGATGGTCTCCACGCTGACCGAGCGGGGCGCTGATGTGACCCTGCGCGCGCTGGAGCTGGGCGCGGTCGATTTCGTCGCCAAGCCCAAGATCGGCGTGGCCGATGGCCTGCGCCTGCTGGCCGAAGACATCACCGAGAAGGTGCGCATCGCCGCCAAGGCCCACATCCGCAAGCCGCATATGGCGGCACCCTCGCCCGCGGGCTCACCGCAAGCGGTGTCCAGGCCCGCAGCGCCGATCACGGCCATCGGGCGCTTGTCGACTGAAAAGATCATCTTCATCGGCGCCTCCACCGGCGGCACCGAAGCCACCAAAGAAGTGCTGATCAACCTGCCACCCGATTGCCCGGCGGTGGTGATCACCCAGCACATGCCACCCGGCTTCACCAAAAGTTATGCCGCACGGCTCGACGGCCTGTGCAAGATCCGCGTGGCCGAAGCGCGCGACGGCGAACGCATCTTGCCCGGACATGCCTACATCGCCCCGGGGGGCTTTCACCTGAGCGTGGAGCGCAGCGGCGCCAACTACATCGCCCGGGTGCAAGACGGCGAGCCGGTGAATCGCCACAAGCCTTCGGTTGAGGTGCTGTTCAAGTCGGCCGCCCGTGTGGTGGGCCCCAATGCGCTGGGCATCATGCTCACCGGCATGGGCGCAGACGGTGCCCATGCCATGAAAGAACTGCGTGACGCCGGCAGCTACAACTACGTGCAAGACGAAGCCAGCTGCGTGGTGTTTGGCATGCCACGCGAGGCCATCAACGCGGGCGCAGCGCATGAAGTGCTGCCGCTCACGCAGATTGCGCCGAAACTCATTGAGCGCTTGCGCAGCACCTCGGGTCTGTCGACCAACCGGGTTTAAGGCAAAAACAGCGACTGCAGGTCGCTCAGAAAATCAAAGCCACGCGGCGTGGGTTGTGCCCATTGCAGGTCACGCGTCATCCAGCCCTTGGCTTCGGCCTCGTCGAGCGCTCGCCGCAATGCGCTCAAGGGCATGCCGGTGCGCTCGGTGAAGCGGGCCAGCTCAAAACCTTCTTTGAGCCGCAGGGCGTTCAGCATGAACTCGAACGGCAACTGCTCGCGCGGCACTTCTTCGTCTTGTGTGATCGCGGCGCCGGCCAGCGCCCGCTCCATGTACTTGGCCGGGTCGCGGTAACGCGTTTGGCGCACCACGCGGTGCGGAAAGCTGAGCTTGCTGTGCGCACCGGCACCGATGCCAAGGTAGTCACCGAACTGCCAGTAGTTCAGGTTGTGCACGCAGCGGTGGCCGGGGCGGGCGAAGGCCGAAACCTCATAGCGCTCAAGCCCTGCGAGCGCCGCCTGCTCGGTGATGATGTCGAGCATGTCGAACGCCGTGTCGTCGTCCGGCAAGGATGACGCACCAGCGGGTGGGTGCTTGGCAAAGAAGGTATTGGCTTCGATGGTCAGGTGGTAGATCGACAGGTGCGGTGGCTTGAACGCCAGCGCCTGCTGCAGGTCAGCACGCAGTTCATCGGGCGTCTGACCGGGCAGCGCGTACATCAGGTCGATGTTGAAGGTGTCAAAGGCGTCACGCGCTTCTTCCACCGCCGCCATCGCCTGGCCGGCATCGTGCACCCGGCCGATGGCTTGCAGCTTGTCGTCGTTGAAACTTTGCACGCCGACGGAAAGACGTGTGACGCCGGCCGCGCGGTAACCACGAAAGCGGTTCCGCTCAAACGTGCCAGGGTTGGCTTCGAGCGTGATCTCGCAGCCCGGCTCAAGCGGCAGGCGGGCGCGGATGTCGGTGATCAGCTGGTCGATGCTGGCCGGTGAAAACAGGCTGGGCGTGCCGCCCCCGATGAAGATGCTGTGCACACGGCGGCCCCAGATGAAAGGCAAAGCGGCTTCGAGGTCGGCGCGCAGAGCTTCGAGGTAGCGCGCTTCGGGCAGGCCGTCCGGTTCGGCGCCGGGCCGCCCCAAGCCGGACACTCCCCCTCGGGGGGGCGACGCCGCAGGCGTCTTGGGGGCCAACGACATCTCGTGAGAGTTGAAGTCGCAATAAGGGCACTTCTTCAGGCACCAAGGCAGGTGCACGTAAAGCGACAACGGCGGCATGGCGCTGAGCGTCGTCACGCCCGGCCGCAGGTAGCGCGCCAGCAGGTCGGTGGTGCTCTCGACCCCCGACGCTGCCACGATCGGAATGTCAGCCAAGGCGCCACACCTCGCGCATCAGCACCAGCATCTGGCGCGACGCGATGGCGCGGTGGCTGTGGGTGTTTTTCACCTCGGCGCTCAACTCCGCCACGCTCTGGTTCAGTGACGGGATGAACAGCAGCGGGTCATAACCAAAGCCGCCTGCACCGCGTGCCTCGCGCAACACCTCGCCCTCCCAGCGACCAAAGGCAATCAGCGGCTCGGGGTCGTCGGCCGAGCGCACGGCGACCAGGGCGCTGACGAAGCGTGCCCGGCGATCGTCGTGTGCAGCGAGCTTCTCCAACAGCACACGGTTGTTTTCGTCATCGCCCTTGGGGCGGCCGAACAGCGTGGCGTAACGCGCCGACAACACCCCGGGCGAGCCATCCAGCGCATCGACGCACAAACCCGAGTCGTCGGCAATGGCCGCTGCGCTCGCGTGCTGAGCGGCGTGCCGCGCCTTGGCGAGCGCGTTTTCAACAAAGGTGAGGTGAGGCTCTTCGGCCTCGGCGATGCCCAGGCTGCCCTGCGTCATCAACTGCAAGTTCAGCGCAGCAAAAAGCGCCTGCAACTCGCCCAGTTTCTTGGCGTTGTTGGACGCCAGCACCAGGCGCAGCATGGCTCAGCTTCCGAGTGCAGCGCGCTGCGCGGCGACCAGTTCGCGAATGCCTTTGTCGGCCAGGCTCAGCAGCGCATCCATCTCCTGGCGCGAGAAGGCAGCGCCCTCGGCCGTGCCCTGCACTTCCACGAAGCCACCGGCGGCGGTCATCACCACATTCATGTCGGTGTCGCAGGCCGAGTCTTCGGTGTACTCAAGGTCGAGCAAGGGCGTGCCTTCGACCATGCCGACCGAGATGGCGGCCACGGCGTCGCGGATCGGCGATTCGGTGAGCTTGCCCTGGCTTTGCAACCAGCGCACGGCATCAACTGCGGCCACATATGCGCCGGTGATGGCCGCCGTGCGGGTACCGCCATCGGCCTGGATCACATCGCAATCGAGGTTGATGGTGCGTTCACCGAGCTTCTTCAAATCGAACACGCAGCGCAACGAACGGCCGATCAGGCGCTGAATCTCTTGCGTGCGCCCGCTCTGCTTGCCGCGGGCGGCCTCGCGGTCGCTGCGGGTGTGGGTGGCGCGCGGCAACATGCCGTACTCGGCCGTGACCCAGCCCTCGCCGCTGCCGCGCTTGTGCGGCGGCACCTTGTCTTCAACCGAGGCGGTGCACAACACCTTGGTCTCACCGAACGAGATCAGCACCGATCCCTCGGCGTACTTGGTGTACTGGCGAACGATGGTGACGGGACGCAAAGCATCCGCTGCACGGCCTTGCGTGCGCTTGAAACTCATGACAAACCTTTCAGGATTTCTTTTGGGACGAGCGCCGAATGGCCTCGTTGATCTCGCGGATCGAGCGCTCGATTTCAGCCTCGTCGAGCTCGTCCGGAGGCTCCTGGCCGAGCACACTCGCCTGGATGGTGGACGCGAAAACCTCTTCGCCCAGCGTCTGGGTGGAAACGGCACTCTGGCTGTCGCCGTCTTCGGCCGATTCCCACTCCACAGCCAGGATCGAGACGTTGTCGCTCTTGGCCCCGCCATTGCGCAGCGCCTGCTCCACCAGCTCGGGCACCGCGTCAGCGATGGTGTTCTTGCCGAGTTGCTCGGTGATCTCGGCGTCAGTCACCGTGCCCCACAGCCCGTCAGAGCACAGCAGCAAGCGGTCGCCACGTTGCAGCACCAGCGGGCCCACGGTGTCGACCACCGGCTTGCCCGGGCTGCCCAGGCAGGTGAAGAGCACGTTGCGGTTGAAGCGCTCGCCCATGGGCACCACGTGACTCATGGTCTCTTGCAACTCGGAGTAAGAGTGATCGCGCGTGCGGGCGACCAGCTTTTCGCCGCGGACGAGGTACAGCCGTGAATCACCGCAGTGTGCCCAGTAGGCGTTGTTGCCCTGCAGCACGCAGGCCACCACCGTGGTGCGCGGTGTGTCGATCAGCGCCTTTTGTGTGGCATAGCGCAACAGCTGGTGGTGGCCAGCAATGATGGCTTCGTGCAAGAAGCGCATTGGCTCCTTCAGCGTGGGCTTGGCATCTCGCTGAAACATCGCGGCCAGGGTCTGCAGCGCAAGCTGCGAAGCCACCTCGCCTTCGGGGTGACCACCCATGCCGTCGGCCAGAGCGAACAAGCCCGAATCGCGCGTGTAGCAATAGCCCATGCGGTCTTCGTTCTTTTCGCGACCGCCCTTTCGGCTGACTTGATAGACCGTGAATTGCATCGTCAGGCCTTCGCGCCAGTGGTCAGGTTTTCGAGCTGGAGTTTCAGGCGTTCACTGAAGCTCAGTTTGGTGTAGCGGCGCTCGGTTTCGCGCGCCAGTTCTTTTTGCAACGAAAACACACTCTGAGGGCGCGACAACGGGTCGAGCGACATGCACCACTCGGTGACTTCGATCAGGTTGTCGGAGTACACATTGCGCAGGCGCGACAGGCTCAGCGCCAGGCGATCTTTTTCGATGCGCTGCGGCGCGTCGTTGGGTGGGTAGCCCTGCATACAGGCGTAGATGCAGGCGCCGACCGCATAGATGTCGGTCCAGGGGCCCAGCGTGCCATCGCGGCGGTACATCTCGGGCGCGGCAAAACCAGGCGTGTACATCGGGCGGATGAAGTTGCCTTCTTTGCTCAGCACTTCGCGCGCGGCGCCGAAGTCGAGCAAGACCGCCTTGTTTTCGTTGGTGATGAAGATGTTGGCGGGCTTGATGTCCAGGTGCAGCATTTTGTGCTGGTGCACGATGCGCAAGCCGCGCAAGATCTCGTCGAACAGCGAGCGAATGGTTGACTCGCGGAAAACCTTGTCGCGCTTCAGGTCGCGCGCGGTGACGATGAAGTCTTGCAGGGTGTCGCCCTGCAAGTAGTTCATCACCATGTAGACGGTGTCGTTCTCGCGGAAGAAGTTGAGCACCGAGACCACGCTCGGGTGTGAGATCTGCGCGAGGTTGCGGCCTTCTTCGAAGAAGCTCTTCAGGCCCAGGCGGTACAGCGGCTGCTTCTCGGGCTTGACGCGAGGCATCAACTCACCGGGTGCGCGCTCGGCCAGTGAAGACGGGAGGTATTCCTTCACTGCCACCAGGTGGCGATCGGAGTCTTCGGCCAGATAGACCACGCCGAAGCCGCCGGCTGCCAGTTTCTTGATGATCTGGTACCCGCCGACCACGGTGCCTGATGGCAAGGGGGCAGGTTTCGGCTTTGACATAATCCGATTTTGCAATGCGATAAGTTGAATGCCAGTCTACAGCATGACCGGGTATGCAAGCGCCACCGCCGGGGCGCAATCTGCGACAGAAAC
>JBKJJF010000065.1:0-8370 GCA_046598195.1 Rhizobacter sp. | reverse complement strand
CGGCAACGTTCGATGAGCTTGGCAAGCCCTTCGGCGTCACCCGGTTCGAAGTAGCCGCCGTAGTCGGCCCCGAGCATGCCGACATTGCCGGAGATGCGTGTGGCCAGCACCGGGGTGCCGCTGCATATCGCTTCCATCAGCACATGCGCGCCGCCTTCCATGCGGCTGGTGTGAACCAGCACGTGCGCGCTCTGGATGCGACCGCGCACCGTCTCGTGGGGCAGGGCGCCCAGCCACCGGTAGTGGGGGCAGCTCTGCTGCAAAGCCTGTGCTTCTAGGCCCAGGGCGGGGTCGAGTGCGTCGCCAATGTGGTCGAGCAGGATGTCGCGCCGGCTTGCCAGCCGGCGTGCCGCCTCGAAGTAGGTCTGTGGCGCTTTTTCTTCGCGCAGGTGGCCCACCATCACACAGCGCAGGTGCTGCGCCGTCTTGGTCAGCGTCACGCGCGTGGTGGTCGACTGGAAACACGCCACGGCCTTGGCACGGTGCTGCGCGGGCAGGTCGTCGATGGCGCGCTCGTGCAGCACGATCAGCCGGTCGGCGAGGGACAGTGATCGCTGGGCGGAGGCGTCGACGTGAATGTCGCGGTACAGGTCGGTGCCCGTCAGCACCACGGCCAGGGGCTGCCCGGGGCGCTGGGTCGCCCAGCGCTCGATGGAGGCCGCCGAGCGGCGTGCGTGCAAGGCCACCAGCAACTCGGCCGTTTCACCCTGCCATTGGTCCACCAACCCCACGAGGTAATGGGGCCGCAACATCTGCGACCATCGCTTGGCGGTTTGCCAGTTGCCGTTGTTGGCGCTGGCGAGGGCGGGTGTCACGATGCAGATCGGGGGGCGAGGCATGGGCTCGGTTATACCGGCAGTTGATTTGAAGGTGAAGGGTGACGCTGCTTTGTCGAACGACATTCGACACGCTGGCCCCGATGTGCTGGAACCCGCTTTTCGCGACGGGCGCGAGCAGCTGCTCGCCCTGTTCGAGGGGTTTGAGCGCGCGCTCGGGCCCCAGGGCTTGCACGTGGCGTTCGACCCGGGGCTGAACCTCCCGCTGTGGGAGCTGGGCCACGTCGGCTGGTTCGAGGAGCACTGGCTGCCGCGCAACACCGACTGGCGGCGCGGCATCGCCTTCAATGCGGCCTTGCCACGTTCTGCGTCGGTGCTGGCAGGCGCCGATGCGCTGTACGACTCTTCCAACGTGCCTCACAAACAACGTTGGCAGCTCGCGCTTCCGAGCGTGGGCGCCACGCGGGACTATCTGGCCGAGGTTCGCCAGTCCACGCACGCGCTGCTGCAACAAAGTGGCGACCACGACGACGAGTTGTATTTTTTCCGCCTGGTGCTGATGCACGAAGACATGCACCGCGAAGCCTGGCACTTCATGGCGCAGCAACTGGGCATTGACCTCGGGCCGGCGATGAACGGCCGTTCGCCAAAGGCCGCGAGCGTGCGCGGCGAGATGCAGGTGCCGGCAGGTTGCTATCAGCTCGGGTCGCAGGGCCCCGGCTTTGCCTTCGACAACGAGTTGCATGCCCACCCGGTTGAGGTGGATGATTTTTCGATCGATCGTGCGCCGGTGTCATGGGCCCGCTTTCTGCCGTTTGTCGAATCAGGCGGCTACGCGTCGGAGCGCTTCTGGAGCGCTGCAGGCTGGAGCTGGCTGACTCGCCAAGCGAGAACCTGCCCGCTGCATCTTCGCCGAGCCGAAGGCGGGTGGCAGCAGCGCCGCTTCGGCGCATGGGGGGCTCTTGATCTGGACGCGCCCGCGTTGCACCTCAGCGCCCATGAGGCCGAGGCCTGGTGCCGCTGGGCCGGGCGCCGCCTGCCCACCGAGGCCGAGTGGGAAACAGCCGTGCTGCGGGCTGCCGACCGGCGTGAGCCCTTCGACTGGGGCGAGGTGTGGGAATGGACGGCCAGCCCCTTCATGCCCTACGCTGGCTTTGAGCCGCACCCCTATCGCGACTACTCGCAGCCGTGGTTCGACGGGCGCCCGGTTTTGCGGGGCGCGTCGTTCGCGACTGCTGCGCGTTTTAAGCATCCCCGCTATCGCAACTTCTTTCCCGCTGACCGCCATGATGTTTTCTGCGGCTTTCGTTCCTGCGCGCCATGAAGCTTGACCTGCACGCCGTGCACGCACGGCACCCTGCGGCCGCCCGCGGCGCGATGGCGCTGAAGGGCGTCAGTCTGAGTGTGCAAACCGGAGAACGCCTCGCCGTGATCGGGCCGTCTGGCGCGGGCAAAACGACGCTGCTGCAGGTGGCTGCCGCAGCGCTCAAGCCATCGCGGGGCCAGGTGGTGCTAGCAGGCACCGATCCCTGGTCGCTCTCGGTGCGTGCGCTGCAGCGCCAGCGGGGGCGCCTGTTCATGGCGCCGCAGACGCCGCCACTGCCGCCGCGCCAGCGTGTTGTCACCTCGGTGTTGGCCGGGCGCCTGCCGGCCTGGAGCCTCGCCACCAGCCTTCGCTCGCTCTTCTACCCGGTTGACATTGCGGGGGCGCACGAAGCGCTCGACCGTTTCGACCTGGCCGACAAGCTGTTCGCCCGTGTGGACCGCTTGTCCGGCGGCGAGCGCCAGCGTGTGGGCCTGGCGCGTGCGCTGCTGGCACCGGCAACCCTGTGGCTGATCGACGAGCCGCTCTCCGCACTCGACCCGACGCGCTCCGAACAGGCCATCGTTGCCCTCGTCGGGATCGCGCGCGAGCGCGGCGTGACGCTGCTCACGACCATGCACCAGGTCGACACCGCGCTGGCGCACTTCGACCGCATCGTGGGGCTGCGAGACGGCACGGTTCTGTTCGACTTGCCCACGCCGCAGGTGAATCGTGATCACCTGCTGAGGCTGTACGCGCAGCACGAAGACGAGTTGAATGGCGCGCCCGGCCCCGTCCTGCCGACTGACTCGCCACGTCACGTGGTGATGAACTGCCGATGACAACGCTGGCGCCTCAGCGCGACCCCGCTTGGCTGAGCCGCGTGTTCTGGACCGGGGCGGGTTTGGTCATGCTGTGGCCCCTGCTGGTGGCCACCGAGTTCCGGCCCTGGACACTCTTCAGCGCCGAAAGCCGCGGGCCCACGCTGCGATTTCTCGCCACCTTCGTGCCGCCCGCCATGAGCGCCGATTTCCTGTGGCTGGTGGCGCGTGAAACGTGGCGCACGGTGGCCATCGCCACCGCCGGCCTGACGCTGGGCCTGGTGATCGCCATCCCTGCGGCACTGTTGTCCACGCGCGTGTTGTCGGTGTCGGCCCTGTCGGGCCGCATGGCGCCTGTTTCGGCCTTGCTGCGCCAGCTGCTGCGCTGGATGCTGGTGCTGTTGCGCAGCATTCCGGAGCTGGTGTGGGCGCTCGTGTTCGTGCGCGTCGTCGGTCTCGGCCCGACGGCCGGCGTGCTGGCGATCGCGTTGACCTACGGGGGCATGCTCGGCAAGGTGTATGGCGACATCCTGGAGAGTGGCGACGACCACGCCACGCGCAGCCTGCTGGCCAACGGCGGCGGCAGGTTGCAGGCGTTTGCGTATGGGCTCTTGCCGCAGAACGCCGCCGAGCTCACCTCGTACACGGTCTACCGCTGGGAGTGTGCAATCCGTTCCTCCGTCGTGCTCGGGTTCGTGGGCGCGGGTGGGCTCGGGCAGCAGCTCGACAACTCCACCAAGATGTTTGCCGGGGGCGAGGTGGCCACCATGCTGCTGGTGTTTGTGGTGCTGGTTGCCTTCGCCGATCGCATCAGCGGGTGGCTCAGGCGGGCCTTGGCATGAAGCCGACCCGAGGCGCCGCCAACCAGCCCTACCGGCTGCCGCCGCCGCTGTTTGATGCGCGCTGCAAGGCGTGCTGGTTCAGCCTGGGCTTGGTCGTCTTGGTGGCCGCGAGCTTCTGGAGCCTCGATCTGCAATGGCGCGCGTTCCTGTCGTGGGACGCAGTCAAAAGCATGGGTCGCTTCGCCGGCGAGTTCTTCCCGCCTGACGTCTCTGCGGCGTTCTTGCGCAAGGTGGGTGTGGCGTCACTGGAGACGATCGCGATGTCGGCGCTCGGCACGCTGCTGGCTGCGGTGGCCGGCTTGATGCTGGCCTTGCCCGCGAGCCGCTCACACGAGGGAGACCGGGCCCGCGCCCGAGCGCCCACGCGGCTGCTGCTGAATGCACTGCGCGCGGTGCCCGAGCTGGTGTGGGCGGTGCTGCTGATCATCTCCGCCGGCCTCGGCCCGCTCGCCGGGACACTGGCCTTGGCCTTGCACACCACCGGCGTGCTCGGTCGGCTGTTTGCCGAAGCCATCGAGAACTCGCCTCAGGGCCCGCTGGTTGCGCTGCGAACCCAGGGTGTCGGCTCGGTGCGCGTTTTCTTCTATGCGACGCTGCCCATGGTGCTGCCGCAGCTGATCTCGTATTCGCTGTACCGCTGGGAGAACAACATTCGCGCGGCTGCGGTGTTGGGCGTGGTGGGAGCCGGCGGGCTGGGCCAGTTGCTGATGTTCCACATGAGCTTGTTTCAGATGCCGAAGACGGCGACCGTACTGTGCGCGATGCTGCTGCTGGTGGCCGTGGTCGATGCGGTGAGCTACGGCCTCAGGCGGGCGCTGGCGCGTTGACGCAAGCGCGGGCCACCTGTTCTTTTGCCGAACAGCGGTCTACTTCTTGGGCAGTTCGTCTGCCAGTGCCTTGGAGAGCGCAGCCCCAGCGGCGTTGCTCATCTCGACCGGCAGCACTGCCCCGTTTTCGAACATGAGTTGCACGCGCACCTTGCCATCGGTCTCCGAAGGTGCGGCCCCTGCTGCAAGACAGTCCAGCGCCGGCGCCGCGGCGCCGGGTGGCTGCTCGGTCTTGTCGAGCAACGCGATGGCGACCGCGGGCGCAAGTTCTGTAGCGATGGCCACGTTGGTCGCCGACTTCTTGGTTCGTTTGCTGGCAACCGACTTCTTGGGCCGCTTCGATGGGGAGAGCGCAGCACGAGCAGAGCTTGTCATGGTTCACGTCCTCGGATTGAAGGCCAAATAATAGTCGCTGGCCAAGACTGCCCGCTTCCTTCGTCAACGCTGCGGTATTGGAAACTCTTGCCGTGGCTATCAACCAGCGCTGAGCAGCGGCTCTTGCGACACGTCTGCATCGAAGTTGATTAAAACGCTAGCCAACTCGAGGCTGCGCCAGAGCGCAGGAGGCATCGCTAGGATTGCCTCGGGTGTGCGTGCCTGTGAGATCCAAGCACTGATGTGAGCGTGTTGATCAATCGTGAGCAACTTTTGGTTCAGCATGTCGTTCAACGTTTGCATGGGTGCGCTCCAGGTTTCAACAATCGCACTTGCCGGCAGCGCGGTAGATTTCAAGCGACAAGCATCAAGGATGCCAGCCTTCGGCGCGCTCAACATCTCACACCTACGCTTCGCCCTTATTGTTGGGCACGACGTGACCCCGCAGTAGCGATTGCCTTGCAACGGATTTGGAACGAGTACGCGGCGCTACAGGGTGGCTGTGCCGCGATCGTAAGCAACGACCCCACTGTCCGCGTGTGCTGTGCCGGCGCAATGGTTTGCGTGCCAAGCAGTTTCAGCCCATCCCGCGGACAACTGGCGCCAGCGCATCTCGGAAAACAAAAAAGTCAGCAGGCGCAAACCTGCTGACTTCGGTGTTTCTTGGCTCCTCGACCTGGGCTCGAACCAGGGACCTACGGATTAACAGTCCGGCCCTTTACATTCCCAGGATGTTCCAGGAGATCCTGCATCTCTATTCAAATCAACAAGTTAGCTCTATATTTTGCCCGTCGACGTGCCATAGCGTTTCCCTGAATCTCTCGAAAAACGGCAACAGTACGGCAACAGCAAGGGCCTACGGACATGTTGAAACGCTCAGCTTCAGAAACGGCAACAGGAACGGCAACGGCACTCCGGACAGTGCCAGTCAAGGGCGCGCGCGGAGGCGTGATCACGGCTCGCGAGATTGAGGCCGGCAGCAGCCAAGCCAAGGCCGGCGGAAAAGATGTGTGGCTCACCGACCCTGGCGCACGCGGGCAGGGTCGCTTTACCATCCGGTGCACGCCTTCCGGCGCGCGGGTCTGCATGTACCGCCACACGCGAGCTGACGGTACGCGCGACATTTTGAAGGTGGCCGACTACGACCCGCGTGGCGTCACTGGCATGACCTTGCGCGAGGCGCGTGAACGGGCGGGCGAGTTGGCGCGTTTGGCTGGTGCTGGCAACAACTTGCGCGCCATGCTCAATGAGCGCGACGCGGCGAACGTTGCTGCTGAGGAGGCGGTAGCAGCGGCGAAACGCAAGGCTGAACAAGGGAGCCTGGCGTCGTTGCTTCGCGTCTACGTGGGCACGCTCCAGGGCCGGCAGTCGCACTACGACGCACAGTCCATCTTCAAGCTGCACATCAGCGAGCCGTTTCCAAAGCTGGCTGCTCGTCCGGCAGCGCAGGTCATGGCCGAGGAACTGCGCGACGTGCTCGCGCGTTTGATCGATGCTGGCAAAGGGCGCACCGCCGCGAAGCTGCGGGCCTACCTGCGCGCGGCCTTTGGCTTGGCGATGCGCGCGGGCCTTGACCCTACGCTGCCTGAGGCGCTTACTGCGTTTGACATTCAAACGAACCCCGCGGATCGGCTGCCCAGTCTTGCGCAATTCTCGAAAGCGCTGGATCGTGCGTTGACCTTGCCCGAGCTTCATGCTTTCTGGCGTCGCGTCGAGACTGCGGTCGATGGTCCTGCTAAAGATGCGTTGATGGCCTGCATGTATTTGGGCGGGCAGCGGCCGACACAGTTGCTTAGGTTGACGCCCCAGCTGGTTGACGTGTCCGGTGCCACCCTGACGCTGTTGGACCCCAAGGGGCGGAACCGCCACGCCAACCCTCGCCGACATGTCCTGCCCATTCATGACGACTTGATGCCTGTAATCCGCCGGCGATTGGGGCTGACTGAGGGTGTGGGGGCGCCACTTTTTAGTACGAATGGCCGTGTGCCGCTGCGCAAGGAAACGGTGGCGGCACTGGTGGAAGAAATTGAGAAGGCCATGCAGGCTGGTGGTGAACTTGAGCGCGGACCGTTTTCGATGCGGGACCTGCGACGTACCGCTGAAACGCACATGGCAGCGCTCGGCATTTCTAGCGATGTGCGGGCGCAGATTCAGTCACACGGTCTTGGTGGCATACAGGCGCGCCACTACGACCGCCATGACTACATGCCTGAGAAGCATGCCGCACTGGCTCTGTGGGCGCGTCGGTTCAGGAACGTCGGAACGATTGCGAGGGGCCCAATTCATGAGGTACCGGCTTCGAAGGGGAATCGAACCGCCAAAAGACGGGCGCAAGCTTCCGGGTGAAGACGTATTTCCGGAGCGACCGTTGCACCGGGGGGCTAGGGCTGAGCTAAGGGAGTGCCAGAATTTCTGTGTTCGAAGCGGTTTGTTGAGTTCGTGCTGGTTGATGTTCTTTGAATGTGGGCCCTTGCCTGGCTACCTTAGGCGCGCCCGGTTGGGCGATGTATTTCATGGTTCCACCCCGTGTGCGGGCAGCCTTGGTGAAGTGCTCTTCGTAGAGTAGCGCGAACTGGATCTACGAAGGCAACGAGCGATCTGTGCGGATAGGTGACTGCCCTCGCGGCTCCAGTGGGAACTGAACGCGCCGACGCCCACGGGAAGCTGCCTTGCCGATGGGGCGGATGGGACGAACGGCTGCACGCGACGAAGGTTTCAATTTCGTAATGATTGCGCCATGTTCGTTGCGGGCGCAGGTATCTAAAGTGACTTCCGTGATGCAAGGTTTGCGTCACCGTCCCAGCGCATCGCGACGGGCCGTCACGCAGTCATTCGAGGAGCACACAAATGCATACTTTCAAGCAACTTGCAGTATCGGCGGCCCTGGGTTTGTCGGTCGTCAGCGGCACGGCATTCGCCATGAGCCCGGAACGCTTCATGAGCGGCGAGTCCTTCAACGGGCAACCGACGGATGGGGCGACAAATGCGAGGGTCGTGGACGTGGCCGCGGTGAAGTCCGTCAGCGTGGGTTATGGCGAGACGCTGCGGTTCGTCAATGCGGGAAAGACATTCTCTTGGCAGTTCAACGGACTGGACAACCGGCGCGTCGACCTTCAGCACATCGCGCCCACCGATTTCAGCGCGAAGAGCCTGAACATCCACGTTGGCAAGGATCCACTCACCCGGAACTGAACCATGTCGGGCGGCCGTAGCCTCCTGCGCGCACGGCGAAAGCCGACCCATGCGTCTGTTGGGTGAACACCGACCTTGTCAAAGCGACTGCTGTAAAGTGAAGAGATGGGGCAACTGCTTAAGACCGTGTTGATCTGGCTTGTGGCGCTCGCCATTCCCGCGCAGGGAATGGCGGCGGCCACCAGGATGCATTGCGGCCCGGGCCACCATGGCGCGCAGGCCGCGCAACGTAAG
>JBKJJF010000020.1:0-23492 GCA_046598195.1 Rhizobacter sp. | reverse complement strand
TCTCAATGTGACTGTCAGAAAGCCTTGCGCCCAAACGCGCATCAGCCCGCGATCTTCAGAAATGCAGACTCGTTGGCCAGCGCCGCGAGATTGAGTTCGCGCCACAGCCGGTTGTTCTCGTCCCGGTAGTGCGTGCCGACAAACGGCGGCTTCGCCTGCCCGTCATCGGCCTGAGGCTTCAGCTGCTCCAGGTTACGCAAACCCGAAAGCCGATCCACCATCACGGCGCAGTTGATGTTCAGGGCCGAATTGAAGGCCACGAACCAGGACTGGTCGCGGCCCTGCTCCTGGCTGCGAATGCCCAAAAAGCCAGCCAGGTCAACCACGCCGTGCAGACGGCCGCGCAGGTTGGCCACGCCCATGAACCAGCGGCTGGTGTAAGGCACTGGCATCGCAGGCACAAACGGGAAAATTTCGCCAGCTTCCTGCAAAGGGAACAGGAAGCCATGGCCCCCACACTCCACGGCCAGCCAGGATTTTCCACGCTCTTGCGTTCGCGCCGCTTTGAGCTTTTCCGCCAGGCGGGTTTGCAGCTCGCGCAATGCTTCCTTATTGGCCATTCACACCTGCCTGCGAGACGTGGAGGGTTTGCATTCGCTGTGCCGATCTCTTGAATGAGCGGGGGTCAGTCGAAGGCCTTGATCTTGGCCACCAGCTCGTCCGCGTCGACGGGCTTGACGATGTAGTCGCGTGCGCCTTGACGCATGCCCCAGACCTTGTCGGTCTCCTGGTTCTTGCTGGTGCACATGATTACCGGCACATCGAGAAAGCGCGGGTCACGGGTGATGGCACGGGTGAGCTGGAAGCCGTTTTGACCGGGCATCACCACGTCCATCAGGATCAGGTCAGGCTTGTCTTCAGCCAGGCGGCGCATGGCGTCTTCGCCGTCTTCGGCGGTACGCACCGAATAACCCCGCTTCGTCAGCAGTTCGGACAGGAAATGCAATTCGGTTTTCGAATCGTCAACCAACAGAATTTTCTTGATCGCCATGGCTCTTTACTCCAACTCGACCGGCGCAAACTTGCAGCCGGTCATTCACATAGTTACGCAGATCGACGGTGCCGCTCAACCACCTGCAACAGCTGGTCTTTGGTAAAGGGTTTGGTCAGATAGGCCTCGGAGCCCACCATGCGACCACGCGCCTTGTCGAACAGGCCATCTTTGGAAGACAGCATGATCACAGGCACGCCTGAAAACTTGGGGTTGCGCTTGATGATGGCGCAGGTTTGGTAACCATCAAGGCGCGGCATCAGGATGTCGCAGAAGATGAGGTCGGGCGCGTGGTCGTTGACCTTGGACAAGGCGTCAAAACCGTCTTCGGCCAGCAGCACCTGGTAGCCACCTTGCTTCAGGAAAATCTCTGCGCTGCGGCGGATCGTGTTGCTGTCATCGATGACCAGCACCTTGATGCCTGCAAGGGCTTCATTGCTCACCGGGTTGTCTCCTCAACGACTGCGGGTCGGTTCAATTCGATCATCCCAACGGGGGTTCAAGATCAGATCTGCACCATTTCAAAGTCTTCCTTGCGGGCTCCGCATTCTGGACAGGTCCAGTTCATCGGCACAGCCTCCCAAGGGGTTCCGGGTGCAATTGCGTGGTCTGGATCGCCGGCGGCCTCGTCATAGATCCAACCGCAAATCAGACACATCCATGTACGTACCGAGCTGGCGTCTTTGCTCACGTTTATTCTTTATCGCTTCACTACAATGAGAAAAGATTGTAGCCACGCAAAATCCCAAAAACGCGTTAGTTTGTGGGCACATACGCCACATTCCTCACATTTTTCTAGAAGTGCTGGCAAACCCTGCACCTTCTAACGGACGCCCCCATGACTACCGACGTGCTCCCCACCGAAACCACCACCGCTGCCCCCCAGGACGCCCCCGCCCCCGCCTGCGTGATGACTTTTAACGCCAGCGACCCGAGCGGCGCCGGTGGCCTGGCCGGTGACGTGGTGACCATCGCCGCCATGGGCGCCCACGCCTTGCCGGTGGTCACCGCCGTGGTGCTGCGCGACACCGCCGAGGTGTTCGACCACAGCGCCATCGACGCCGACGTAGTGGTCGAGCAGGCGCGCAGCATCCTGGAAGACGTGACCATCGCTGCCTGGAAAGTGGGCTTCCTCGGCTCGGCCGAGGGTGTGGCAGCCGTGGCCGAGGTGTTGTCTGACTACCCCGACGTGCCCCTGGTCGCCTACATGCCCAACCTGTCGTGGGTCGAAGAAGACGACCAGCAGGCCTACCTCGACTCCTTCCGCGAGCTGGTGCTGCCGCAGACCGAGGTGCTGGTGGGCAGCCACCAGACGCTCACCAACTTCTTGCTGCCCGACTGGAGCAACGACCGCCCGGCCTCGCCGCGCGAGCTGGCCGTGGCCGCCTCGCAGCACGGCACGCGCTTCGTGTTGGTGACGAGTGTGCCGCTGCCCGACCAGTTCCTTGACAACGTGCTGGCCTCGCCCGAAGGCGCCATCACCGGCGAAAAGTTCGAGCGCTTCGAGGTCAGCTTCGTGGGCGCGGGCGACACCTTGTCGGCCGCACTGGCCGCCTTGCTGGCGGCTGGCAGCGAGCTGCACACCGCGGTGGGCGAATCGCTGGCTTTCCTGGACCAGGCGCTCGACGCCGGCTTTCGCCCTGGCATGGGCAATGTGATCCCGGATCGTTTTTTCTGGGCCTTGCCACCGGAAGAAGAAGGCGAAGAAGGGCCGGACGCCGCTGGCGACGAGGTGCCGAAGGATCCGCGTCATGTCCACTAACGCAGCCCTGTTCGAGCGCGCCCAGCGCGTCATCCCCGGCGGCGTGAACTCGCCGGTGCGTGCCTTCAAGGCCGTCGGCGGCACGCCGCGTTTCATCGCCCGCGCCCAAGGCCCCTACATGTTCGACGCCGAAGGCACCCGCTACATCGACTACATCGGCTCCTGGGGCCCGATGATCCTGGGCCACGGCCACCCGGCCGTGCTAGAGGCGGTGCAACAGGCGGCGCTCGAAGGTTTTTCGTTCGGTGCGCCCACTGAGCGCGAGATCGAGCTGGCCGAAGAGCTCTTGAAGCTTGTGCCCAGCATGGACCAGGTGCGCCTGGTCAGCTCGGGCACCGAAGCGGCGATGAGCGCCATCCGCCTCGCGCGGGGCGCCACCGGGCGCAACAAGATCGTCAAGTTCGAGGGCTGTTACCACGGCCATGCCGACGCGCTGCTGGTCAAGGCCGGCTCGGGCCTGGCGACCTTTGGCAACCCCACCAGCGCCGGTGTGCCGGCCGAGGTGGTGCAGCACACCCTGGTACTCGAATACAACCACCTGGCCCAGCTCGAAGAGGGCTTCAAGCTGCACGGGGCTGAGCTTGCCTGCGTGATGATTGAGCCGATCGCCGGCAACATGAATTTCGTGCGCGCCAGCGTGCCCTTCATGAAGCGCCTGCGCGAGCTGTGCAGCCAGTACGGCGCGTTGTTGGTGTTTGACGAGGTGATGACGGGTTTCCGTGTCGCTCTCGGCGGCGCGCAGAGCCTGTACGCCCAAGCGATCCCTGGCTTTGAGCCCGACATGAGCGTGTTCGGCAAGGTGATTGGCGGGGGCATGCCGCTGGCGGCCTTTGGCGCCAAACGCGCGGTGATGGCACAACTGGCACCACTGGGCCCGGTCTATCAGGCGGGCACCTTGTCGGGCAACCCGGTGGCCACGGCCTGCGGCTTGGCCACGCTGAAACAAATCCAGAAGCCTGGATTTTTCGAGGCGCTCTCGGCCAGCACACACCAGCTGGTGGACGGCCTCTGCGCCGCCGCCCGCGAAGCCGGTGTGCCCTTCGCGGGTGACTGCGAAGGTGGCATGTTCGGCTTCTTTTTCACCGACACGCTGCCACAGAACTACGCCACCGTGATGGCCACCGACAAGGAGCGTTTTAACCGCTTCTTCCACGGCATGCTCGACCGGGGGGTGTACCTTGCGCCGGCGCTGTACGAGGCCGGCTTCGTCAGCGCGGCGCACAGCGCAGACGACATCGCCGCCACCCTGGCCGCAGCCCGGCAAGCCTTTCGCGCACTCTGACGCTGAATCAGGCTGGTGACGTGCGCAGGCCGTAGGCCTTGCCGTCGCTGCCCGCACTGGCTGGCGCACCGCGCTCCAGCGCCCACGATGTGTACGACCTCAAGCAGCGGGTAGGCCGATGGATGCGTGGTGATCCAGCCCCTAGAGCGATTGTGATGGCCTCCTAGAATCACCCACCATGCACATTCACATTCTCGGCATCTGCGGCACTTTCATGGGTGGCCTGGCCGCCCTGGCGCGCGAAGCGGGCCACAAAGTCACCGGCTGCGATGCGGGCGTCTACCCGCCGATGAGCGACCAGCTGCGCGCGCTCGACATCGACCTGATCGAAGGCTGGAGCGCCGATCAGCTCGCACTCAAACCCGACCTCTTTGTCATTGGCAACGTGGTCTCGCGTGGCAACCCGCTGGTCGAGGCCATTCTCGACGCCGGCCTGCCCTACATCAGCGGCCCGCAATGGCTGTCTGACAACGTGCTGCAAGGCCGGCACGTGCTGGCGGTGGCCGGCACGCATGGCAAGACCACCACCACCTCAATGCTCGCGTGGATGCTCGACCAAGCGGGCCTGGAGCCGGGCTTCCTGGTGGGTGGCGTGCCGACGAATTTTGGCGTGTCAGCCCGCCTCGGCAAGGGCAAAACCTTCGTCATCGAAGCCGACGAATACGACACCGCCTTCTTCGACAAGCGCAGCAAGTTTTTGCACTACCGGCCGCGCACCGCCATCCTCAACAACCTTGAATACGACCACGCCGACATCTTCCCCGACCTGGCGGCCATCGAAACCCAGTTCCACCACCTGGTACGCACCGTGCCCGCCGCCGGCCGCTTGGTGATCAACGCCCGCGAAGAGTCACTGCAGCGTGTGCTGGAGCGTGGCTGCTGGAGCGAGGTGGTGCGCTTCGGCACCCGCAAAGAAACGCCCGGCGCACTGCGCGCCCGCGGCGAGCCGCACGCCTTTGATGTGCTGCGCGGCAGCCTGAAGATCGCCCGTGTCGACTGGCCCCTGCTGGGCGAGCACAACCAGCTGAATGCGCTGGCCGCCATCGCCGCGGCCGAACACGTGGGCGTATCGCCCGAGCTGGCTGGCAAAGCGCTGTCAACCTTCGAGAACGTGCGCCGCCGGCTGGAGCTGCGCGGTGAAGTGGGCGGTGTGAAGGTCTATGACGACTTCGCCCACCACCCGACCGCCATCCACATGACGGTCAACGGCTTGCGCCGCAAGGTCGGCATGGAGCGCATCCTGGCGGTGTTCGAGCCGCGCTCCAACACCATGAAGCTGGGCTCGATGAAAGCCCAGCTGCCTTGGTCACTGGAAGAAGCCGACTTGTCGTTCTGCCACCAGGGCAACCTGAGCTGGAACGCCAAGGAAGCTCTGGCCCCGATGGGCGACAAGGCGATCGTCACCGACAGCATCGAGGCCCTGGTGGCCGCGGTGCGCCGCGCCGCCCGCCCCGGCGACCATGTGCTGTGCATGAGCAACGGCGGTTTCGGCGGCATCCACGACAAGCTGCTGGCCGCGCTGGGCCAGTAACTAACTGCGGGTCATCGAAGCGCGCAGCGCTTCAGTGAGTTGCGCCAGGCTGTCTTGCAAGTGCGCCCGGCTTTCCACCGACAGCCGGCCGTTGCCTGAAGCACGCTTGAGCTGCGCCTGCAGCTCGGTGGCGTTGAGGCGCATCAGGCTCAGTGCGTCGGGGGGCAAGGTGGGTGAGCCGCGTGTCAGCAAGGTCTGCACACGCTTCAGGTGCTCGCGCTGCAGGTTGCGGCGCAGGCGGTCGATCTCCTTGCCGCTCTTGAGCTCGCTCCACACCGCGCCCTGCAAAGTGGTGTAAACCTCAGACAGCGAAATGATGTTGTTGCCGGCTGCGCCATTCACATACAGCGGCAAGTCGAGCAGGCGCGACGCGGTGCCCGCGCCCAGCAGCCGGTCCATCGCCACGGTTTGCATCTGCAGCACGGCGGCCGGGATGTTGACCGGCCCGCCGCGATCCCACTCGTTGTAGTCGGGTGACATGCTGGCGATGAACTCTGGCTTGAAGCGGAAGCTGTCGGCGTTGAACACGCCCGTGGCCAGGAACTGCAGCGCCTCACGCTGCTTGGCCGGCTCGACCGGCACGTAGGCCGCGCGGCGCGTGGTGCCCGGCAAATCACGCACGGTGTACATGCCGCCCACGTACTTGCCCACCAGCTCGGTGGCACGCCCCAGTTGGCGAAAGCCGCTCAACAACACACGGCGCTGGCGGGTGGCTTCGTCACCCGCTTGCTGGCCACGCTCTTGCACCCGCTGCCACAGCTCGCGCGAAAGCTGAAGGCGTTTGACGTAGTAGGCCAAGGGGTCGTCACCCAAGTCAAAGCGGTTGGCCAACGGGTCGAGGCCGTCGTTGCCGGCACCCACGCCGCCCGCATCGGCGTCGTCGGCATACGCGAGCAGCGGGTCGGTGCTGCGCCCGGCAATGCGTGCCAGTTCGGCTGCTTCGTCGGCAGGGGCCACCTGCTTGTAGGCGTATTCGATCGCCCAGTAGTCGTAAGGCCCGAGCGCGTTGTTGTTGAGGGCACCCTTCTTCTCGCCGCGCACGGCAAGGTTGTAAGCGTTGTAGTCCATCACCGAGCCGGAGATGCCGTACTTCTCGGTGAAGTCTTTGTCTTGCAGCTGGGTGCGCGAGACCACGGTCGAAGCCTTGAAGTTGTGCTTCAAGCCCAGCGTGTGGCCCACCTCGTGGGCGATGGTGTCTTGGATGACCGATTGCACAAAGGCCTCGGCCTCGGGGCCGTCTGGCGCGAGGTCACCGCGCGCTTCGAGCAGATCGAGCGCAAAGTCCATCTCGGCAGCGGCCTCACGGGCGTAGTTGCAGTAGGCGTCGTGTGGGTGGGTCGGCGCGGCCGCCCGGCCCACGTCTTCGACGATGAAACGCCGCGAGCCGCGGCCGAACACGTCGCTCATGCCTATGTCGGCGTCGATGATCTCGCCGGTGCGCGGGTCGGAGTGGCTGGGGCCGATGGCAAAGCCCACGTCGGCACCAACAAACCAGCGAATCGACGCATGGCGTGCGTCCATGTTGTCCCAGTCGGCGTTGTCGGGCTGCTGACGCGCGACAACGGCGTTCTTGAAGCCGATCTTCTCGAAGGCCTTGTTCCACTCCAACACACCCGCTTCGACCGACTTGCGGTACTGCGGCGGGATGTTCTTGTCGAGCCAGTAAACGATGGGCTGCTTGGGCTCGGAGAGCGCGGCGGCTGGGTCTTTTTTCTCAAGCCGCCAGCGCTTCACGTAGTGGGTGCGCGGGTTGGCCTTGAGGTCGGTGCCCAGGTCGGTGACCACATCGAAAAAATGCCCCAGGCGCGGGTCGGTCTTGCGCGCAGGCATGGGCGCTTCCGGCAGGCGGGTGAAGCTGTAGACAAAGCCGACAAACATGCTGCGCGCGTCGGGCGTGGTTGACGGCGGTGGCGGCACCGGCACGGGGCTCGGGATCAGCGGCGGCGGCGACAGGCGCGCAGTGGCGAAGTGCACCCGCGCATTCACCGTGGTGATGTCGTCGCTGACACGGGTTTTCTCGAAGAAGGAGTTGCCGCGGTCCAGTGCATACGGCATGCGAAACGCCTGCTCGATGCGGGTGGAATAACCCGGCATGTCGGTCAGCAGAAAACCCGCGTCGATGAGCACCGATTTGCGCTGCGGGTGCGGCGCGCTGGCAATCGCCGCCGAGCCGAGCAGGCTGTGCGAAAAACCTTGTTCCACCGCGTCCTTCATGGCCGAGGTGCCGCTCACAAAGCTGGCGTTGAGCGCGATCAGCTGCATCTGGTTGGTGCCGATCTTGCGAAAGCTTGCCAGCCACGACGGGCCCATCTGGCTCCCGTACAGGCCACGCTCACCCACCGAGCCGGCCACGTTGACCGACAGCAAGAAGGGCTGGTCGAGTCGCTCGGCCGGGATCTCCAGCCAGATCTTGTCGTCTTTGCGCCAGACGGGCACGAAGCCGGGCTGTTGGGTCGCACCCTTGACCACTTCATCAAACGGCTTCGGCGCGCTGGGGTCAGGCCGCGCCGGGCCCGAAGCGGCGCCCGCCGGGCTTGAGGCGGCTGCCGCGGGCCGTGCCGGCGCCGTGCCCACCACCGGGGCCGGCACGCTGGCCGTGTTGGCCTTGGCCACCGATGTGGTGGGGGCCTTGGAAGAATCAGGCGCCGGGGTGGCGCACGCTTGCAGCATCAGTACGGCAGCAATACCGAGCCCGGTCGGGCGCAGTGCATTCGGGTATTTCACGAAGAAGTCCTTGTGGGGCTGTGGGTGTGATGAACCCAGTTTAGGGTCGATCTGATGCCGCCATACCCTAGGGTGAATGGGGAGTCGGGCAAACTTCACGCCCCGCTTCGTGTCGGCCGGCTCCCAACCAGTTCAATGACCCCAACGCACCTTTTGTACCTGCACGGCTTTCGCTCCTCGCCTCAATCCATCAAGGCGCGTCGCATGGCCAGGTGGGTGAAGAAGCATGCGCCGCGCCTGAGCTGGTGGTGCCCACAGTTGCCACCTTCTCCGAGCGAGGCCATCGACATCTTGTTGAAGGGTGTGGCCGATTGGCCGGTGAAACGCATGGCCATTGTCGGCAGCTCGCTCGGCGGGTTTTACGCCACCGTGCTGGCCGAACGCCTGGGCTGCCAGGCCGCTTTGATCAACCCGGCTGTCGACCCGGCGCGCGACCTCGCCAAGCACATCGGCGAAACCACCGCCTGGCACAGCGAGGAGCGCTTTTTTTTCTTGCCCGAGTACGTGGATCAGCTGCGCCAGATGACACCTGCCGAGCTGGCCGATCCCTCGCACTACTTCGCCATCATCGCGACGGGCGACGAAGTGCTCGACTGGCGCGAGATGAGCGCACGTTACCGGGGTGGCCACCTGCGCATCGTCGAAGGCAGTGACCATGCGCTGTCTGATTTCGACACGCATTTGCCCCATCTGTTGCACTTCTTGGGGCTCGCGCCGTCGCCCTGATAATCCGCGACATGAAACCCCCACGCTCACTTCGTTCACTGCCCCCCGAGGGCGCGTGTCAATTCCTTCGGACGGACGAGCGCAACTGACATGTACGCATTGTTTGATGACACCGGCAAATTCCTGGCCGGCCGTGTGATGTCCGAGGGTGAGGGCTCGATGCAGATCGAGCTCGATTCGGGCAAACGGGTGAAGGTCAAGGCAGCCAACGTGCTGCTCAAGTTCGACAAACCCTCTCCCGCCGAGCTGCTGGCCGAGGGGCAGCGCCTGGCGCAAGACATCGACCTCGACCTGGCCTGGGAGTTCGCACCCGAAAGCGACTTCGGTTTTGCCGACCTGGCGCGCGACTATTTCAGCGCCAGCGCGGGGCCGGCGCAGCAGGCCGCGGCGCTGTTCCGTTTGTTCGAAGCGCCGCACTACTTTCGCCGCCTGGGCAAGGGCGTCTTCAAGAAGGCACCCGAAGAAATCGTCAAGGCCGCGCTGCTCGGCATCGAGCGCAAGAAGCTGCTCGCCGCGCAAATCGACACCTGGGCACGCGAGCTGGCAGCGGGCACCTGCCCACCGCCGGTGCGCGAGCAGCTCTACAAGCTGCTGTTCAAGCCCGACAAAAACGCCGCTGAATACAAGGCGGTGGTGGAAGCCTCCAAGCTCGCGCAGAAGGCGCCGCTTGATCTGCTGAAGGCCGCAGGCGCGATCGACTCGCCCTACCAGTTTCACTGGCGGCGTTTCCTGTTCGAAAACTTCCCCAAGGGCACGGCCTTCCCGCCGCTGTCGGCACCGGCCATCAAAGACACGCTGCCGCTGGCCCCGGTTCAAGCCTTCTCGATCGACGACTCGCAGACCACCGAGATCGACGACGCCTTGTCGGTGCAAGGCCTGGGCAGCGGCACGGTGGTGTTCGGTGTGCACATCGCCGCGCCGGGCTTGGTGATAACGCCCGAAGGCCCGGTCGACAAGGTGGCACGCGATCGTTTGTCTACCGTCTACATGCCGGGCTACAAGCTGACCATGCTGCCCGACGACGTGGTGCAGACCTACACCTTGCTCGAAGGGCGCGATTGCCCGGCGGTGTCTCTCTACGTCAGCTTCGATGAAGCCACGCTGGCGGTAAAGGGCAGCGAAACCAAGATCGAGCGTGTGCCCATCGCCGCCAACCTGCGCCATGACCAGCTCGACAGCGTGATCACCGCGGCCACGCTCACCGGCGAAGCGCCCGCTGCATATGCCTTTGCGAGCGAGCTTGCGTTCGCATTCCGCCTCGCCCGCCACCTGAAGGCCGGGCGCGAGGTGGTGCGTGGCAAGCCGGAGATGTTCAACCGGCCCGACTACAACTTCCGCCTGGAAGGCAACCAAGGCGCCGAGCCGAAAGGCGACGAAACCGTGCTGATCAGCACCCGCACCCGTGGTTCGCCGCTCGATTTGATCGTGGCCGAGGCCATGATCCTCGCCAACAGCACCTGGGGCGGCTGGCTGCACGAGCTGGGGGTGCCCGGCATCTACCGCAGCCAGGCCAGCATGGCGCCAGGCGTGAAGGTGCGCATGGGCACCAAGGCGGCACCACACGCCGGCATGGGCGTGGCGCAATACACCTGGGCCACCTCGCCGCTGCGGCGTTATGTCGACTTGGTGAACCAGTGGCAGATCATTGCCTGCGCCCGCCACGGCCGCACCGCCGCGCTGGCCGCACCGTTCAAGCCGAAAGACGCGGCGCTGTTTTCCATCATCTCCAGCTTCGATGAGGCGTATGGCGCCTACAACGGCTTCCAGTCGGGCATCGAACGTTACTGGACGCTGCAGTACCTGGCACAACACGGGCAGCAAGAGCTTGACGCCACCGTGATGAAAGAAGGCCTGGTGCGCAGCGATGAGCTGCCGCTGGTGTTCCACGCCATCGGCGCCGAGCGGCTGCCGCGCGGCGCGCGGGTGCGGGTGCGCATCACCGGCACCGACCTGCTGACGCTCGACGTGCACGCGAGTGTGTTGCAGCGCCTGGATGACCCGGCCACCACCGCCGACGACGCGGTGGTTGAAGACGCCGAGATCGAAGAGGCCGAGATTGCAGATTCGGCCGGCCCGCTCACGCTGGCGATCGACATGGGCGGTGACGCAGGAGAGCCCCCCGCAGAAGAGGCGCCCGCAGAAGCGCCCGCGGTAGCATCGGCCCCCGCCGCCTGAACCCTGCTCATGTTGAAGAAATTCTCCGCCCTGCAGATTGCTCTGAGCACCTCGGTCGTGGTGCATGCCGCCCTGCTGGCCTGGCCGGCCATCGACCCGGAGGGTTTCACCCGCGCGTTCCAGGACACCCCGCTGGAGGTGATCCTGGTCAACTCGCGCTCCACCGAAGCGCCGACCAAGGCGCAGGCCATCGCGCAGCGCAACCTGGCCGGGGGGGGTGATGTAGACCGTGGCCGCGCCACCTCGCCGCTGCCCTCGTCGGCGCTCACCGAGCTGGGCGAGTCGGCCGAAGACGCGCGCAAGCAGATCGACCAGCTGCAAGAAACGCAGCAGCAGCTCTTGGCCCAGGTGCGCCGCGAGCTGGCCACCTTGCCGCAGCCTGACCCCAAGCGCGACCAGGGCCGCCCGCAAGACCGCTCGCAAGAAGAGCGCCGCAAGCAGCTGCTGCAGCTGCTGGCCGAGATCGAAAAACGCATCAACGAAGAAAACGCGCGGCCCAAAAAGCGCTACATCAGCCCAGCGACGCGCGAAGAGGTTTACGCCATCTATTACGACCAGCTGCGCCGCAAGATCGAAGAGCGTGGCACGCGCAACTTCCCCGAATATCAGGGCAAGAAGCTGTATGGCGAGCTGGTGATGATCATCACCGTCGACTCCGCCGGGCGCATCGTCGAGAGCGAAGTCGTGCAGGCTTCGCAATCGAAGCTGCTGGACAAACGCGCCGTCTCCATCGTGCAAGCGGCAGCGCCTTTTGGCCCCTTCTCGGCGGCCATGAAGAAGCAGGCCGACCAGTTGGTGATCCCCACACGGTTTCGCTTCTCGCGCGAAGAAGGTTTTGAAACCTCGGTCACCTCGACCACCAAGAACTAAAAAAACCATGGGCCGTTACGTCGTGGCCGGCAACCCGGTCGAGCACAGCCAATCGCCTTTCATCCACGCGCAGTTCGCTGCGGCCACCGGGCAAAACTTGAGCTACGACCGGCTGCTGTGCCCGATGGACGGTTTTGCCAACAGCATTCGGGTTTTTGCCGCCGGTGGCGGGCGCGGCTGCAACATCACCGTGCCTTTTAAGTTCGATGCCTTTTCGCTCGCCACGCACCACAGCGATCGGGCCGAGCTGGCCCAAGCCGCCAACGTGCTGCGCTTCGACGCCGGCGGTTGGCTGGCCGACAACACCGACGGCATCGGCCTGGTGCGCGACATCGAGCACAACGCAGGCGTTACGCTGCGCGGCCAACGTGTGCTGCTCATCGGCGCCGGTGGTGCCGCGGCAGGTGCGCTGGGCCCCTTGATCGAAGCCGCCCCGGCCGAGCTGGTCATCACCAACCGCAGCCTCGACAAAGCGCAAGCGCTGGTCGAGCGCCACACGATCCTGGCCAACAAACACGGCACCACCCTCGCCGCCCGCCCGCTGGCTGACTGTGGTGCAGCTTTTGATGTGGTCATCAACGCCACCGCCACCAGCCTGCAAGGTGCAGCGATTCCCGTCGCCGCCTCGGTGTTGCGCCCAGGCGGCCTGGCGCTGGACATGATGTACGGCCCTGCCGCCGCCGGTTTCCTGAACTGGGTCACACAACACGGTGCCCAGGCACGTGATGGCCTGGGCATGCTGGTCGAGCAGGCGGCAGAGGCCTTCTATATATGGCGCGCTGTTCGCCCCGACACGGCCCCCGTGCTGGCGGCCTTGCGCAGCCGCCTCGCCGCCAAATGAAAACCCTGTTGCGCCACGGCGTGCGCCTGTTGAGCCTGATCGTGCTCTCGGCGCTGGCGCTGCAGCTTTACTTTCTGGGGCGGGTGGTGCTGATGGTGGTGGTGGATCCGCAGTCGACCACCTTCCAACGCTCCGAGATGCGCCGCATCGTCGGCGAGCAACACCGTTTGTTGTGGAGCCAGACCTGGGTGGCCGACGCGCAGATCTCCGACCACCTCAAACGCGCAGTGATCGTCTCCGAAGACGCCGGTTTTGCCGACCACAGCGGCGTAGAGTGGGACGCGCTGGAAAAAGCCTGGGAGAAAAACCAGCGCGCCGAAGCCCAGGTCGAAAAGCTCAACGAACGCCAGCAGCGCCAGGCCGCACGCGCGCCGCGCCCACAGACGCCCAAACTCAAAGAACCCAAGATCGTGGGCGGCTCCACCATCACCCAGCAGCTGGCCAAGAACCTGTTTCTTGCCGGCGAGCGCAGCTTGGCGCGCAAGGGCCAGGAGTTTGTCATCACCTTCATGCTCGAAGCGGTCTTGAGCAAGCGGCGCATCCTGGAGATCTACCTGAACAACGTCGAGTGGGGCGAAGGCCTGTTTGGTGCCGAAGCCGCCGCGCGCCACTACTTTCATGTCAGTGCCCAGCAGTTGGGCAGCTTTGCCGCCGCCCGGCTGGCGGTGATGCTGCCCGCGCCCAAGCGCTTCGAAAAGCGGCCTTCGTCAGCCTACGTGCTCGGCCGCGCCTCGACGGTGGCTGCCCGCATGGGCGGCGTGGAATTGCCCTGAGCGGCGTCTCGCCGGTTTCTAGAATCCCCCGCATGAGTTCCTACCTGAAGTCCGACCTGAGCGCGGAGCTGGCCAGCGCCGCCGCCCGGCTGATCGTCGAAGAAGGCATGGAGTACGGCCCGGCCAAACGCCGCGCCGCCAAGCTGCTGGGCAAAGGCGGCATGCGCTCGGTCAACCTGCCGGGCAACGACGAGATCGAAGACGAGGTGCGCAGTTACCTGCAACTCTTCTGCGCCGACACCCAACCCGGCGAACTGCTGGCCATGCGCAAAGTGGCCCTGCTCTGGATGGAGCGGCTGCAGGCCTTTCGCCCCCACCTCACCGGCGCCGTCTGGCGCGGCACCGCCACCCGCCTGAACAGCGTGCACCTGCAGCTGTTCTGTGACGACTCCAAAGAAGCCGAGCTGGCCCTGATCGACAAAGGTGTCGACTACGACGTGGGCAGCGTCGGCGGCCCCCGCGGCGAAACCGTCGACGTGCTGAGTGTCAGCAGCCCGAGCCCCGAGCTTGGGGAGCACGTGACCGTTCACCTGAGCATCCTCGACCACGACGACCTGCGCGGCGCGCTGAAACCCGATGCACGAGGCAACGCCGAGCGCGGCGACCTGGCAGCCTTGCGCCGCCTGATGGACAGCGCCGCATGAACCGCCGCCAACTGCTCGCCACCGGCGGCGTGGCCGTGGCCGCCGCAGTGGGCGGCGCTGGCTGGGCTTGGTGGCGGAGGCAGAGCAGCCGACTCAGTGACGCCGAACGGGCCCTCTGGGCCCAGCGTTTTGACCAACCCGCCGGCGGCGAGCTGGTGATGGCGCCCTTGCAGGGCCAGCCCATGGTGCTTAATTTCTGGGCAACCTGGTGCGCCCCCTGCGTCAAGGAAATGCCGCTGCTCGACAACTTTCACCGCCAAAACAAGGCAAAAGGCTGGCAAGTGGTCGGGTTGGCAGTTGATGGGCCCACACCCGTGCGCGAATTTTTGGCCAAACTGCCTGTCGCTTTCCCGATCGGTCTGGCCGGCTTCAACGGTGTCGATTTGGCCCGCTCTTTGGGCAACCAGAGCGGTGGCCTGCCCTTCAGCGTGATCTTCGACCGCCGCGGCGCGGCGGTTTTTCGCAAACTCGGCACCGTCACCGAGCAAGAGTTGAGCGAGTGGGTCACCCAACTGGGCTGACTGAACGAACGGTCAATAATTTGGCTTTGTGTGCCGAACGGTTCTCAAAACGCGTAAAGTTCAGCCTTCTCTTTTCAAGCGGCTCCCGGTTCATGCAGATTCTCGTCCTTCACGGCCCCAACCTCAACCTGCTCGGCACCCGCGAGCCCGAGGTTTATGGTTCGGTGACTTTGGATCAGATCAATGCCGAATTGACGAAGATCGCAGCCGATGCCGGCGCCACACTGAGCAGCTTCCAAAGCAACCACGAAGGTGCCCTGATCGACCGGGTGCAAGCCGCACGGCTCGATGGCACGGTCTTCATCATCATCAACCCGGCCGCGTTGACGCACACCAGCGTGGGCCTGCGCGACGCGCTGGCGGGGGTGGCCATCCCCTTCATTGAAGTGCACTTGTCGAACGTTCACCGCCGTGAAGCGTTTCGCCATCATTCCTACTTTTCAGATCTCGCCGAAGGTGTGATCGTCGGGCTGGGGGCCGATGGCTACCGCCTGGCCCTGGGGCACGCGCTCAAGCGCGGCCCGCAAAGCCGGCCCCCACGGTCGGCTTGACTTTGAGCGGCTCGCCCTCGCTGGCGACCACGGCTGCACATTAAAACGACAAGAGTTGGAGAACACATGGACCTGCGCAAACTCAAGACACTGATCGACCTGGTGTCCGAATCAAACATCTCCGAGCTGGAGATCACCGAAGCGGACGGCAAGGTCCGCATCGTCAAGGCTGACCCGCACGCCGTGGCTGCCGCACCGGTGGCTTACCAGCAAGCCGCGCCCTTGGCGGCCGCACCCGTCGCGGCCGCCGCCCCGGTGGCCGAGGCGGCACCGGTGGTCGCCGCCGGTCACACCGTCAAGTCGCCGATGGTCGGCACCTTCTACGGCGCAGCCAGCCCCAGCGCGAAGTCGTTTGTGACGGTGGGCTCCACCATCAAGGAAGGCGAGCCGATCTGCATCATCGAAGCGATGAAGATCATGAACGAGATCGAGGCCGACAAGTCCGGCACCGTGACCAAGGTGTTCTGCGAAAGCGGCCAGGCCGTCGAGTTCGGGCAGCCCTTGTTCATCATCGAATAGGGCTTCGCATGTTCAAGAAGATACTGATCGCGAACCGGGGGGAGATCGCCCTGCGCATCCAGCGAGCGTGCCGCGAAATGGGCGTGAAGTCGGTCGTCGTCTACTCCGAAGCCGACCGCGATGCCAAGTACGTGAAGCTGGCCGACGAAGCCGTGTGCATCGGCCCGGCCGCGTCTGCGCTGAGCTACCTCAACATGCCGGCCATCATCTCGACGGCCGAAGTGACCGACGCCGAAGCCATCCACCCCGGTTACGGCTTCCTCTCGGAAAACGCCGACTTCGCCGAGCGCGTCGAACAAAGCGGCTTCACCTTCATCGGCCCGACGCCCGAGTCCATCCGCATCATGGGCGACAAGGTTTCGGCCAAGCAGGCCATGATCAAGTCGGGCGTGCCCTGCGTGCCGGGCTCCGAAGGCGCTTTGCCCGACGACGCGAAGGAGATCATCAAACAGGGCCGCGCGGTGGGCTACCCGGTGATCATCAAAGCCTCGGGCGGCGGCGGTGGGCGTGGCATGCGGGTGGTGCACACCGAAGCTGCGTTGCTGCACGCGGTGCAAACCACCAAGGCAGAAGCAGGTGCCGCCTTCGGCAACTCGGCCGTGTACATGGAGAAGTTCCTAGAGAACCCGCGTCACATCGAGATCCAGGTGCTGGCCGACGAGCACAAGAACGCCGTCTGGCTCGGCGAACGCGACTGCTCCATGCAGCGCCGCCACCAGAAGATCATCGAAGAAGCGCCCGCGCCCGGCATCCCGCGCCGCGTGATTGAGCGCATCGGCGACCGCTGCGCGGCGGCCTGCCGCAAGATCGGCTACCGCGGTGCGGGCACCTTCGAGTTTTTGTACGAAAACGGCGAGTTCTTCTTCATCGAGATGAACACCCGCGTGCAGGTGGAACACCCGGTGACGGAGCTGGTGACCGGCATTGACATCGTGCAGATGCAGATCCGGGTGGCCGCTGGCGAGAAACTGCCGTTCACACAGCGCCAAATCGAGATGCGAGGCCACGCGGTCGAGTGCCGCATCAACGCCGAAGACCCGTACAAGTTCACACCCTCACCGGGCCGCATCACCATGTGGCACCCGCCAGGTGGCCCGGGTGTGCGCGTTGATTCGCATGCGTACACCAACTACTTCGTGCCACCCAACTACGACTCGATGATCGGCAAGATCATCACCCACGGCGACACCCGCGACCAGGCGCTGGCCCGCATGCGCATTGCGCTGTCGGAGACGGTGATCGAAGGCATCTTGACCAACATCCCGCTGCACCGCGAGTTGATGGCCGACGCCAAGTTCATCGAAGGCGGCACCAGCATCCACTATTTAGAGGGCTGGATGAGCGAGCACAAGCGCTGAGATGGTCGAGCTGCTGCTGCTGGTGCCAGAAGACCTGGTCGAGTCAGTCTCTGATGCCTTGATGGACGAGCTGGAGGCGCTGTCGGTTTCGGTCGAAGACGCCGATGCCGACACCAGCGCCGAGCGTGCCTTGTTCGGTGAGCCGGGCATGCCCGCACCGCGCGGTGGTTGGCAACGTTCGATCCTGAAAGCACTGTTCGACAAGGAAGAGGCCGCCACCGAAGCGGCCACCTTGCTGCTGGCGCAAGACTGGGCGCAAGGCATTCACCTGCAGTCGCTGCAGACCGTGCCAGATGAAGACTGGGTGCGTGTCACCCAGTCGCAGTTTGCGCCGGTGGCGGTCACGCCCACGTTCTGGATCGTGCCGACATGGCACCAGCCGCCGGCCGAAGCGCAGAAAGTGATCCGCCTCGACCCGGGGCTCGCTTTCGGCACCGGCACCCACCCGACCACCCGCATGTGCCTGCGCTGGACGGCGCAACACGCACAAGCATGGCCACGCGTGCTCGACTATGGCTGTGGCTCGGGCATCCTGGCCATTGGCGCGGCCTTGCATGGCGCGCAACACATCGACGCCGTTGACATCGACCCGGTCGCTGTCGAGTCCACACGGGCCAACGCCCAGGCCAACCACGTGCAGCTGAAGGCCGGCCTGCCCGATGCCGCCCAAGGTGAATACGAGCTGGTGCTGGCCAACATCTTGGCCACACCGCTCAAGCTGCTGGCACCTCTGCTGTGCGGCCACGTGCGCGCCGGTGGCTCGCTGGTGCTGGCCGGCATCCTGGAGCGCCAGGCCGACGAGCTGAAGCAAGCCTACGCACCGTGGTGCGCGCTGAGCGTGAGCGACAGCGAAGACGGCTGGATTCTGATGACCGCGCGTCGCCCCGCATGAATCGGCATGGCATGATTTCGCCATGAGCCTGGCCACTCGTTGCACTTCATGCGGTACCGTCTTTCGCGTCGTTCAAGACCAGCTCAAGGTTTCTGAAGGCTGGGTGCGCTGCGGCCGCTGCAACGAAGTTTTTAACGCCATCGAAGGCCTCTTCGACCTGGAACGCGACGCACCTCCCAACTGGAAGCCGCCGGTGGCCCCACCGACCCCGCTGGCCGCCACCGTCTCCGCCGCGTTCGAAACACAACAACAGCCCGATCCGCCGGACGACGATGACGACGTGTTCCAGCTCAGCGATGGGGACCGCATCCACTCGCGCTTTTTCCAGCCCGAGCAGGCCGACGTGGATCAGACACCGGCGCAGGCCGTCAAGGCGCGCGACCGCGTCGATTTTGCCGACGCGCAGTTCAACACCGCCTTGCTGCCCGACGGCAAACCCAGAGGCCAGGGCAGCAAAGGCACGGGCATCGCCCGCTCATCGGTCAAAGAAGCGCGGGCCAAACAAGAGGCCGCGCGGCGTGGCCCCGGCTTCGTTCAACAAGCCAAACACCGCGAACGCTGGCGCAGCCCGACCGTGCGGGTGTTGTTGTCCTTATTCAGCCTGGTGCTGATCGGCACCCTGGCCGGCCAGAGCGCTCACCACTTCCGTGACCTGTGGGCGGCACAGTGGCCGACCACCCGCCCTTGGCTGGCACGTGGCTGCGAATGGCTGGGTTGCCAGATTGCAGCGCCCCGGCGCATTGACGACGTGACCGTCGAAAGCAGCGGCCTCTCGCCGGCCCCCGGTGGTGGCAGCAGCTACCGGCTGGCGGTGGTGCTGCGCAACCGCGGTGCGCTGCCACTGACCATGCCTTGGATCGACTTGCGCCTCACCGACTTGAGTGGGCAGTTGGTGTCCCGCCGGGCGCTGTCACCGAACGACTTCCGTGTGGCGTCGAGCGTGCTCGCGCCAGAGAGCGAGTCCGGCATGCAATTGCTGCTGTCGTCGTCAGACCCACGGCGCATCAGCAGCTACACGGTCGAAATCTTCTATCCCTGACTCTTGTTTGCGGCTCGCCGCAACCCCCATCACCTTCTGGAGCGTTTCATGTCGGCCTTGATCTGCGGTTCACTCGCGTTTGACACCATCACCACCTTCCCCGGCCGGTTTGCCGAACAGATCCTGCCGGAGCAAGTGCACATCCTGAACGTGTCCTTCCTTGTGCCCACGCTGCGCCGCGAGTTCGGCGGCTGCGCAGGCAACATCGCCTACACGCTGCGCCAACTGGGCGGTGAGCCGCTGGTGATGGCCGCCGTGGGTTCGGACGGGCAGGACTACCTCGCGCGCCTGAAAACCTGGGGCGCCAGCACGGAGTTCGTGCGCGTCGAGTCCGACACCTACACCGCGCAAGCCATCATCATCACCGACACCGACAACAACCAGATCACCGCATTTCACCCGGGCGCGATGCAGTCGGCCCACCTGACGGCCGTGCCCGCAGGCCGCAGCGACATTCGCGTGGGCATCGTCGCCCCCGATGGCCGTGACGCCATGCTGCAGCACGCCGAGCAGTTTGCTGCCGCCAAGATTCCGTTCGTCTTCGACCCGGGCCAAGGCCTGCCGATGTTCAACGGCGATGAGTTGAACAAGTTCGTGAGCCAAGCCACCTGGGTCGCCGTCAACGACTACGAAGGCCGCATGCTGTGCGAACGCACCGGCAAAACGCTGGAGAGTTTGTCGAAGTCCCACCTGCGGGGTGTGATCGTCACTCTGGGTGCCCAAGGTTGCGAACTCTGGCAACAAGGCCAGCGCACCCTGGTGCCCGGTGTGGTCGCCGAACAAGTGCTTGACCCCACGGGCTGCGGCGACGCCTTCCGCGGCGCGCTGCTGTACGGCCTCGAGCGTGACTGGGATCTGGAGCGCTGCGTGACCCTGGGCAACCGCATCGGTGCGTTGAAGATCGCGTGCCGTGGTGGGCAAAACCACGTCTTTGACCGAGCAGCCCTGGGACTTTGAGGCGGCCGCTCACTGGTCGAGCTGGCCCTCGCTGAGCGTGTCGAGCTGGAAGCGGCCGCTGCGGTCCATCAACCAGGTTTCGGTGTAGCGCACTCCGCCCGCCATGCGCGCCGGGCTCGGCAAGGGCAGCGCCCTGCGGATCATCTCGCGCACAGCGGCGGTGACGTCCGGGGCATGCGTGGGCTCGCGCACGATGTTGATGGCCTGCGCCTGGCCTTGTTCATCAAGCACCGTCTCCACCACCACGATGGCGTGGATCAAAGGTGGCAACTTGCCGCGGTAGATGCGGTGCGGGTACGACTCGTAAATGTGGCGCGCACCGTCGACGCGGTAAGCGCGGAGGTCTTCGGCCTGCGAGGTTTTCGGCCCCGCCGAAGGCATAGGCTGTGAGACAAAACTCATCTGCGCCTGCGTCGCCATGGCGGCGCCGGTGACCATCAGCGCCAGCAGGCTGCGAAGAATCGTTGCCGTAGATTTCATCTCGCGCTCCCATTCACCGTGTCGGTGAACAAAGTGTAGGAAGCGCGCCCCGCGGCAGGCTGTGAACAAATCACATTGCTGCACCGCCACCGGTCATGTTCGACGCTGCAGCGTGACGCAATCGTCGCGATCAACGGGTCGCAACAAACCCAGCGGCCATAAAAAAACCCGGCCGAAGCCGGGTTTCGTACTTACCGCTCGCTCTCTCAGGGCTTGGCGCCCGTCGGGAACGGCCACGCAGCAGCAGGGCTGAGCGCAGTCTTTGCAGCCGGGGCTGCTGCGGGTTTCGCAGCAGGGGCAGCAGGTGCGGGAGCTGCCTTCTTGGCAGCAGGCTTCTTGGCAGCAGGCTTCTTCGCGGCTTTCTTGGCAGCAGGCTTCTTAGCCGCCGCCTTCTTCGCCGCAGGCTTCTTCTTGGCAGCAGCCTTCTTGGGGGCTGCCTTCTTGGCAGCAACCTTCTTGGCTGCCGGCTTCTTGGCCGCAACCTTCTTGGTTGCCGGCTTCTTAGCAGCAGCCTTCTTGGCCACCGGCTTCTTCTTCGCTACGACCTTCTTGGCCGCGACCTTCTTGGCCGGAGCCTTCTTTGCCGCGACCTTCTTGGCCGGAGCCTTCTTTGCCGCGAGTTTCTTTGCAGTTGCCATTACATTTCTCCTTGATCAAGTTGAAAAAGCACTGCGAAGTACCGACGACATGTCGCTACTTCGCAGCAATTCACCACCCGAAAGTCTGCCCAGGAGGGGCGCCCCGGTGCGGTGAATGGGGTTGCTGCACGCTCGTCACCGCTTCTGTGTCGGTGAGTTCAAACGTACAGCGAATCTTGATCTGCCACATACGACCTGTTTTGCAATTGAGTTGCAAAAGCGTCAATCCCACGAGAGCGCGCCACCGGATTGGTATTCGATGACACGCGTCTCAAAGAAATTGCGCTCCTTTTTCAGGTCAATCATTTCGCTCATCCAGGGGAACGGGTTTTCTTCGTTCGGGAAGAGCTCTTCCAAACCAATTTGCGTTGCACGCCGGTTGGCGATGTAGCGCAAATAGCCTTTGAACATCGAGGCGTTGAGGCCCAACACGCCGCGAGGCATGGTGTCTTCAGCGTAGCGATATTCGAGTTCGACTGCTTTCGAGAAAAGCGCCTTGATTTCGGCCTTGAACTCAGCCGTCCACAAGTGCGGGTTCTCCAACTTGATCTGGTTGATGAGGTCGATGCCGAAGTTGCAGTGCATCGACTCGTCGCGCAGGATGTATTGGTATTGCTCGGCCGCGCCGGTCATCTTGTTCTGGCGGCCCAGCGCGAGGATCTGCGTGAAGCCAACGTAGAAGAACAGGCCTTCCATCAGGCAGGCAAAAACGATCAGCGACTTGAGCAGCGTGCGATCGTTTTCGGGCGTGCCGGTGTGGAAGTGCGGGTCCATGATCGCGTTGATGAACGGGATCAGGAACTCGTCTTTGTCGCGGATCGACTTAACTTCGTTGTAGGCGTTGAAGATTTCGCTTTCGTCCAGGCCCAGCGACTCAACAATGTATTGATACGCGTGGGTGTGGATCGCTTCTTCAAACGCTTGGCGCAGCAGGAACTGGCGACACTCAGGCGCCGTGATGTGGCGGTAGGTGCCGAGCACGATGTTGTTGGCGGCCAGCGAATCGGCGGTGACGAAGAAGCCGAGGTTGCGCTTGATGAGGCGGCGCTCGTCTTCGGTCAAACCGTTGGGGTCTTTCCAGGTCGCGATGTCGCGCGACATGTTCACTTCTTGCGGCATCCAGTGGTTGGCGCAAGAAGCGAGGTACTTTTCCCAAGCCCATTTGTACTTGAACGGCACCAACTGGTTGACGTCGGTCTTGCCGTTGATGATGCGCTTGTCGGAGGCCTTGACGCGATGGGTACCGACGGCTGCTGCAACGGACTCGGTTGCGTGTGCAACGGCGGCTTCGAAGACAGGAGACGGAGCGACTGCGCGCGCTTGAGAGGGCATGCTCTGCGCGGGGCTCGCTTTGTGAGATGACGAGGGTTTAAGGTCTTCTTCCCAAACCAACATAAGTAGATTTCCTGTGCGTATGAATTATGAGAGTGTTGTGTCTAAACACCAAGCACTTATTGACTTTGCGGCCGCTTCGCTGTTGCTGTGTTGCATCGAATTTCGATGCAACACAGCAACCTGCATCACAACAAAACAGTGAAGCGAATCACTGACACGCTTCGCATGTCGGATCGTCGATCGCGCAGAACTTGATGTCGGTCGCAGGCTCTGTATCGACTGCCAAAACCGACGGGACGACCGCGCTCGGCGCGGTCATCATCGGCGACGAATCACCACTCGACACCGCATTCATCTTGCCCGCCTTCACCGTCGACTTTTCAGTCTGCGACGCGCTGATGGTGCGCAGGTAGTAGGTGGTCTTGAGGCCACGCAACCAAGCGAGCTTGTAGGTCTCATCAAGCTTCTTGCCCGACGCACCGGCCATGTAGATGTTGAGCGACTGCGCCTGGTCGATCCACTTCTGGCGGCGCGCTGCAGCTTCGACCAGCCACTGGGTTTCGATCTCGAAAGCGGTGGCGTACAAGTCTTTCAGGTCTTCAGGCACACGGTCGATGCGGCGCAGTGAACCGTCGAAGTGCTTCAGGTCCATGACCATCACGTCATCCCACAGACCGAGCCTCTTGAGGTCGCGAACCAGGTACTCGTTCACGATCGTGAACTCGCCCGACAGGTTGGACTTGACCGACAGATTGCCGAACGAAGGTTCGATCGACGCGCTGACACCGATGATGTTGGAGATGGTCGCGGTCGGGGCGATCGCCACACAGTTGGAGTTGCGCATACCGTGTTCGCTGATGCGGCTGCGCAGCAAACTCCAGTC
>JBKJJF010000247.1:0-10617 GCA_046598195.1 Rhizobacter sp. | reverse complement strand
CGTCACCGTCACGGGCTCCAGCATCAAGCGCATTGCCGCCGAGGGCGCGTTGCCGGTGCAGGTCATCTCGCGCGATGAGATCGACCGCTTGGGCATCGTCAGCGCCGAGCAACTGGTGGCGCGCATCAGCGCCAATGGCACCGGCGCCGACAACCTGTCCTCGAACGTCGGCATTCAGCTTGGCACGAGCGACCGTAACAACAACGGCAACAGCAGCGCCAACCTGCGCGGCCTGGGCGCCAACAGCACGCTGGTGTTGCTGAACGGGCGCCGCGTATCCACGCACGGCGCCAAGGGCAACGCGGTCGACCTGAACTCGATACCCTTGGGTGCGGTTGAGCGCGTGGAAGTGCTGACCGACGGCGCCTCGGCTGTCTACGGCACTGACGCCATCGGCGGTGTTATCAACTTCATCCTGCGTCGCGACTACGCCGGCCTGGAAGCTACCGGTTTCGTCGACATCACCGAGGCCGGTGGCGGAAACATCTACCGCGGCCAGTTGCTGGGCGGATGGGGCAACCTGACCAGCGACGGTTACAACGTCATGGCCGCGCTAACGGTCGACAGGCAGAAAATCCTGGGTGGCGGAGAACGAGCTTTCTCCAACGGTTTCCAGCCCGAGCGCGGCCTGTCACCCGATACGTCGGGCTCACCCTTCGCCACCCAGACGGGGGCGGCTGACACGGCCATCGGAACCAGCTTCACGCTGCCCGGCGCGACAGGCACTTTCAACCGTGCCAATTTGCTGAGTTTCCAGGGCAGGTGCAACACCATTTCCAACATGTCGCAGTACCAGGCCGCCCTCTGGGCCTACTCGGGCGCCACCTACGCCTGCGCCTTCGACTACGGCGGCTCGGCGATCCTGATCCAGCCATTGAGCCGCATCAACCTGGTGGCCCGCGGCAGTTTCGCGCTGAACAGCGCGCATAGCCTGTTTGCCGAGTTCGTGGGTTCGCAGACCAAGGCCACCAAGCAGTTCGAGCCCCACCAGATCACCACCACCACCACGTTCGGCATTGAGGGCGCCCAGTACCCGGTGGGCGGCCCCTATTACCAGGATCTGTCGGCCTACATTCCAGATTTCGACGCCACGAAAAAGATCGCCTTCCGCTACCGCTGCGTCATCTGTGGCGGGCGCACGATCACGACCACCACCGACGCCTACCGGTTGCTGCTGGGTGCAGAGGGCGTGGTGCTGGGCAAGTGGGATTACAAGCTCGGTCTTTCGACGGCACAGAGCAGGGCCGAATCCGAGCTCGGCCCCGGCTATCTTTTCACCGATGCGATGGTCTCGGCCTTCGGCAGCGGCCTCATCAACCCTTGGCTGCTCCCGGGCCAGACGCAGACGCAGGCAGCACTCGACCTCATCCACGGTGCCAGCGCCCAGGGCACGCGTCTGTTGGTCGGCAAGTCGACACTGGTGCAATTAGACGGCACGCTCTCGGGTGAGCTGATGCAGCTGCCGGCGGGCGCGCTGTCTGCCGCTGTTGGTTTCGACGTACGCCAGGAGAGCTACCAGTTCAGCGACGGCTCGGTGACGTCGCGCCCGGTCTACGAGGCCCCCTATGACGCCGAGTTCCCGAAGGTCAAGCGCGACATCACCGCCGTGTTCGCCGAACTGGCGGTGCCCGTCGTCAAGAACCTGGAAGCCACGCTGGCCGTGCGCAACGACCGTTACAGCGACTTCGGCAACACCACCAACCCCAAGGTGGCGCTGAAGTGGACTCCCTTGGAACAACTGCTGCTGCGCGTTTCGTACAACACCGGCTTTCGCGCGCCGAGTTTCTTTCAGCTCTACGGCGCCGAGAGCGATTCGCCTGTACCTGGGAACATTGCCGACCCCGTGCTGTGCCCGCTCGGTGCGACAGCACCGGGCGCCGACCTGTCCGTGTGCGCCATCCGCCCGAACGCCCGACAAGGGGGCGACAAGAGCCTACAGCCAGAGACCTCCAAGCAGTGGACGATGGGCTTCGTCGCTTCGCCGGCGGCCTGGCTCAGCTTCGGGGCCGACCTGTGGGAAATCAAGCGCACCGACCTGATCTATGAACTGACACCGCAGCAGGTGATCGCCAACTACACCACCTTCCCGGGCAACCTGGTGCGCGGCACCGATGGCCGCCTCGACGGCCCTGGCGGCTACATCCGCGCCGGCTTCGTCAACGCCGATGGCGACATCACCCGTGGTGTCGACGTGAACATGCTGCTGAACGGCAGGCTCGACGGTGCGAAGTGGGTTGCCGGCATCAACGGCACCTACATCGACAGCCACCGTTCACGCGTCTTCTCTACCCTGCCGTATGTAGAAACAGCCGGGCAGTGGAGTTCGCGCGACCTGTTCGTTCGCTGGAAGCACGAGGCCCGTTTCACCCACATCCGCGGCCCCTGGGCAACGACGCTGTCGCAGAGCTACGTCCGTGGCTACAAGGACGAGGTGCCGGTTGGCGTCGTGCCACCGGGCTTCAACCCCAATGTCGATAGCTACACAACCTACGCCATCTCGGTCACCTACGCCGGCACCAAGAACCTGAGCATCACCGGCGGCATCAAGAACCTGCTCGACAAAGACCCGCCTTTCACCGCACACAACCTGGACTTCGCTGCCGGCGCAGGTTGGGATCCGCGCGTGGCGGATCCGCGCGGTCGCGCATTCACGCTGCGCGTGAACTACAAGTTCTTCTGATGGCTGCCCAGCATCACCGGGGCCTCGCACGAGACCTCCGCTTCAGCGGCTTGCTCACCGCGCTCGTGCAGGCGCACAGGCGGGCGGAAAGCAGGGCCAGGGTTGCCGAGGTTCATCGCCAATCAGTTCGCTCGACAGCAGCTGACCTTGGCCGGCCAGCCCGATGTATCGACAGGTTGCTCTGGCGCAAACATGCTGGGTCTGCGTCCGCTGCGAGCGCCTTCGACGTGCGAGCAACCTAAAATGCACCGGCCTCGCGTTTGGGGCTTCATTTCAACTGAGGACTGATCCACACATGGCAACTGCAACCAAAAAACCAATCAAGGCGCCCACCAAGAGCGCCACGAACGTCAAGAAAACCACGAAGGCGGCTCCCGCCAAGAAGGCGGCGAAACCAGTCGCCGCGCCGAAACCCTTGGCTGCACAGAAGCCAATCAAGACTGCCTTCAACAAGTCCAGCCTCGTGGCGCACTTGGTCGAAGCGGCCGGTGTTGACGCCAAGTCTGTGAAGGCCGTCATTGCGGCCCTCGAGACCGCGATGCTCGCGTCTGTTCACAAGAAGGGCCTGGGATCATTCACGCTGCCCGGTCTCCTTAAAGTCAACGTGATCAATGTGCCGGCCAAGAAGAAGCGCACCGGTATCGATCCGTTCACCAAGGTGGAGCGTGTGTTTGCGGCCAAGCCAGCTACGGTCAAGATCAAGACGCGTGCCCTGAAGAAGCTGAAGGACGCCGCGCTCTAAGTTGAACTGAGCGCAAGCGCCTTGCGGGGCGAATGGCCAGCCAAGGCAGCCTTGCCGGGTTGGCCATTTTTTCGTCCGCCGGCTTCTGCCGAACTGCGGCAACTGCATCGACGGGGCAACGATGGTCGCAGCGATCTCTTTGTGGCGGGGCACTCCTGCGGCGTCTGCATGACAGTGCGTGTAGCCAGCTCTGAAACCTCACCGCCTCACCTCAAAGCTCCCCACCGTCACCATTTCTGACTGCCCCGCCAGCCGCAGCGTGACAAGTTCGTCTTTCTGGTCGGCGCGGCCGAAGCCGGTGGTCAGCCGCATCATCAGCGTGGTGGCCGGCGCCACCACTTGCTGGCGGTGGCCGTAGAACTGGGCTTGCACGGTGTACTTGCCGGGCAAGGCCTGCTTCAACGCAAACTCTTCGGGGCCGTAGCCGCCGGTCACGTCGCGTGACACACGGCCGCCTTGGTAGCTGAGGCGGTGGCCGTAGTAGGCCTTTTCGCCGTTGGGGTCGGTGACCCAGAGGTCGATGTCGGTGTTGTCGGCGTCCCAGGCAAGCGTGATGCGCAGGTCAAGCGGCAGGTGGCGCAGCAGGCGCTGGTCGTAGGCCTCGGTGTGCAGCGGTGTGCCGGCGCGTGCGGCGCGCTCGATCACCATGTTGAGCTCGGCGAGGGCGGTCATGTCGATGTCGGGGAAGCGGCCGTCCCAGGGGCGTGACACCACTTGCCACAGCTGGTCGGCACTGTCTTGCCACTGGCCAGCATCGTTGTGCGCGAGGCCGAGGTCACGGTACGACTGCGGCTCGTTGGGGCTCAGGCGTTGCACGCTGCGCAGCACGGGGATGGCAAGCGCCGGTTGTTGGGCCTGCAGCAGGCGGTAGCCGAGCACACGCAGGATGTGGCGGTTTTCCAGCTCCATCTCGGCCAGGTTCGACAACACGCGCAAGGCGAGCTCGGGCCGGCCCTTGGCGAAGAGCACGTCGGCCGCATCGAGAAAAAAGGCAGTGCTGTTGACGAAGTCGGGCCGCTCGTCGAGGTAACGCTGGTACACGGCCTCGGGCGGTGCGGCGCGCAGGCGGCGTGCGTAGGGGGTGTCGGGTGCCCAGGGGGTGAGGTGGATGGTGGCGGGTGCGGGGCCGGTGTCGTTGCCTGCGCCCTTGGCCTTGCGTGGGGCAGCGTCACTCGATTCACGCGCGCGCTCGGCCAGCATCGGCACCGCAGCGGGTGCGGGTGGCGGGCGCGAGGCCATCTCCTGGCGGCCCACGGCGGCAGGCGCCACGCGGTTGGCCGACAGCTTGTCTTGCGCCTGCGAGATGCGCAGCTCGTCTTTCGGGAAGGCCTTTTCCCACCACGCCACCTGTTCGTTAAAACGCACCAGCACACGGTCGAGGTGGCTCGCCTGGGCAAGCTTGTTGCGCTGGCCTTGTTGCGCCAGCTGGCGCTCGTACTCGCCGCGCAGCGACGCGGGCGGCTCAATCTCAAAGCGCGCGTAGTCGGCCACGGCGTCGAGCACGATCAGCGAGGTCTCGCGTGTGATCAAGCCAAAGGCTTTGCCGATGCGGCGGATCTCGCCGCGGTTTTCATCGGGCTCAGCCGCCAGCTCGGCGACCCGCAGGCGGGCCCATTGCTGCACCACCTGGGTGGCGCTGCCACGCGGCGTCACGGTGAGCTGTTGGCGCTCGATGCGGCCATTGGGCATTTCAAACTCCAGCGTGAGCTCGGCACGCGCTTCGCTCATCACACCGGCGAGCACCAGGTGGCCGGCGTGGGCATAGGGCGACGCAGCCACCAGCCGGCGCGCCGTGTTGCTGTGCAGGCGCAGCAGCCGCGCCTTGCGTGTTTGCAAAGCGCGGGTGGCATCGGCAGTCGACGTGGCGCTCAGGTCGAGCCACTCACCGCCGCTGCGCTCGGCAAGCTGGCGCAGGCGGGCGGCATCCACACTGCTGGCGGCGCTCACGGCATAGAGCGGCACGCTGCTCGGCGCCGCCACGCCCACCGGCCCCCAGTTGGAGAGCCCGTCGCTGAACAGCAGCGCGAGGTCATGGCCTTGCGTGTCAACCAGGGCCGGCAGGTTGCTCGCCCCGTCGTAGGCCAGGCCATCGAGCACACGGCGCAGCTCGTCCCAGCGGCCGTCTTTGATGCTGAAACGCTGCAACGGCTCGGCCACGTCGCGGCCCACCCGCAGCGACACCTCGACGTTGCGCAGGCTGCGCAAGTAGGCGTTGAGCAGCGCGAACTCGCGGCCGTGGTCGCGGCCTGCGCCGGAGCCCGAGGCGTCCCACAGCAACACGATGCGCTTCGGCGCGGTGCGGGGCGCCGTGCGCAGTGGCACCGGCACCTCGGCGTAGAAGTAGGTCTGCGCACCGGCCACCTGGGTCGCCACCAGCGGCTCGCTGCGTGTGGGCAGGCTGATGCTCAAGCCCGACGCGCCGGCAAAATCAGTCTGCTGCAGTGAGAGCTGCGCCCAGCCGTTGGCGTGCTGGCTGCGGGTGAACGCATGCGGCGGCAGGCCGGGCGCAGTGGCCACCAGGGTGCTGGCGTCGGCATCGGCCACCAGCACTTCCACACTCAGCTGCGGCACGCTGTCGGCAAACTTCAGCGGCAGCTCCAGGCGTGCACCGCGGGTGAGTGTTTGTGCGAGCTGCAACACCACACGCCGGGTGCCTTGCGGCGGCAGCGGGTAGACACGCAGCTTGTAGTGGTTGCCCTGGGTCACTTCGAGCAGCGCCGGGTCAACCCGCGCACGGATCACGTCTTCAAACACCTGCTGGCCTTTGGCCTTGTCGACCGGCACGGCGGGGCGCAGCTCGCCGTTGATGTCGAGCGCAAAGCCGGTGACGAGCTGGCCTTCGCGCAGCGGAAACTGCAGCTCACCTTCGAGCACCCGGTCGTTGGGGTTGCGGAACACCAGCTCCACACGGGTTTGCACCGCATGGCCAATGACCTCGGCATGCAGCTTCACCGACTCCAGCCGCACCGGCAGGCGCGCATCGCGCACCACCAGGCGGGGCACGGGTTCGGGCAGTTGTTGGTGCTGGCTCGGTTGCGCAAAAGCGAGTGGGCTCAAGAGCGCAAGGGCGGCGGCCAGCACGCCGGGCAGGAAGGGTTGCATGGGGGTGTGGAAGGGGTGAGACACACTCCTTCCACGGCCCAACCCACCCAACGGGGTGAAACTTTTTTCAGCGGCTCGATTCCGCCTGCTGCTTGCGCCGGGTGTCACCCTGCCGCTCGAACATCCAGCCCGGGTATTCGGCCGGCAAGCGGCTCACTTCGTGGATGGCGGCCAGCTCGTCGGCGCTCAGCTTCACTTGGGTCGCCGCCAGGTTGTCGGTCAGTTGTTCGGGCCGTTTGGCACCGACGATCACGCTGGTGACCTGCGGTTGGTGCAGCAGCCAGGCCAGCGCCACCTGGGCCACCGAAACGTCGCGCGCTTCGGCCATGGGGCGCATGACGTCGATGCATTTCCAGGCACGCTCCTTGTGCACCGGCGGGAAGTCGAAGGCCACGCGGCGGCTGCCCTCCTCGCCCTTCTGGTCGCGCCCGTACTTGCCGCTGAGCAGGCCGCCGGCGAGCGGGCTCCACACCATCAGGCCCACACCTTCGCTTTTGAGCATGGGAATGAGCTCGCGCTCCAGGTCACGACCCGCCACGGTGTAATAAGCCTGCAGCGACTCGAAGCGCGCCAAGCCCAGCCGCTCCGAGATGCCCAGCGCCTTGACGATCTGCCACGCCGCCCAGTTCGACACACCCACGTAGCGCACATGGCCGTGGCGCACCAGTTGGTCGAGCGCGCGCATGGTTTCTTCGATCGGCGTGGCGGGGTCAAAGCCGTGGATCTGGTAGAGATCGATGTGATCGAGCTGCAGGCGTTTCAGGCTCGCCTTCACGCTGTCAAGGATGTGGCTGCGCGAGGCGCCGCGGGCGTTGGGGCCAGTGCCCATGTCACCGAACACCTTGGTCGCCACCACCACGCTCTCGCGCGGGATCTTCAGGTTCTTTAGCGCCTGGCCGGTGATCTGCTCCGAGACGCCGTTGGCATACACATTGGCGGTGTCGATGAAGTTGATGCCCGCGTCGAGCGCCTGGCCGACCAGGCGCTCGGCCTCGCTTTGTTGCAGCGTGCCGATTTTTCCCCACAGGGTTTCGTCGGTGCCGCCGAAGGTCATGGTGCCCAGGCAGAGTTCAGACACGAACAGGCCGGTTCGGCCGAGAGGGTTGTGGCGCATGGAAAAATCTCCGTCTGTTTCGGTGAAGTCGGCCAGCATAGGTGGGGGAGATGAAGCCTGATGGCGCCGCGGGTATCGCGTGCCTCAGGCTTCACCGGCCATTCAAGGCACGTCGAACTTCACCGCCTCGATCAGCAGCCGGGCCGCGTCGGGCGCCGTGAGAAGGCGCTCGCGCAACAGGTGGCGCACGTTGGCGGCCACGCGCCGGTCGTAGTCGAGGTCGTTGCGGTAAAGCTGCTGCAGCACGGCGTCGCTGAGCGGCACCTCATGGCCGGCGATGAAGCAAAAGCTCGCGCCGGTGGAGCTGCCCGACCACCGGCTGGTGGGCACATCAACATACGGCGAGCGCAGGCCGCCGACCACGTTGCCGAATTGGTCGAGCACCGGCACGCCGTTCACCACCTCGATGGGGGCGGCGTGCGGCGGCGGGGTGCCGCGTCGCACCCACAGGTCAAGGTTCTGGAACACCGCGTTGAAGTGGATGCCCGAGGGGAAACGGCTGCGTGGGCCTTCGTTGCAGGCGAGTGGTGGCACGGCGCGCCCGCCGGCAATGATGTCGGCCGGCGCCGCCGCGGAGTACAGCTCTCCGGGTGTGGCGTGGCCGGCGCCGGCCATCTCGTAGTGGCGGAAGCGGTCGCTGAACACGTCGCTGTCAGGGCGGCGTGCGCCGATGCCGATGAGGTAATCCGACTGCGACATGATGTGGATGATGGGCACGCCCACGTGGGCGAACTGGCGGCGCGGGTCGTCCAGCGGGGGCGCGGCAACACACTGGTTCATGGGCACAGCGCCCACAAAGCGGCCGCCGGCCACGGCCACGATGTAGCCGTCATACGTGGGCTGGCCGTTGCGCTGCACTTCGAGCGGGTGAATGGCGTTGATGTAGTTGTAGAGGTAGCCGCCGGTTTGCGAGTAGCCAAAGCCGTAGAGCTGCTGCACCTTGAAGCCCCGGGCGTAGCGCAGCGGGTTGCTGCGGTCCTGGCTTTTGAGCCACGCGCCCACCTGGCTGTAGATGTCCCACACCAGGCCGTTTTCGGTGCTGCGTGAGCTGTCGGCCGCCACCGTGGCGCAGTTGGCCGGGTCGGTGAGCGGCAGCGGGTTGGCCAGCGAGAGCGCGGCGTAGCGCGTGGGGTTGAAGGTTTGCAGCGTGACCATCGACACCGGCTTGACGGTGATGCCGACCCACACGTCGCCGTTGCGCATGAAGTGGTCGCCCGAGAGGCCCCAGCCGATGTTGAGGTCGAACAGGTTCGACGGGTTGAGCATCTCCACGATCACGTTGCCGCTGAAGCGGTGGCCGTGTGCCGGCCGGCGCACCAGCACGCGCGTGGTGTACGGCGCATCGGCCGTGCGCACCACCGCCGCGCCGGGGGCGGGCCAGTCGTACACGTTGGCCTTGCCGCTGGCGAAGTACTCCTCTTCCACATAACCATGCCGGCTCAGCTTCTCGGGCCGCAGCGTGTGGTCGGCCGCGCCGAAGGGGTAGGAGGTGGCCGTGACCGCGATCGGCCCGGTGATGCTGGGCAACGGCGTGCCCGTGTGGGCAGCCACCGGCGCGGCGAGCGCCACGGTGCAAAACGCAAGCCGTTGAAGCCAGCGCAAAAAAGGGGCGGGGCGAGGGGTCATGGGGTTGGTCTCCTGGGTGGGTGGCGGGGCCTCCGCCGAGGAACGAGTTGCGCGATTAATTGCGTTTGTGCGCAGATTAAGTGCCACTTCGTTTTCTTTATTGCTCGTTTGTTTTCGTTTATAGAAGGGCCCTGCCCGACCAACCATCCGGGTTTGCCTGATGCGCTGGCTGACACCCAGGTGCTTGCCAAGCCGCGCGGTCTGGCGCAGGCACGCGCGCGCCTGCGCATCAGCAGGCGCCGGGGTGTCGAGAGGGGGTGTTTGGGGCGGGCTCGGCCCCCCGGGGCCGGTGGGTCAGGCGCGCGCGCTGCGGCGGCCTCGCGCCACCTTCAGCAGCAGCTCCAGCAGCAGCAGCCGCTCGGCCGCCGACAGCACTTGCAGCGTGTCGCTCTCCATCGTGGCGGCGATTTTTTCGGCACGTTGCACCAGCTTCTGGCCGCTGGCGGTGAGCACCACGATCTGCGAGCGGCGGTCTTCGGTGCAGCGCACGCGCTCGACCCAGCCGCGCTCGACCATGCGGTCAAGCGTGACGGCCAGGTTGGGTGGCGAAACATCGAGCGCCTGGCCCAGCTGCTTCTGGTTGACCTGATCGTTCGAGGCCACCAACACCAGGATGGAAAACTCCACCGCCTTCAGATGCAGCGGCCCCATGTGCTTGGTGAACGATTTTTTTAGCTCCACCGAGGCGCGGGTGGCGGCGTAACCCACCAGGTGCGTCAGGCGCGTTTGGTCAAGGGCGGTGCGCCGCAGCGTGGGTTCGAGCGTTTCGTCGGCAACTTCAGGAGCGTTCATGCGGAAACCGGTTGCAGGTACGGCGAGGGATTTTGCCCTCATCACCACACACCCTGGGGATCCTGTGCACCGCTCCCCGCGCACCAGCGCCACCTTGGCGCTTGCCTTCGTGATTGACGCCAGCCACCTTCGTCACCTCGGCCGCGATGGCACAAAAGGCCCGGCCGCTGAAGGTCGGTTTCATGCTGCCCTACACCGGCACCTGTGCCTGCACTACGCCGACAACCTCAACACACCGCGCAACAACAACTTCCGCAAGAGCTTTGCGCTGGCCTACAAGGCCAATGCCGACGTGTACGCGGTGCAAGGGTATGACGCGGCGCAGATCCTCGGGGCGGGCTTGAGCGCAGCGAAGGGCGACTTCAGCCAACGTGATGCGTTCACCACCGCCATGCGTAAAACAACGGTCGACAACCCGCGTGGCAAGTTCACCTTGTCAGCCGACGGCAACCCGGTGCAAGACATGTATGTGCGCGAAGTGAAGGGCTTGTACAACGAGTCGCGTGGCGTGGTGGTGAAGGCGCCGGCCGACCCGGCGCGTGGCGGCAAGCTGTGAACCGG
>JBKJJF010000238.1:0-2599 GCA_046598195.1 Rhizobacter sp. | reverse complement strand
TCGAAGGCATCCATGTCTTGCAGGGAGATGCCAGCCTTCACGTAGTTCGGGTCGGCCAGCGTGTTGCGCGACACGCCCTTGGCCAGCAGCTGCTCGTCGGTGTAAGGCTGCGTGGCCTCGACGCCGTTTTTCAGGTTGGCCCAGAACTCTTCGGGGTTGGAGGCACCGGGCACCCGGATCGCCATGCCGACGATGGCGATGTCACTCTCGTTCACCTCGCTCATGCGAACTGACCTGCGGCCGAAGTGGGGGTGGGGGTGGGGTGCGGCGTCACGTGGCTCATCCTCGGGTCTTCTTTTGTTGTGGTTCGAAAGGGCTGCGTCAGACGCGCACGCCCTGGCGCCGCTGCATCGCCGCGCGGCGCCCTTGTGCACGCGCCTTGCCGGCCTGGGCGCCGGCGTCGTCTTCGCCGTCTTGGGCCAGGTAGTTGCTCAGGCTCTGGATGGTGGGGAAGCGGAAGATGTCGGTGATCGACAGATCGCGCCCGAGTGCATCGCGCAGCTTGCGGTGCGCCTGCACGGCCAGCAACGAGTGGCCACCGAGGTCGAAGAAGTTGTCGCGCGAGCCCACTTGCGGCAGCTTGAGCACGTCTTTCCAGATGGCGGCGATCTTCTCTTCGAGGTCACTCGCGGGCGCCACAAACGCTTCGCTCACCACCGGCGCATGCCCGGCCTCGGGCGCGGGCAGCGCCTTGCGGTCGATCTTGCCGTTGGGGGTTTGTGGCAGCGCGTCGAGGTTCACGAAGTGCGCCGGCACCATGTAGTCGGGCAAGCGGCTGCGCAGGTGTTCTTTCAGGTCGGCCGCGGGTGCGGCGTCTTTGCCGGCGGGCACGAGGTAGGCCACCAGGCGAACGTCGCCCGGCGTGTCTTCACGCGCCACCACCACGGTCTCACGCACACCCGAGTGGGTGAGCAAGGTGGCCTCGATCTCGCCCAGCTCGATGCGGTAACCGCGCACCTTGACCTGGTGGTCGAAGCGGCCAAGGAACTCGATCGTGCCGTCGGCACGCTGGCGCGCCAGGTCACCGGTGCGGTAGACGCGGCTGCCCGCGCTGCCGCGGAAGGGGTGTGCCACAAAGCGCTCAGCCGTCAGCTCAGGGCGGTGCAGATAACCACGCACCACACCCTTGCCACCGATCACCAGTTCGCCCGGCACACCCACTGGCGTGGGCTGCTGGCGGGTGTCGAGGATGTAGACCTCCTGGTTGGCCAGCGGCTTGCCCAGCGGCACGATGCCTTCGACCGTGTCGACCCGGTGCACCGCCGACCAGATGGTGGTCTCGGTGGGGCCGTACATGTTCATCAGGTGACCGGCAATGGTGCTCTTCAGCTCGCGTGCCAGCGAGGCCTGCAGCGCTTCGCCGCCGACCATCATGCGCTTGAGGCCGCGCAGGCCAGGCAGCGCAGCCGGGTCGAGCAACAACATGCGCGCCATCGAGGGCGTGCACTGCAGGTGCGTGACCTGGTGGCGCGTGAGCAGCGTGGGGATGGAATAGTCAGCATCGGCGACAGCACGGCGCGGTGTCGACTGCTTGCGCAGCTCGTTGAGGTACTCCAGGTGCGACAGCACCGAGGCCGAGTCGACACCAAAGTCGATCAGGCAGGCCACTTCATCCACACCGATGGCCTTGATGGCATCGACCTGCCTGAGGCAACTCTCGGGTGTGCCAAACAGGCCGCTGGTTTCGTAGTAGCGGTTGAACGAGTGTTCGAGCAGGCCCTGCATCTCTTCGTCGTTCAGGCTTTGCAGGTCGACGCTGGCCGTGGAGTGGGCATCGTCCATGCCCTCGCGCTTCTTGAACGCCGGGAAGGACCAGGCGTATTGCTTGACGAGATTGAGCGAGGTCTTGAGGTAGTCGATCAGCGGCTGCTTGACCTTCTCGCGCACGACCGCTTCGTCGGGGCCAACGAAGCTGTGCAGCATCAGCGTGACGTAGCCCTCGCCTGGGTGGCCAGCGTCTTTCCAGGCCTTGCGGTAGGCGGCGAGCTTGCCGTCGAGTTCTTCGACCGTCTGGCCCAGGAGGTGGGTCAGCACGTTGGCGCCCAGCTTGCCAGCGGCGATGAAGGTCTCTGGGTTGCCGGCCGAGGTGACCCAGTACGGCAGTTCTTTTTGCACCGGGCGCGGGAGGATGCCGACCTCGACGTCGGTTCCGGTCGCGCCGGGGAAGCTGCACTTCTCGCCACGCCAGAGCTTGCGCACCGTCTCGATGTTGCGCAGCATGATGTTCTTGTTGTCGGCAAAGTTCTCGGGCTTCAGCACAAAGTCATTCGGCTGCCAGCCGGATGCAAACGAGATGCCGACACGGCCCTTGGAGATGTTGTCGACCACCGACCACTCTTCGGCCACACGAAGCGGGTGGTGCAGCGGCAGCACCACGCTGCCGGCGCGGATCTTGATGCGCTCGGTCACCGCAGCGATGGCGGCGCCCGCGACGGCGGGGTTCGGGTAGAGACCGCCGAAGGCGTGGAAGTGGCGCTCAGGCGTCCACACCGCCAAGAAGCCGTGCTGGTCGCCATATTTGGCGCCTTCGAGCAGCAGCTTGTATTTGTCGTGGCTCTCGTGGCCCTCGCCTTCGGCCTCGTTGGCTGAGAAGTAGAAG
>JBKJJF010000223.1:0-4531 GCA_046598195.1 Rhizobacter sp. | reverse complement strand
GTCCTGTCGGGTTCGGTGGGGCCGGCCGCCTTGCCCTTCGCGATGAACCTCGCCACGATGAACGCCGCCCAGGCGCAGAGCACCACCGGCTACAAAGCCCTGGTGTGCCTGTTCCTGTATGGCGGCAACGACTCGGCCAACATGGTGCTGCCCACCGACTCCAACTCGTGGAGCACCTACTCCACCGTGCGTGCCACAGCACCCGACCCGATCGCGCTGCGCGCCGAAGGCACGCCCGCCGACGGCGCCGCCGCCGCGGCCTCGCCCGAGGCGCTCGGCGGCGTGTTGCGCCTCACGCCCAACTTCACCGCCTTCCCCGTCAACAACACCCGCACCTTCGCACTGCACCCCAGCATGCCCGAGATGCGCAGCCTGTTTGATGCTGGCCGTGTGGCCGTGATCGCCAACGCCGGCCCGCTGGTCACCCCGCTGACCAAGGCGGAGTACCAGGCCAACAGCGCCGCCAAGCCGCGCCCGGCCAAGCTCTTTTCGCACAACGACCAGCAGTCGACGTGGCAGGCGCTCGGCCCCGAGGGCGTGCGCGCCGGCTGGGGCGGGCGCTTCGGTGACCTGCTCGCCGGGAGCAACACCAACACCGTCTTCACCAGCATTTCGGTGGGTGGCAACGCGGTGTTCATGGCGGGGCAAGACGTTTTCCAGTACCAGGTGGGCAACGGCGGCGCCGTCGCCATCGGCAACATCACTGGCACGCTTTTCGGCTCGGCCGCGGCGGCCACCAGCTACCGCAACATCATCACCGCCAACAACGCGCCCAACAGCGTGGCGCACCTGCTGGCGCGCGAGCAGACCAGCATGACCAAGCGCTCGATCGATGCGCAGGTGGCGTTTCAGGGCGCGTACGCCCCCACCGCAAGCACAGTGGCAGCGCCCACCCAGTACGTGCAGCCGTCCACACGCACCAACCAGACCAACACGCTGGCGCAGCAGCTGCAAACGGTGGCCCGCATCATCAGCGTGCGCGGCACCCTGGGCGCGGGCCGGCAGGTGTTCTTCGTCAGCATGGGTGGCTTCGACACCCACGACAACCAGAACCGTGGCCAGGCCGACCTGATGGCCCGCCTGTCACACGCCATCAACTACTTCGACGGCGTGATGGCCACCATGGGCCTGGGCAACAACGTCACCCTGTTCACCGCCTCCGATTTCGGCCGCACCTTCACCAGCAATGGCGACGGCACCGACCACGGCTGGGGTGCCCACCACTTTGTGCATGGCGGCGCCGTCAACGGCAAAGAAATTTATGGCCGCTTCCCGCAGGTGGGCTTGAACCAGCCCGACGAAGTGGGCTCGGGCAGCTTCTTGCCCGGCGTGTCGGTCGACCAGATCGGTGGCACCCTGGGCAAGTGGTTCGGCGTGAACAACTCCAACCTCAACATGGTGTTCCCGAACCTGCGCAACTTCCAGGCGGATCTGGGGTTCATGAGGCCGGCCTGACCCGCTGACCCGCTGGCGTGCAGCCGCTCACCACGCTCACTGCGCCGTGAGCACACGCCGGTACTGAATGGCCTCGGCCAGGTGGCTGACCTGGATCGTTTCACTTTGCGCCAGATCGGCCGCCGTGCGCGCCATGCGCAGCACACGGTGGTAACTGCGTGCCGACCAACCCAGGCGCGCCGCCGCGGCCTGCAAGAACCGCAGCCCGCCCGCGTCAAGCGCGCAGTGTTCGTCGACCAGCGCCCCGGAGAGTTGTGCGTTGCTGCAGCCCTGTCGCGACCACGCACGCTGCCGCGCACGCGCCACGCGCTCGGCGATCTGCGCGCTGGGTTCACCATCGGCGGCCGCAGCCAGGGTGTCGGCGGGCACGGCGGGCACTTCGAGTTGCAGGTCGATGCGGTCGAGCAAGGGCCCGCTGATGCGACCCTGGTAGCGCAACACCGCATCGGGCGTGCAGCGGCAGGCCCGCAAAGGGCTGCCCAGGTGCCCGCACGGGCAGGGGTTCATGGCCGCGATCAGCTGAAAGCGCGCTGGGAACTCGGCCTGGCGCGCGGCCCGCGAGATGGTGATGCGGCCGGTCTCCATCGGCTCTCGCAAGGCTTCGAGCGCCGCCCGCTGGAACTCGGGCAATTCGTCGAGAAACAGCACCCCGTGGTGGGCCAGCGAGATCTCACCCGGCCGGGGTGGTGAACCACCACCCACCAGCGCCACCGACGACGCGCTGTGGTGCGGCTGGCGAAACGCCCGCACGCCCCAGCGCTCGGGCTTGAAACCACCATTCAGGCTCAGCACCGCCGCCGACTCCAGCGCCTCGTCTTGCGACAGCGGCGGCAACAAGCCCACGAAGCGGTGCGCCAACATCGACTTGCCGGTGCCGGGCGGGCCCATCATCAACACACTGTGCCCACCCGCTGCGGCGATCTCCAGCCCGCGCTTGGCGGCGGCTTGGCCTTTGACGTCGATCAGGTCAGGCACGCCGAGGGTGCTTTGAAACGCCAGAGCCCGGGCGCGCGGCAGTTCGGCCACCGGGGCGCCACCGGCGGGCTGCATCGCCTGCACCACCTCCAGCAGATGCCCGGCACTGTGGATGGCGAGGCCTTCGACCAGCGCCGCCTCTTGTGCACTTTCAACGGGCAACACCAGCGCGCGCGCCGTTTGTGCATCACGCTGCAGCGCCAGCCCCATCGCCAAGGCGCCGCGCACCGGCCGCAGGTCACCGGCCAATGACAACTCGCCAGCAAACTCGAAACGCGACAAACGTTGTGCGTCGACCTGGCCACTCGCGGCGAGGATGCCCAGCGCGATCGGCAGGTCAAAACGCCCGCTCTCCTTGGGCAGGTCGGCTGGCGCCAGGTTCACCGTGATTCTTTTGTTGTGGGGGAATGCGAGCCCGCTGTTTTGCAGCGCGGCGCGCACCCGCTCACGCGCCTCTTTGACCTCGGTGTCGGCCAAACCCACCAGCGTGAAGCTGGGCAAGCCATTGGTCAGATGCACCTCGACCGTGACCGCCGGCGCGGCAAGGCCGTCGAGCGCCCGGCTGTGGATGACCGCGAGTGACATGTTCTTTTCTCCCTGAGCATGCGCCGCGCAGGCCTGTGCGCCGCTGTCATGTGTCGGCGATTGTGCCCGCGAGGCGCGGGAGCCCAACGACCCCATTTCGCACCAAGTTCGTGCTGTTCGTGTGTCAAGCACCAGGAAAACACTGATTTGGTGCAAACAAGGGTTGTCGACGAAACCAAGGCTCGCAGATGGGGCGTGATGCCCCAAAAAGGCCTTGGCACAAAAGCTGCACAAGTCTCCCGCCTTGATAGCGGGTTCCTTAGGTTAGGGGCCGCGTTGTCGTGACGACACCCAAGTCGAAGTAGTTGCAACACCCACTGAATCCTCTAACTGGAGATGACCATGAAGATGGTGACTGCCATCGTCAAGCCGTTCAAGCTTGACGAAGTTCGTGAAGCCCTCAGCGCCATTGGCGTGCAGGGCATCACGGTGACCGAAGTCAAGGGCTTCGGCCGCCAAAAGGGCCACACCGAGTTGTATCGCGGTGCGGAGTACGTGGTGGACTTTCTGCCCAAGGTGAAGATCGAAGCCGCCGTCGATGACTCGCTCATTGAGCGTGTCATCGAAGCCATCGAAACCGCAGCTCGCACCGGAAAGATCGGCGACGGCAAGATTTTTGTCTCGCCGCTGGAGCAGGTGGTGCGCATCCGCACCGGTGAGACGGGCAAGGACGCCCTCTGACGCGAAAAAGAGAGACAACCCACCATGAAAAAACTCATTGCAACACTCGTCCTGGGCCTGTCGGTTCTGGGCTTCAGCGGAGCCTCGTTTGCGCAGGCAGCTTCCGCACCGGAGGCGGCCGCTTCGGTCGCCGCAGCGGCTTCTGCGCCGGCTGAGGCGGCATCTGCCGCCGCAGCCGCGGCGTCGGCGGCCCCCGCCCCCGTGGCCAACAAGGGCGACGTGGCGTGGATGATCGTCGCCACCCTGCTCGTCATCATGATGACGGTGCCCGGCCTGGCCCTTTTCTACGGCGGCCTGGTACGCAGCAAAAACATGCTGTCGGTTCTGATGCAGGTGTTCGTGACCTTCTCGATGATCGTCGTGCTGTGGGTGATCTACGGCTACAGCCTGGCGTTCACCGAAGGCAACCAGTTCATCGGCGGCCTCGACCGGCTGTTCATGAAAGGCCTCTTCGACCCGGCCACCGGCGCCTTCGCGATGGGTGCCACCTTCAGCAAGGGTGTCTACATCCCCGAGCTGCTGTTCGCCGCCTTCCAGGCCACGTTTGCCGGCATCACCTGCTGCCTGATCGTGGGCGCCTTCGCAGAGCGCATCAAGTTCTCGGCCGTGTTGATGTTCATGGTGTTGTGGTTCACCTTCAGCTACGCACCGATCGCCCACATGGTCTGGTTCTGGATGGGCCCGGACGCTTACACCGCTGCCGGTGTGGTGGACGAGATGAACGCCAAAGCCGGCCTGATCTGGCAATGGGGCGCACTCGACTTCGCGGGCGGCACCGTGGTGCACATCAACGCCGCTGTGGCCGGCCTGGTCGGCGCCTACATGATTGGCAAGC
>JBKJJF010000313.1:0-12679 GCA_046598195.1 Rhizobacter sp. | reverse complement strand
AAGCTGATGTCGCAAAACGGCCTCAACGTGGGCTACCTCTCGCTCAACGTCAAGCGCAAGCCCTTCGACAGCCTGGAGGTGCGCCAGGCCATCAACATGGCGATCAACAAGAAGTCGTTGGTTGACGCGGTGTACCAGGGCGCAGGCGCGGTGGCGGTGAACCCCATCCCGCCGACCATGTGGTCTTACAACCGCGCGGTCAAAGACTATGAATACAACCCCGCCAAGGCGCGTGCGTTGTTGGCCAAGGCGGGCTACCCCAACGGTTTCGAAACCAAGCTGTGGGCCTTGCCGGTGCAGCGGCCCTACAACCCCAATGGCGCGCAGGCGGCCGAGCTGATCCAGGCCGACCTGGCGCAGGTGGGCATCAAGGCGCAGATCGTCAAGTACGAATGGGCCGAGTACCTCAAACGCGGCAAGGCGGGTGAGAGCGACATCGGCATGTTCGGCTGGACGGGCGACAACGGCGACCCCGACAACTTCATGGCCACGCTGCTCGGCTGCGCGGCCGTGGGCGGCTCCAACTACGGCCAGTGGTGCGACAAGGAATACGACGCCCTGATCCAGCAGGCCAAGCAGACCACCGACCAGAGCGCGCGCAGCAAGCTCTACGAGCGTGCGCAGGTCGTTTTCAAGCGCGAAGCACCGTGGGTGCCGATGGCGCACTCGGTGGTCTACCAGCCGATGCGCAAGAACGTCGAAGGCTACAAGATGAGCCCCTTCGGCTCGGTGCAGTTTTACGGCGTGAGCCTGAAATGACGATGAAGCATCTTCTTCTGTGGATCGCTGCGTGCGCGCTGGGCCTGAGCGGCGTGGCCCACGCCGCCGGCACGCTGACCGTTTGCACCGAAGCATCACCCGACGGCTTTGACATCGCGCAGTACGAGTCGAGCGTCACCAACGACGCCGCCGGCCGCACCCTCTACGACCAGCTGCTCGGCTTCAAGCCCGGCACCACCGAGATCCAGCCCGGCCTGGTCGAGAAGTGGCAGGTCAGCGCCGATGGCCTGGTCTACACGCTGCAGCTTCGTAAGGGGGTGAAGTTCCACACCACACCCTGGTTCAAGCCCACCCGCGAGTTCAACGCCGATGACGTGCTGTGGTCCATCAACCGCATGAACGACAAGAAGCACCCGGCCCATGCCGCCGCCAAAAACGGCTACGTGTACTGGGAGGGCATGGGCATGTCCAAGCTCATCAAGTCGGTCGACAAGCTGGACGCGGGCACGGTGCGCATCACGCTCACGCGGGCTGAGGCGCCGTTTCTGGCGGGCCTCGCGATGGAGGCCATCGGCTCGGTGTTTTCGGCCGAATACGGTGAGCTGCTGCAAAAGGCTGGCAAGCTCGACCAGCTCAACACTCAGCCGGTGGGCAGCGGCCCCTTCGTCTTCAAGAGCTACCAGAAAGACGCCGTCATTCGCTACACCGCAAACACCGCCTACTGGGGCGGTGCCCCCAAGGTCGACAACCTGATCTTCGCCATCACCCTCGACCCCAACGTGCGGGTGCAGCGCCTGAAGGCCGGCGAGTGCCTGGTGGGCACCAACATGAAACCCGAGACGGTGAGCACCTTCGACAACGACCCCAACGTCAAGGTGGTGCGCAACAACCCGCTGCTCACCGGCTACATCGCACTCAACACCAAGCGCAAGTTCTTGAGCGACAAACGCTTGCGCGAGGCGCTCTGGCTGGCCTTCGACAAAAAGACCTACGTGGCCTCGGTCTACGGTGGCAACGCCACACCGGCGGCCAGCCTGTTGCCCCCGCCGATGTGGAGCCACGACAAGAGCCTGGCCGAGCGCAGCGACCTCGAGCGTGCCAAGCAGCTCGTCAAGGCGAGTGGCTACGACGGCACCGAGCTTGCGCTGTTCACCCGCATCGGTGGCTCGATCGACGGCAAACGTGCGGCCGAGCTGATGCAGGCCGACTGGGCGCGCATTGGCGTCAAGGTCAAGGTGCAGATGATCGAGTGGGGCGAGATGCTCAAACGCACCGGCCGCGGCGAACACGACATCACCTTCCTCAACTGGGCCGGCGACAACGGCGACCCCGACAACTTTCTCACCCCCAACCTCAGCTGCGCCTCGGTGGCCGGCGGCGGCAACAAAAGCCAGTGGTGCAACAAGGCATTCGACGAGTTGCTCGACGCCGCCCGCAAGACGGTCGACACCCAGCAGCGCACCGAGCTCTACATCAAGGCGCAGAAGCTGATCTACGACGAAGTGCCGGTGATCCCGACCGTTTACCCGGTCAACATGACCGCGCTCAACAAGCGGGTGCAAGGATGGGTGCCCGACCCGTTTGCGCACAACGACTTTCGTGCGGTGAGCCTCAAGTGAAGTGGCCCGCCCTGGTAGTGACTCTGGTGGTGATGGGCGCCTTGTCGCTGGCCTCGGCCGCGCAGGCGGCGGGCAGCCTGACCTACTGCGCCGATGCCGCGCCCGAAGGCTTTGATATTGCTCAGTACGAGACGGTGGCCACCAACGATGCGTCTGGGCTCGTGGTGTACGACACGCTGCTGAAGATGAAGCGTGGCAGCACCGAGGTGATGCCCGGGTTGGCCGAGCGCTGGGACATCAGCGCCGATGGCCTGGCCTACACACTGCATTTGCGCCGCGGCGTGAAGTTCCACACCACACCGTGGTTCAAGCCCACGCGCGACTTCAACGCCGACGACGTGCTGTGGTCGATCAACCGCATCAACGACAAGACCCACCCCGCCCACGGTGCCGCAAAAAACGGCTACCCGTACTGGGCAGGCATGAGCATGAACACGCTCATCAAGGCGGTGCGCAAGATCGATGAACACACGGTGCGCATCGAGCTCACCCGACCCGAGGCCCCGTTCCTGGCCAACCTCACCATGGAGGCGATTGCCTCGGTGTACTCCGCCGAATACTCGGCGCAGTTGCAGAAGGCCGGCAAGCTGGAGATGCTCAACATGCAGCCGGTGGGCACCGGGCCCTTCGTGTTCAAGAGCTACCAGAAGGATGCGGTGGTGCGCTACGGCATCCACACCGCCTATTGGGGCAGCCCGGCGAAGGCGGAGCTGATCTTTGCGATCACGCCCGACCCGAGCGTGCGCATTCAACGGCTCAAGGCCGGCGAATGCTTGGTGGCCGAGGTGGGCGGTGACAACGCCCGCACGTTCGATGGTGACCCGCGCGTGGCCATCCTGCGCACCCAGCCGCTGACCACCAGCTACATCGCGCCGAACACCGCACGCCGCTTTTTGTCTGACAAGCGCTTCCGCCAGGCCTTGTCGCTCGCCATCGACCGCAAGACCTTCGTGCAGGCCGTCTACGGCGGCCATGCGGTGCAGGCCGGCAGCTTTCTGCCACCGGGCATCTGGAGCCATGACGCCAGCTTGAAGAACCCACAGGATGTGGAGAAGGCCAAACAACTCGTCAAGGCCTCGGGCTACGACGGCAGCGAGCTGAACCTGTTTGCCACCGCGCGCAGCAGCGACATCAAACGCGGTGTCGAGCTGCTGCAAGCCGATTGGGCCAAGGTGGGTGTGAAGGTGAGGGTGCAGCTGATGGAGCTGGGCGAGCTGTTCAAGCGCACCGGCAAAGGCGAGCACGACCTGACCTTGCAAAGCTGGTTCAGCGACAACGGCGACCCCGACAACTTCTTCACCCCCAACCTCAGCTGCGCCGCCGTTGCCGGTGGTGGCAACAAGGCCCAGTGGTGCCACAAGCCCTTCGACGAGCTGCTGGCGGCCGCGCGCGCCACGCCCGATCAGCGCAAGCGCGCTGAGCTGTACGTCAAGGCGCAGCGTCTGCTGCATGCCGAGACCGGCACGATCCCGCTGGCCAACAAGCAGCAGCTGCATGGTGTGAACAAACGCGTCAGTGGATTTGTCGCCACGCCTTTCGGCGGCAGCGATTTCCGATCCGCACAGGTGAACTGAATGACGCCCCCACGCTCTCTTCGTTCACTGCCCCCCGAGGGGGCGCGTCAGCCCCTTGGGGCGGCCCGGCGGCGCTGACATGCTCGGTTTCATCCTGCGCCGCCTCGCGCTCGTCGTCCCCACCTTCCTCGGCATCACGCTGCTGGCGTTTTCGCTGATCCACCTGATCCCCGGTGACCCGGTGCAGGTGATGGCGGGTGAGCGCCGGCTCGACCCCGCCTTTCATGCCGAGGTGCTGCAGCGCCTGGGCCTGGACCGGCCGCTGTGGGAGCAGTACGCGGCCTATCTGTGGAAGGCGTTGCACCTCAACCTGGGCGAATCGTTTGTCACCCACGAGGCGGTGTGGAGCGAGTTTCTGAAGCTCTTTCCCGCCACGCTCGAACTCTCGGTCTGCGCCTTGTTTCTGGCGGTGGTGATCGGCGTGCTGGCGGGCGTGCTGGCCGCCATCAAACGCGGCTCGGTGCTCGACCATGGTGTGATGGGGCTGTCGCTCACCGGCTTTTCGATGCCCATTTTCTGGTGGGGCCTGCTGCTGATCATGTTTTGTTCGGTCTACATGCGCGAGTGGGCACCGGCCTGGGCGCTGCCGGTGTCGGGCCGCTTGGCGCTCGAATTTGACATCGCGCCGCGCACCGGTTTCATGCTGATCGACACCTGGTTGTCGGGTGAGCCGGGTGCCTTCAAGTCGGCGCTGTCGCACCTGGTGCTGCCGTCCATCGTGCTGGGCACGGTGCCGCTGGCGGTGATCGCGCGCATGACACGCTCGTCCATGCTCGAAGTGCTGCGTGAAGACTATGTGCGCACCGCGCGCGCCAAGGGCTTGTCGCCGGCGCGGGTGGTGTTTGTGCATGCGCTGCGCAATGCGCTGGTGCCGGTGATCACGGTGATCGGCCTCTTGGTGGGCACCTTGCTCGGTGGTGCGGTGCTGACTGAGACCATCTTCTCCTGGCCGGGGGTGGGCAAGTGGCTGATCGACGCCATCAGCCGGCGCGACTACCCGGTGGTGCAGGGCGGCATCTTGATCGTGGCCACGCTGGTGATCGTGGTCAACCTGCTGGTCGATGTGATGTATGGCTTGATCAACCCGCGCATTCGCCATGCGAGTTGAGCTGACATGAGTGCCGTTTTGCCGGGTGAAGAAAACGTAGCAGTGCCGCCGTCGTCGTTGGCCGATTTCTGGCGCCACTTTTCCACCAACAAGGGCGCCGTGGCCGGCCTGGTGGTGTTTGTTTTTGTGATCCTGTGTGCGCTGCTGGCGGGGGTGGTGGCACCGCACAGCCCGATCGAGCAGTATCGCGATGCCTTGCTCACGCCGCCGATGTGGGCGGAAGGTGGCAGCGCACGTTTTATCTTGGGCACCGACGACATCGGGCGCGACATGCTCTCGCGCCTGCTGCATGGCGCGCGGCTCTCGCTGACGATCGGCTTCGTGGCGGTGTTGTTGTCGATGTTGCCCGGCGTGGCGCTGGGGCTCGTGGCGGCCTTCTTCCCGCGCGTCGGCGTGCTCATCTTGCGGCTGATGGACGTGATGCTCGCGCTGCCCAGCCTGTTGCTGGCGATTGCGGTGGTGGCCATCCTCGGGCCGGGGCTGCTCAACACCATGCTGGCCATCGCCATCGTCGCGGTGCCGAGCTACGTGCGGCTGGTGCGGGCCTCGGCCATGACCGAGCTGACACGCGACTACGTGGTCGCCTCCAAGCTGGCCGGTGCCGGCACGGCGCGGCTGATGTTCAACACCGTGTTGCCCAACTGCATGGCGCCCGTGATCGTGACGGCCACGCTCGGCTTTTCAGACGCCATCCTGGCCGCGGCGGCGCTCGGTTTTCTGGGCCTGGGCGCACAGCCTCCCACCCCCGAGTGGGGCACCATGCTGGCCTCGGCGCGCGACTACATCGAGCGCGCCAACTGGGTCGTCACCTTCCCCGGCCTCGCCATCCTGGCCACGGTGCTGGCCATCAACTTGATGGGCGATGGCTTGCGTGACGCGCTTGACCCGCGCATGAAAAGGCTGTGATGAGCCATCTGCTTGAAATACGCAATCTGTCGGTGCACTTCGGCTCGTTCGCCGCGGTGCAAGGGGTCGACATCTCGCTCGACCGTGGCGAGTTGCTCGGTGTGGTGGGTGAGTCGGGCTCGGGCAAAAGCGTGAGCATGCTGGCGCTGATGGGCCTGGTCGAAGCGCCAGGCAGGGTGAGCGCCGATGTGTTGCGCTTCGATGGCCAAGACCTGCTGGCCATGCCGGCGCGCGAGCGCCGCCGCATCGTCGGCCGCGACATGGCCATGATTTTCCAAGACCCGATGAGCAGCCTGAACCCGAGTTACACCGTGGGCTTCCAGATCATCGAGACGCTCAAGGTGCACCAGAAGGGCCGAAAAGCCGCGCTGCGCGAGCGTGCGCTGGAGTTGCTTCAGCTGGTCGAGATCCCGGACCCTGAAACCCGCCTCTCGGCCTACCCGCACCAGCTCTCGGGCGGCATGAGCCAGCGTGTGATGATCGCGATGGCGCTGGCCTGTGCACCCAAGCTCTTGATCGCTGACGAGCCGACCACCGCGCTCGACGTGACCATCCAGGCCCAGGTGCTCGACCTGCTGGTGGCCTTGCAGCGCCAGCAAAACATGGCGCTCATTCTCATCACCCACGACCTGGCGTTGTTGGCGGAGCACGCCAAACGCATTGCGGTGATGTATGCGAGCGAGGTGGTCGAGGTGCACACCGTGCCGGCGCTGTTTGAGCGGCCGCACCACCCGTACACCGAGGCGTTGCTGGCTTCCATCCCCGAACACAGCCGCGGTGCTCGCCGCTTGCCCACCCTGGGCGGCGTGGTGCCCGGCCTGCACGAGCGGCCGTCCGCCTGCTGGTTGTCACCGCGCTGCCCACAGGTGCGTGACGAGTGCCGTGCCAGCCACCCTGAGCTGCAAGCTCTGCCCGACGGAAGCCAGGTGCGCTGCCTCTTCCCGCGCAACCTCACGCCATGACCGCCCCCGTGATCGAAGCACGCGACCTGTCACGCCACTACCAGGTGTCGCGCGGTTTTTTCAAACCCTCGGCCACGGTCAAGGCGCTCAATGGCGTGAGCTTCTCGCTTTCGGCCGGGCAGACGCTGGCGGTGGTGGGCGAGTCGGGTTGCGGCAAGTCCACGCTCGCGCGGGCGCTGACGCTGATCGAAAACCCCACCAGCGGCAGCTTGCAGCTTGACGGCATCGATGTCGCCACCACCGCCGCCACCGCCAGCGCCGCGCAGACCCGCGCCCTGCGCCAGCGCGTGCAGATGGTGTTCCAGAACCCGTATGCCTCGCTCAACCCACGCAAGCGCATCGTGCAGATGCTCGACGAGCCTTTGCTGCTGAACACCACCTTGTCGCGCGCCGAGCGCCGCGAGCGCATCGTTGACATGCTGGCCCAGGTGGGCCTGCGCTCGGAGCACGCCCAGCGTTACCCGCACATGTTTTCAGGTGGCCAGCGCCAGCGCATTGCGATCGCGCGGGCGATGATGCTGCAGCCCGGTTTGCTGGTGGCCGACGAGCCCACTTCGGCGCTCGACGTGTCGATCCAAGCGCAGATCTTGAACCTGTTCATGGACATCCAGGAGCGCACCCAGATCGCCTATGTGTTCATCTCGCACAACCTGAGCGTGGTCGAACACATTGCCGAGCGGGTGATGGTGATGTACCTCGGCCGCGTGGTCGAGTTTGCGCCCAAGGCCACGCTGTTTGCGCAGCCGCTGCACCCGTACACACGGGCGTTGCTGTCGGCCACGCCCAGCATCGACCCGGCGCGCCGGGCCCACAAAATTCGCATCGTGGGTGAGCTGCCGTCACCGCTGAACCCGCCCTCGGGCTGTGCCTTTCACAAGCGCTGCCCTTATGCACAACCGCGTTGCAGCGAAGAAGTGCCGCCGCTGCGCATGGTCGACCGGCGCGAAGTGGCATGCCATTACGCCGAGGCGGTGGGTGATGGTGGTGCTATACAGCGGGCATGAACAAGGCCTTCACCAAAGAACCCGAAGGGGACGACGATGACGATGAGGGCGTTGCGGCCCCCGCGCTGCCACCCGGGACACGCAACTACCTCACCCCCGAGGGCTACAAGCGCCTGCGCGACGAGCTGATGACCTTGCTCGACGTGGAGCGGCCGAAGATCGTTGAAGTGGTCTCGTGGGCGGCCAAAAACGGCGACCGTTCGGAAAACGGCGACTACCTCTACGGCAAAAAGCGCCTGCGCGAGATCGATCGCCGCATCCGCTTCTTGACCAAACGCCTCGACATCGCCGAAGTGGCCGACCCCTCGGTGCACCACGGCAGCGACCAAGTTTTCTTCGGCGCGACGGTGACCTATCAAAACTCGCGCGGTGAAGAGCGCACCATCACCATCAAGGGTGTCGACGAGGTCGACAACCTGCAGGGCGAGGTGAGCTGGGTGTCGCCGATTGCGCGGGCCTTGCTGAAGTCGCGGGCGGGCGATGAGGTGTCGCTGATGACGCCGGGTGGCCTGGAGACGCTGGCCGTGGTCGAGGTGAGCTACCCGCCAAAACCTATGGCTTGACGCGCACCACCCGCAGCACCGCGGGTGCACGGCGCAGCGTGCGCATCACGTCGGCCAGGTGCAGCCGGTCACGCACGCTCACCAGGAGCCGCAGCTCGGTGGTTTCGGAGGCGGGTTCGTCGTCCATGTCGATGTGGGTGATGTCGGCTTCGGCCGAGCTCACCGCCGAGGCCACCTGGGCCAGCACACCTTTGCCGTTTTTCAGCAGCAGCGTGACGCCGGTCTCGAAGGCGCGTGTGGGTTCTTCGGCCCAGTCAACGCTGATCCAGCGCTCGGCGTCGCGCTCGAACAGGCGTTTGCCGATGCCGCACTCGGCGGTGTGCGCCAGCAGGCCTTCACCACGCCCGAGGTAGCCCACGATGTCGTCGCCCGGGATAGGTCGGCAACAGGGGGCCATTTGCACCGAAGCACCCTCGGTGCCGTCGATCACCACCAAGCCCTGGGTGGGCGTGGCGTCGTCTTCGGCGGCGTAGCGGCCCATGGTGAGGGTGAGGGCGTCGGGTTTGGCGCCGCGCTCCAGCATCAGCTTCGCCAGGCGCTTGGCCACGATGATGGCGATCTTGCGGCCGAGGCCAATGTCGGTCAGCAAGTCGGCGCGCGAGCGGTTGCCGCTCCACTTGGTGAGCCCGTGCCAATAGGCCACCGCACCAGCGTCGTTCGGGTCGCTGTCGGGGAGTGTCAGGCCTTCGGCGCGCAGCGCCTGAGCCAGCAGCTTTTCGCCAAGCTGCTGCGACTCTTCTTGCTCCATGTTCTTGAGGTAGTGGCGGATCTTCGAGCGCGCCCGACCGGTGCGCACGAAGTTGAGCCAGCCCGGGTTGGGCCGCGCTCCGGGGGCGGTGACCACCTCCACCACGTCACCGCTGCGCAGCTCGGTGCGCAAGGCCACCGGGTCACCGTTGACCTTGGCCGCCACACAGTGGTCGCCCACGTCGGAGTGGATGGCGTACGCAAAATCGACTGGCGTCGCGCCGCGCGGCAGAGCCATGATTTTCGACTTGGGCGTGAACACATAGACCGCATCGGGGAAGAGGTCAATCTTCACGTGCTCAAGAAACTCGCTCGCATCGCGCGTTTCGTCTTGAATATCGACCAGGGACTGCAACCACAGCGCGCCCAGGCGCTGTGCGTCTAGCGCCTGGCCTTTGCCGCCGACCTTGTACATCCAGTGCGCCGCGATGCCTTTTTCAGCCACCGCGTGCATGGGCTCGGTGCGGATCTGGAACTCCACCGCCGTGCCCAGCGGGCTCACCAGCGTGGTGTGCAGCGACTGGTAGCCGTTGGCTTTGGGGATGGCGATGTAGTCCTTGAATCGGCCCGGCAGCGGCTTGTAGAGCTGGTGCAGCGCACCCAGCGCCAGATAACACTCGGGCAAGGTGTTGACCACGATGCGAAAGCCGAAGATGTCATTCACCTGCGCAAAACTCAGGTGCTTCTCGCGCATCTTGGCGTAGATGGAATAGAGCGTTTTCTCGCGGCCGAAGACCTGCACCTTCTGTTTGGTGTCGGCAAAGGCTTTTTCGACTTCGCGCCGGATGCGGTCGACGATGTCGCGCCGGTAGCCGCGTGCGCGCAGCACGGCCTTTGACAAGGCCGCGTGGCGCCAGTGTTTGAGATGCTGGAACGACAGCTCCTGCAGCTCACGGTAGGTTTGGTTCAGGCCCAGCCGGTGGGCGATGGGGGCGTAGATGTCAAGCGTTTCGCGGGCGATGCGAATGCGCTTGGCCGCCAGCATCGAGCCCATGGTGCGCATGTTGTGCAGCCGGTCGGCCAGCTTGATGAGAATGACCCGCACATCACGCGCCATCGCCAGCAGCATCTTGCGGAACGATTCAGCCTGCGACTCTTCCTTGGTGGAAAACTGCAGCTTGTCGAGCTTGGTGAGGCCGTCGACCAGATCGGCGGTGGCGGCGCCGAAGCGCTCGATCAGCTCGACCTTGGTCACGCCGCAGTCTTCCATCGCGTCGTGCATCAGCGCGGCCATGATCGCCTGCGCGTCAAGCTTCCATTCGGCGCACAGGCCGGCCACGGCAATCGGGTGGGTGATGTAGGGCTCACCGCTGGCGCGGAACTGGCCCAGGTGCGCCTCGTCGGCGAAGCGGTAGGCCTCGCGCACGCGTTTGATGTCAGCGGCGTCGAGGTAGTCGAGCTTCTTGGTCAGCGTGGCGAACGAGGCCGCTGCGGCGTCGCTGGTGGCGGCCGGCACGGCCGGTTCGCGCGAACGGCGCCCCACGCCGCTTGCAGCGTCGCGAATCCAGGTGGTTATGGGGCCGGCCATGCCCCGAATTTATCGCGGATCGGCGAAGACCTTATGCCGGCGTCCCAAAAGCAAACGGCCCCGATGGGGCCGTTTTGCGACTAATTGGCAAACGCCACGCTTCAGAGCGGCACCTTGCGCAGCATCTCGATGCCGACTTCGCCAGCGGCGATTTCGCGCAGCGCGGTCACGCCGGGCTTGTTTTTGGTTTCGATCTTGGGGGCATGGCCCTGGCTCAGCATGCGAGCACGGTAGGTGGCTGCGAGCACCAGCTGGAAACGGTTCGGGATCTTGACGAGACAGTCTTCGACGGTGATGCGGGCCATGGAGGTACTCCGGTGAGGTCTAACTAGGGGCGCTAACTGAGATTCAGGGCCGCAAAGACAGCAGGCTTGCTTCTTCGCAGGGCAGCGTATTTGAGTCGCTGCGAATGAACGATCGCTTTCAGGTCGAAAAGCGCTGTTTCAAACAAGGCATTGATTATAACGAAGTCGAAATGCTGGGCTTGGGCCACCTCGATGCGTGCGTTGGACAGGCGCTGGGCGATCACGTCAGGCAGGTCTTCGCCGCGGCGGGTCAGGCGCTGGGCGAGCTCGTCCCAGCTGGGCGGCAGGATAAAAATCAGGATGGCGTTCGGAAACAGCTTCTTGATCTGCAGCGCGCCCTGCCAGTCGATCTCAAGCACCACGTCTTGCCCGCTGGCAATCAGCTGCTCAACAGCGGCGCGCGAGGTGCCGTAGAGGTTGTCGTGCACCTCGGCCCACTCGAAAAAGTCGCCAGCTTCGGCTTTGCGGCGGAACTCGGGCTCGTCGATGAACAGGTACTCGCGCCCATGCTGCTCCTGGCCGCGCGGCTTGCGCGTGGTGTGCGAGATCGACACCACCAGGTGCGAGTCCATCTGCAGCAGGGCATTGACGAGGCTCGATTTGCCCGCGCCGCTGGGCGCTGCCACCACGAAGAGGTTGCCTGGGTAGTCCATTGCTGAGGCCATCACTCGAGATTCTGGACTTGCTCGCGCAGTTGTTCGATCAGGACTTTCATCTCCACCGAGATGTTGGTCAGCTCCAGCGTCGACGACTTGGATCCCAGCGTGTTGGCTTCGCGAAGCAATTCTTGTATCAAGAAGTCGAGCCGCTTGCCCACCTCGCCACCGGCCTTGAGCAGGCGGGCGATTTCTTCGGTGTGGGCGCGCAGGCGAGCCAGTTCTTCGGCCACGTCAATGCGGATGGAGTACGCCGCGGCCTCATTGAGCGCGCGCTCCTGCATGGCTTCACGCGAGATGGTTTGTGCCGCACCGGTGACCACCAGGGCTTCTTGCCAGCGCTCTAGAAAGCGCTGCTGCAGGCGCTGCACCACGGCAGGCACCAGCGGCTCGGCCTGGCTGGCCAGCTCGCGCAGGCGCTTCACGCGGTCCATCAACACGGCCACCAGCTTCTCGCCCTCGCGGGCGCGGGCTTCGGCCAGGCCCGCGACGCAGCGCTTGGCGGCCTCGAGCGCCACTTCGTCGAGCTTTTCGGCCGGGGCGCCACCCTTGCACCACTGCATGACCTCATTCACTGACAGGGGCTGCGCCTTGGGCAGCCAGCCCTGAATGGTGCTTTCCAGGCGCGTCAGGCGGTTCATCTGCTCCGGTTGGGGGTTGGGCCAAGCGGTGTCGGTCTCGGCCCTGGTGTTCAGCCGCAGTTCGATCTTGCCGCGGCGAAAGTTGCCCGTCAGCAGGTCGCGCAGCGCGGGTTCCAGGGACCGAAACTCGTCGGGCAGGCGAAACCCGAGATCGAGGAAACGACCGTTGACCGAGCGCAGCTCCACCGTCACGCTGGCGGCTTGCGACACACTAGGGCGCACCTCTCCAGAGCCTGTGGTTTCTGTCGCAGATTGCGCCCCGGCGGTGGCGCTTGCATACCCGGTCATGCTGTAGACTGGCATTCAACTTATCGCATTGCAAAATCGGATTATGTCAAAGCCGAAA
>JBKJJF010000245.1:0-15005 GCA_046598195.1 Rhizobacter sp. | reverse complement strand
CCCCATCGTGGGTGACCACGTGCAGATGACCAACCACGACTGGTCGTTCTCCATCTCGGGCGTGCAACAGGCCCTCGGCTTGGAGCGCTTTCTGGTGATCAACGACTTCACGGCGCTGGCCTTGTCGCTGCCGGCGCTGCCGTGGTCTGACTTGTTGAAGGTGGGCGGTGGCGAGCCCGCGCCCGATGCGCCGCTGGCCTTGCTCGGCCCGGGCACGGGCCTGGGTGTCTCGGGCCTGCTGCCGGCGAACCGTCTGCACGCCAGCGTGCCGCTGAACGGGGAGGGCGGCCACGTCACGCTGGCGGGCACCAACGAGGTTGAAGACGCGGTGATCCAGCGCCTGCGGCGCCGCTTTGGCCACGCGTCGGCCGAGCGGGTGCTGTCGGGGCCGGGTTTGTTCAACCTCTATGAGGCGCTGTGCGAGGTGGCAGGTGTGCCTGCGCAGCCACGCACGGCAGCCGAGATCACCGCCGCCGCGCAAGCCGGCAACGACGCGCAGTGTGTGCAGGCCGAAGCGCTGTTTTTCAGCTTTCTCGGCACCATGGCCGGCAACCTGGCGCTGTCGCTGGGGGCGCGCGGCGGGGTTTACATCGGTGGCGGCATCGTGCCGCGGCTGGGGGCGCGCATCCTGGCGTCGAGCTTTCGCGAGCGCTTTGAGAGCAAGGGGCGCTTCCGGGCCTACCTGGCCGCCATCCCGGTGTTTGTGGTCCATGCCGACGTGTCGCCGGCGCTGATCGGCGCGTCGTGCGCGCTCGACGATTTGTGAACGGAGGCAGCATGCACATCCATCCTTTCGCTTGGCTGCGAACGGCCTTCCTTTTTGCCAGCCTGATCGCCTTGCTGGCGCCCGCCGTCGCGGCCGATGCCCCGCGCCGTGTGTGGCAAATCGGCGAGTTCACCAGCGTGCAACGTGTGCCGCGCGAGGCGGGCAGTGAGCCCAACCAGCACCCGCGCGTGCTGGCCCCCGAGCAGCTGCGCTCGTTGCTGGCTTCGGTGCGGGTGCTCATCAAGGGCAAGGCGCAGCCGCTCTTCGTCAGCGACGAAATCGGCGACTTGATCGAGCCGCTGGCGCAGGCCCTGGCCGCCGCAGACCCCGGCGACGACCTGCTGCTGCTGAGCGCCACACGGCGCGGCGACAACGTGCTGGCGCCGGCCACGGGCCTGACAGCGCGGCTGTTCGTGCAGGCCGATCAACTGCACCTGATCGTGCACGACGCGCGGCTCGAATTCATGGGCGCCTGGATCGGCACCCGCATCCCGCACAAGTTCAGCTACGGCACACGCTCGCAAGCCAGTGACGTGGTGCTGCAAAGCGCTACCGGCCAAACACGCCGCAGCGACTGGCAGGCGCTGCCACTCGGCGCCGCCAGCGCGGCATCTGGTTCTGCGCCTGCGGCCCCCGCCGCACCGGCGCGCGACAACGGTTTCTACCAAGAGCAGGAACAACGCCTGCGCGGACTCAAGCGCCTGCTCGAGCAGGGTTTGGTCAGCGAAGCGGAGTACCAGCAAAAACGCCGCGAAATTCTCCAAACCCTTTGACCTGAACAGCGCGCGCCACCCAACGGCGCGCAGGAGACCCACATGAGATTGATGAACAGGCGCCTTGTGCGCTGGATGGGCGGCTTCGCCCTGGCGTTGGCACTGGCCGCGTGCGGTGGTGGTGGTGGTGGCGGTGGTGCACCGGCGAGTACGTCTGGCGGCCTGGAAGCCGGGACACTGCGCGTGCACTACCAGCGCCCCGACGCGATTTACACCAATTGGGCGGTCTACGCCTGGAACGGCCCGACCACGCCCTCGACCGGCTGGCCCGGCACGCCGCGCTTTGTCTTTGAGCGAACCGATGGGTATGGCTCGTATGTTGACATCCGGCTCGACACCAGCAAGGCCACTGTCGACTTCGTGCTCAACAAGGGCACCAACGGCACCGACACCATCAAGGACCCCGATTGCGACCGCCGCGCGACCATCGCCAGCGACATCACCACCCGCGGCCAACAAATCTGGCTCAAGTCGGGTGATTGCGCCACCTACGCGAGCGAGGCGGCCGCCAACGGCATCAGCCTGAACTCGTCGCGTGCGATGTGGCTCGCGGCCGGCACGCTGGTGTGGCCGGGCGCCACCCAGGCGGGTGAGTTCAGGCTGCACTACGCGGCCAACGGCGGCATGGCGGTTGACGCCAACAACGGCGTCACCGGTGCCGACGGCAGCCTGGTGCTCGCAGCCGACAGCCTGAGTGCCGGCCTGCAGGCGCGCTTCCGCCACCTCGCCACCGCGCCGGCCTTCACCGTGCCCGGCACGGCCAATGTGCGCCAGCTGCTCAAGGGCCAGCTGATCGTGGTGCGCTGGCTCAACGGCAAGCCCGCGGGCGCCACCCAGGTGCAGACCCAGGGTGTGCTCGACGACGTTTATGCGGCGAGCGCCACCACCCAGTCGCTGGGTGCGAGCTTTGCCGCTAACGGCACGCCCACGCTGCGCCTGTGGGCGCCGACGGCGCGCTCGGTGCGGGTCAACATCGTCGGCGGCGCCAGCCTGCCGATGAGCGAAGACGCCGCCTCCGGCGTGTGGACGCTCACCGGCGACGCCGCCTGGCGCAACAGCGCCTATTACACCTACAGCGTCACGGTGTTCTCCCCCGTGGACGGCGGCGTGGTCACCAACGAGGTCACCGACCCGTATGCCGTGACCCTCAACGCCAACGGTCAAGCGGCCCTGCTCGCCGATCTGAACAGCGCTGCCATGAAACCGGCCGGCTGGGATGGCCACACCGTGCCGCCGCTGGCCCAACCCGAAGACAGCGTGCTGTACGAGCTGCATGTGCGTGACTTCTCGGTCAATGACAGCACCGTGCCCGTCGCCAAGCGCGGCAAATACACCGCCTTTGGTGAGGCCGCGTCACAGGGCATGACCCACCTGCGCTCACTCGGCGCCGCGGGCCTGACCCATGTGCATCTGCTGCCGGTGTTCGACATCGCAAGCGTCAACGAAGCCGGCTGCACCACGCCCGTGGTCACGCCGTCCGGCAGCACCTCGACCGCTCAGCAAGCCATCATCACGGCGGCCAGCGGCACCGATTGCTTCAATTGGGGCTACGACCCGCGCCACTTCGGCGCCCCCGAGGGCAGCTACGCCACCAACGCCGCCGACGGCCGGGTGCGGGTGATCGAGTTCCGCGAGATGGTGGCCTCGCTGCACAGTGCCGGGCTGCGCGTGGTGATGGACGTGGTCTACAACCACACCAGCGGCAACTTCCTCGACCGCATCGTGCCGGGCTATTACTACCGGTTGAACGGTGAGGGTGTGATCGAACGCTCGACCTGCTGCGACAACACCGCGCCCGAGTTCGCGATGATGGAAAAACTGATGGTCGACACGCTCAAAACCTGGGCCACGCAGTACGGCGTGGACGGTTTCCGCTTCGACATCATGGGCCACATCCCCAAAACCTCGATGGTCAAGGCACAGGCCGAGGTCGACACTGCCGCCGGTCGCGCGCTGTATTACTACGGTGAAGCCTGGAACTTCGGCGAGGTCGAAAACGACCGCCGCTTCGAGCAGGCCCGCCAGGCCAACCTCGCTGGCACCGGCCTCGGCTCGTTCAACGACCGGCTGCGCGACGCGATGCGCGGCGGTGGCCCCTTCGACAGCGGCGACGACATCCTGCGCAACCAGGGTTTTGCGAGCGGCTTGTGCTACGACGTCAACGCCACCAACAGCTCGGCCACCTGCACCAGCGGGCAACGCAGCGACCTGCACTATCGGCAAAACCTGATCCGCATCGGCATGGCCGGCAACCTGCGCAACTTCATGCTCAACGGGCAGGCGGCCAGTGCCTACGACTACGGCGGCCAGCAAGCCGGCTACACCAGCGACCCGCAAGAGGTCATCAACTACGCGGGTGTGCACGACGGCGAAACGCTGTTTGACATCGCCCAGTTCAAGCACCCGGCGGGCACCTCGGCCGCCGACCGCGCACGTGCTCAGGTGGTGGCGCTGGCCACGGTGTTGATGGGGCAGGGCGTGCCATTCATCCACGCGGGTGACGAACTGCTGCGCTCCAAGGCCTTCGACCGCGACAGCTACAACTCGGGCGATTGGTTCAACCGCATCGACTGGACCGGCAGCACCAACTACCTGACCGAGTTCGGCCTGCCTCCGGCGGAGAAAAACGAAGCGGGCTGGCCGCACATCCGCGCCCTGTTGACCAACGTCAACGTGGCGCCGGCGCCTGGCGACATCGTGGCAACACGCAATGCGGTGCTCGACTTCCTGGCCTTGCGCCGCGACACCACCATGCTGCGCCTTCGCACCGGTGCCGATGTGATGCGCTGCGTGAGCTTCCCCGACCAGGCGGCCCAGCAAGACGGGTTGATCGTGATGAAGGTGGGCGTGGGCGACGCCAGCTGCGGCGACGGCAAGTACCGCAACCTGCTGGTGCTGATCAATGCCAACAAGGTGGCGCAGACCTTCACCTCAACAGCCTTGGTGAATGCTGATTTTGTGTTGCACCCGGTGCAGGCGGCGGGCACTGATGCGGTGGTGAGGTCGGCCACCCACGACCAGCCCACGGGCGCATTCAGCGTACCGGCCCGCACGGTGGCTGTGTTCGTTCAGAACTGAAAGCGAAAAGGCGAAAAAAAAGCGGCGCTACGGCGCCGCTTTTTCTTTGGTGCGCAGAAAAGATCAACCCGCGCCCATCACCTGGCTGAAACCACCGTCGACATAAGTGATCTCGGCGCTGATGCCAGACGCCAGATCCGACAGCAAGAAGGCGGCTGCGTTGCCCACGTCGTCGATCGTCACGTTGCGGCGGATCGGTGCGGCGGCGGCGAACTCGGCCTGCAGCTTGCCGAAGTCTTTGATGCCCGAGGAGGCCAGCGTCTTGATCGGCCCGGCCGAGATGCCGTTCACGCGCACCCCACGCGCACCCAGGCTTTGCGCCAGGTAGCGCACGCTAGCCTCCAGCGACGCCTTGGCCAGGCCCATGGTGTTGTAGTTGGGCACGTAACGCACGGCGCCGAGGTAGGTCAGCGTCAACAGTGCTGCGCCCGGGCGCAGCAACGGCAGGGCGGCCTTGGCCATGGCGGGGAAGCTGTAGGCCGAAATGTCATGCGCAATGCGGTAGTTCTCGCGTGTCATGCCGTCGAGAAAATCGCCGGCAATGGCTTCGCGCGGCGCAAAGCCGATGGAGTGCACAAAACCGTCGAACTGCGGCCAAGCCTCGCCCAGCTGCTTGAAGGTGGTGTCGATCTGCTCGTCGTTGCCCACGTCGCAGTCAAAGACCAGCTTGGAGCCGAACTCGGCAGCAAAATCGGTGATGCGTTCGCGAAAGCGCTCGCCCACGTAGCTGAAGGCCAGCTCGGCGCCTTCGCGGTGGCAGGCCCGGGCAATGCCGTAGGCGATGGAGCGGTTGTTCAAAACGCCGGTGATCAAGAAGCGTTTGCCGGCCAAAAATCCCATGCTGTCTCCGCACTGTAGATAAGTCAGCCGCGATTCTGGCACGCAGCCCAGGCACTCAGCCGCAAAGCACGCGGCCTCCTCGCTGGCTTGACAACTCCGGGGCTTGCCGCTACTTCGAGCTGAGGCTACAATGCGCTTTTCGCAAGAAAACTGCATGGGCGGATTCTTCCAGCCCTTTTTTTTTGCTTGATCGACTTTGCGGTGGTGCCTCAGCCAAGGTTTTTTTGGCGGGGGAGCAAGCAGGCCTGAGCAAGCTGATCAGGAACTGATTGACCACGGATGAATTGGCAAAGCGTCGTTGAAAGTACCGTGACCGGCCTCGGTTACGACCTGGTGGATTGCGAACGCAGCCCCAAGGGGCTGCTGCGCGTCTACATCGACCGTGTGGCCAACGACCCCGCTGGTGAGTACATCGTGGTCGAAGACTGCGAGAAGGTCACCCGGCAGCTACAACACGTGCTTGAAGTTGAAGGTTGTGCCTACGAGCGGCTTGAAGTGTCGTCGCCCGGCCTGGATCGCCCGCTGAAAAAAGCGGCCGACTACCAGCGTTTTGCGGGGCAAGAGATTGATCTGAGTTTGAAACTGGCATTTCAGGGCCGCAAGCACTACCGCGGCGTGCTGGAGGCTTTGGCCGAGGGCTGGCGCCTGGTGCTGAAGAGCGAGACCAAAGGCAAGGCCGAACAGGCCCTGGATTTTTCGCTTGAAGAGGTAAAGGAGGCCCGCTTGGTGCCCGTGATGGACTTCAAAGGCCGGCGTTTTCAGCCGGTTGAAGCTTCCCAGGGTGACGAAGCGACGGCTGACGATATTGACGGAGATCGCAAGCAATGAATCGTGAACTGTTGATGCTGGTAGACGCCATCTCACGCGAAAAAAGCGTGGACCGCGAAGTTGTGTTCAACGCCGTCGAGGCAGCCCTGGCTTCGGCCAGCAAGAAGCTGCATGGTGGCGAGGTCGATATCCGCGTCACCATCGACCGCGAGAGCGGCGAGTACGAGACCTTCCGCCGCTGGCATGTGGTGCCGAATGAGGCCGGCCTGCAGTTGCCCGACTCCGAGATCCTGCTGTTCGAAGCGCAAGAGCAGATTTCCGACATCGAGGTCGACGACTACATCGAAGAGTCGGTCGAGTCGGTGACCATTGGCCGCATTGGTGCGCAAGCAGCCAAGCAGGTCATCTTGCAAAAGATCCGTGATGCCGAGCGCGAGCAGCTGCTGACCGATTTCCTGTCGCGTGGCGACAAGGTCTTCGTCGGCACCGTCAAGCGCCTGGACAAGGGCGATGTGATCGTCGAGTCGGGCCGCGTCGAAGGGCGTCTGAAGCGCAGCGAGATGATCCCGAAAGAAAACCTGCGCTCCGGCGACCGCGTTCGCGCCTACATCGCCGAAGTCGACCCCACGTTGCGTGGCCCGCAGATCGTGCTGTCGCGCAGCGCGCCCGGCTTCATGGTCGAGTTGTTTGCGCAAGAAGTGCCTGAAATCGAGCAAGGTTTGCTGGAGATCAAATCGTGCGCTCGCGACCCGGGTTCGCGCGCCAAGATTGCCGTCATCTCGCACGACAAACGCGTCGACCCCATCGGCACCTGCGTCGGTGTGCGGGGTTCTCGTGTCAACGCCGTCACCAACGAGTTGGCGGGCGAGCGTGTCGACATCGTGCTGTGGTCGGAAGACCCGGCACAGTTTGTCATCGGTGCGCTGGCCCCGGCCAATGTGCAGTCGATCGTGGTTGACGAAGAGCGCCATGCGATGGACGTGGTGGTCGACGAGGAAAACCTCGCCATCGCCATCGGCCGCGGCGGCCAGAACGTGCGTCTCGCCTCCGAGATGACTGGCTGGCGCATCAACATCATGACGGCCGAAGAGTCGCAGACCAAGCAGAGCGAAGAGTCTGACAGCGTACGCAAGCTGTTCGTCGACAAGCTCGATGTCGACGCCGAAGTCGCCGACATCCTGATCGCCGAAGGCTTCAGCAGCCTGGAAGAGGTGGCCTACGTGCCCATGCAGGAAATGCTGGAGATCGAAGGCTTCGACGAAGACACCGTCAACGAGTTGCGCACCCGTGCGAAAGACGCGCTGCTGACCATGGAAATCGTGCGTGAAGAAAAGGTCGATGACGTGTCGCAGAACCTGCGAGACCTTGATGGCCTCACCCCGGCACTGATTGCCAAGCTGGCCGAAGGCGGCGTCAACACGCGTGACGACCTGGCTGACCTGGCCGTCGACGAATTGACCGAGATCTCCGGCGTCGGTGAAGACGAAGCCAAGGCTTTGATCATGAAGGCGCGTGAACACTGGTTCACAACCTGAACCAGCGCCTGAACCCGCGTCTGATACCTCACCTGAAGCCCACATTGATTCAGCACCGCAGCAGCTCCGCAAGTACCAAGCAAGGATATCCACAATGGCTGTGACCACCGTCGCCCAGTTAGCCGCCGAGCTCAACCGCTCCGGCGCGGCGCTGCTCGAGCAGCTCCATTCGGCCGGCGTCGCCAAGAAGTCGACCGACGACGCGCTGACCGAGTCCGACAAGGAGCGGTTGCTCGATTTCCTGCGCACCGCGCACGGCACTGCTGCCGGCGCCGAGCGCAAGAAGATCACGCTCACCCGCAAGTCGACCAGCGAGATCAAGCAGGCCGACTCCAGTGGCAAGGCACGCACCATCCAGGTGGAAGTGCGCAAGAAGCGCACCTTCGTCAAGCGTGACGGAACCGCAGCCGACGAACCTGCTGAGGCGGTGATCGACGAAGCCGAGTTGCAACGTCGCCAGGCCGAGGCGCAAGCCCAAGCCGAGCAGCTGCGCTTGCAAGAAGAAGAGCTGGTCGAGAAGCGCCGCCTGCGTGAAGAGCAGGAAAAGCGTGACCGCGAAGCGGCCGAGGCGCGCCAACGCGAGGCCGCTGAAGCCGCCGCCAAGGCACTGGCCGACGCAGCTGCCGCCGCTGCGGCTGAAGCTGCCTCGGGTGCCAAAGCCGCCGCGGCACAGGCTCCTGCGCCTGTGGCAGCACCTGCCCCTGCCCCCATCGAGCCGCCCAAGCCCGCCTTGCGCGTGATCAAGGCCGCCGACGTGGTGGACGAAGAGAAGCAGCGCGCGGCCGACCTCGCCAAGCGCCGCAAGGCCGCCGAAGACGAAGCCCAGGCCATTCGCGCGATGATGAATGCGCCGAAGCGGGTGCTACAGGCCAAGAAGCCTGAAGAGGCGCCGAAGCCGGTTGCCGAAGGCATCAAGGGCACCATCCACAAGCCGGCTGCGGCTCCGGGCGCACCTGCTGCGCCAGGCGCAGTGGCCAAACCGGGCGACAAGAAGTCGATCAAGTCGGAGAAGCTGTCGTCCAGCTGGGCCGACGATGCCGCCAAGAAGCGCGCCGTCAAGGGCCGCACCGACGCCCCGGGTGGTGCCAGTGCCCGCCCAGGTTGGCGTGCTCCGCGTGGTGGCCGCCGTGGCGACCGTGGCGACAGCAACCAGTCCACCTTTGTGGCACCGGTCGAGCAACAGGTGCAAGAAGTGCATGTGCCCGAAACCATCAGCGTGGCCGATCTGGCGCACAAGATGTCGGTCAAGGCCTCCGAGGTCATCAAGCAGTTGATGAAGCTGGGTCAGATGGTCACCATCAACCAGCAGCTCGACCAAGAGACCGCGATGATCCTGGTCGAGGAAATGGGCCACAAGGCGTTTCCCGCCAAGCTCGACGATCCCGATGCCTTCCTCGAAGAAGACGCCGGGGCCGAAGCCCACCACGAGCTGCTGCCGCGTGCACCGGTGGTCACCGTCATGGGTCACGTCGACCATGGCAAGACCTCGCTGCTCGACTACATCCGCCGTGCCCGTGTGGCTGCGGGTGAAGCGGGTGGCATCACGCAGCACATCGGCGCTTATCACGTCGACACGCCGCGCGGCATGATCACGTTTCTCGACACCCCGGGCCACGCGGCGTTTACCGCGATGCGTGCCCGCGGCGCCAAGGCGACCGACATCGTGATCCTGGTGGTGGCTGCCGACGACGGCGTGATGCCGCAGACCAAGGAAGCCATCCACCATGCCAAGGCGGCGGGCGTGCCCATCGTCGTGGCCATGAACAAGATCGACAAGCCCGAAGCCAACATCGAACGGCTCAAGTCCGAATTGGTGGCTGAGCACGTGGTGCCTGAAGACTTCGGCGGCGACTCCCCGTTCGTGGGCGTGTCGGCCAAGACCGGCCAGGGCATCGATCAGTTGCTCGAACAGGTGCTGCTGCAGGCCGAAGTGCTGGAGTTGAAGGCCGCCAAGGATTCGCCGGCCAAGGGCCTGGTGATCGAAGCGCAGTTGGACAAGGGCCGTGGCCCCGTTGCGACCGTGCTGATCCAGAGCGGCACGCTCAAGCGTGGTGACGTGGTGTTGGCCGGTTCGAGCTATGGCCGCGTGCGCGCCATGCTGGACGAAAACGGCAAGGCCTGTACCGAAGCCGGGCCGTCACTGCCGGTCGAGATTCAAGGCCTGACCGCCGTGCCACAAGCCGGTGACGAGTTCATGGTGCTGAGCGACGAACGCCGTGCCCGCGAAATCGCCACCTTCCGCCAAGGCAAGTACCGCGACGTGAAGCTGGCCAAGCAGCAGGCCGCCAAGCTGGAGAACATGTTCGAGAACATGGGCGAAGGCCAGGCGCAGACGCTGGCGCTGATCATCAAGGCCGACGTGCAGGGTTCGCAAGAAGCTCTTGTGCAGTCGCTGCTCAAGCTCAGCACCGACGAAGTCAAGGTGCAGGTTGTTCATGCTGCCGTGGGCGGTATCAGCGAATCTGACATCAACCTGGCCATTGCCTCCAAGGCCGTCATCATCGGCTTCAACACGCGGGCCGATGCCGGCGCGCGCAAGTTGGCCGAGAACAACGGCGTTGATCTGCGCTACTACAACATCATCTATGACGCCGTAGATGAAGTGAAGGCAGCGATGACCGGCATGCTGGCCCCCGAGCAGCGCGAAGAAGTCATCGGTACGGCAGAGATTCGCACCGTGTTCGTGGCTTCCAAAATCGGCACCGTGGCCGGCTCCATGGTCACGGCTGGCATCGTGCGCCGCAACGCGCGCTTCCGCCTGCTGCGCGAGAACGTGGTGATTTACACCGGTGAAGTCGATTCCGTGCGCCGCCTGAAAGACGATGTGCGTGAAGTGGCTTCGGGCTTCGAGTGCGGTATCAAGCTGAAGAACTACAACGACATCAAGGAAGGTGATCAGTTGGAGTTCTTTGAACTGAAAGAGGTCGCACGAACGCTGTAAGGCGGATTTGCCCTCGACATGCAAACCCCGCCCTCCAAAAGACGGCGGGGTTTGTTTTTCAAGGGCTCATGAAGAAGCGAACACCCCATGCGACACAAACGATCCATCCCCAACCGCGGTTTCCGCATTGCCGACCAGATCCAACGCGACCTGGCCGAGCTGATCCGCGAGCTGAAAGACCCGCGCATCGGCATGATCACGTTGCAGGCGGTGGAGGTCACGCCCGACTACGCGCATGCCAAGGTGTTCTTCTCGCTGCTGATCGGTGACGTGAAGGAGTGCCAAACCGCGCTGAACGAGGCGGCAGGTTTCCTGCGCAACGGGCTCTTCAAGCGTCTGCAGATCCACACTGTGCCGACGCTGCATTTCGAGTTCGACCGCACCACCGAGCGCGCGGCCGAGCTGAGCGCGCTGATCGCACAAGCCAATTCGACCCGCGCCAAAGAAGACTGATCTGATGAACTCGCTTCGCCCCCGCATCCCGCGTCGCGCCGTCCACGGCGTGCTGCTGCTTGACAAGCCGCTGGGCCTGTCGAGCAACGATGCATTGCAGAAGGCGAAACGCCTGTACCGTGCCGAGAAGGCCGGCCACACCGGCACGCTCGACCCACTGGCAACGGGATTGCTGCCGCTGTGCTTTGGCGCTGCCACCAAGTTCTCGCAAATCAGCCTGGACGCCGACAAGGCCTACCGCGCCACGCTGAAGCTGGGCGTAAAGACCCGCACCGCCGACGCCGAAGGCGAGGTGCTGCAAACGCGCGAAGTGAACGTCACCCGTGAGCAGATTGAGGCCACCTGCCAACGTTTTACCGGCGAGATTGCCCAGGTGCCACCCATGCACTCAGCGCTCAAGCGCGACGGCAAGCCGCTCTACGAATACGCACGCGCCGGCATCGAGCTTGAGCGCGAAGCGCGCCACATCACGATTCACAGCATTGCCATCATCGACTGGCAACATGAGCAACTGACGATCGACGTGCGTTGCAGCAAGGGCACCTACATCCGCACGCTGGCCGAAGACATCGGCGAAGCGCTCGGTTGTGGTGCCCACTTGAGTGCGCTGCGCCGCATCGGCAGCGGCCCGCTGACGCTGGACGGCGCATTCACGCTGGAGCAACTGGCCGCCATGAGCGAAGCCGAGCGCGACAGCCAACTGCTGCAAGCCGACACCCTGCTGGCCGACTGGCCCGTGGTGCGGCTCGACGACGAAGGCGCAGGCCGGTTCTTGAGCGGCGTGCGCCGCCGCCTGCCGCTGGCCGATGCGCCGCGTGTGCGCGTTTATGGCCCGCAGCCGAAAGCATTTTTGGGGAGCGGCCACATTGCGGGCGGCGAACTGATTTCAACCAGGCTCTTGAGCCCGATCGAGGTGCAAGGCCTCCTGAATACAGAAACCGCAGAGAGCAACGTATGACCCGACAGATCCGCAACATCGCCATCATCGCCCACGTCGACCATGGCAAGACCACCATGGTCGACCAGCTGCTTCGCCAGTCCGGCACCTTCGCCGAACACGAAAAAGTGGTCGACACCGTGATGGACAACAACGCCATCGAGCGCGAGCGTGGCATCACCATCCTGGCCAAGAACTGCGCGGTCAGCTGGGAAGGCACCCACATCAACATCGTCGACACCCCGGGCCACGCCGACTTCGGTGGCGAAGTGGAGCGTGCTCTGTCGATGGTCGACGGCGTGGTGCTGCTGATCGACGCACAAGAAGGCCCGATGCCGCAAACGCGCTTTGTGACCAAGAAGGCGCTGGCGCTGGGCTTGAAGCCCATCGTCGTGGTCAACAAGGTCGACAAGCCGGGTTCCAAGCCCGACGCCGTGATCAACGCCGCCTTCGACCTGTTCGACAAGCTCGGCGCCAACGACGAGCAGCTCGATTTCCCGGTGGTTTACGCCTCCGGCATCAACGGCTGGACCTCGCTGGTTGAAGGCGAGCGTGGCGAGCAGTGGGGCCCGGACATGTCGGCCCTGTTCAACACCATCCTGAAGCACGTGCCGCCGAATTCCGGTGACCCGGAAGCGCCGCTACAGCTGCAGATCTCGGCGCTCGATTTTTCAACCTTCGTGGGCCGCATCGGCGTGGGGCGCATCAGCCAGGGCACGATCAAGCCGTCGATGGACGTGCTGATGATGGAAGGCCCGGACGGCAAGGCCTTCAAGGGCCGCGTCAACCAGGTGCTGACCTTCCAGGGCCTGGACCGTGTGCAAGTTACCGAGGCCGGCCCGGGCGACATCGTGTTGGTCAACGGCCTCGAAGACATCGGCATTGGCGTCACTGTCACCAGCCCGACCAACCCGACGCCGTTGCCGATGCTGAAGATCGACGAGCCGACGCTGACGATGAACTTCTGCGTCAACACCAGCCCGCTGGCCGGGCGTGAAGGCAAGTACGTCACCAGCCGCCAGATCTGGGACCGCCTGCAGAAGGAACTGCAGTCGAACGTGGCGCTGCGCGTCGCCGAGACCGGCGAAGAAGGCGTGTTCGAAGTGATGGGCCGGGGCGAACTGCACCTGACCATCCTGGTGGAGAACATGCGCCGCGAAGGCTACGAGCTGGCGGTGTCGAAGCCGCGCGTGGTGTTCAAGACCGTCAAGGGCGAGCGCCAAGAGCCGATCGAGCTGGTGACGGTCGACATCGAAGACCAGCACCAGGGCGGCGTGATGCAGGCCCTGGGCGAGCGCAAGGCCGAACTGGTGAACATGGAGCCGGACGGCCGCGGACGTGTCCGCCTGGAGTACCGCATTCCGGCGCGGGGCCTGATCGGCTTTTCCAACGAGTTCATGAACCTGACGCGCGGTTCAGGCCTGATCGCCAACATCTTCGATGGCTACGAAGCCTACAAGGGCGAGATCGCCAGCCGCAAGAACGGCGTGCTGATCTCGATGGACGACGGCGAGATCTTCACCTATGCGCTGGGCAAGCTGGAAGACCGCGGCCGCATGTTCGTCAAGCCGAACGACCCGGTGTACGAAGGCATGATCGTCGGGGTGCACAACCGCGACAACGACCTGGTCGTGAACGCGACGCGCACCAAGCAGCTGACCAACTTCCGCGTGTCCGGCAAGGAAGACGCGATCAAGATGACGCCGCCGATCGACCTCACGCTGGAATATGGCGTGGAATTCATCGAGGACGACGAACTGGTCGAGATCACCCCGAAATCGGTGCGCCTGCGCAAGCGCTACCTGAAGGAGCATGAGCGCAAGCGGGCGGTGCGCGAAGCGGCATGACGAAATGACTTCGCCTTCGCGTTGATGACGAAATGACAAAATGGGTGCATGCCTTCATTGCAGTCATTGAAGCCGCGCAGCGGCAAGGTCATTAGCGCAGCGAGTCATTCGCGAAGCGACTCATTGAGCCACGGTGCCGCCGTGGCGACGATGGTGGCGGTCACCCTCATGTGGTCGATGGCCGGCGTCGTCACGCGGCACCTCGAACATGCGCGCAGCTTCGAAGTGACCTTCTGGCGCAGCTTCTTTACCGTGCTCTCGCTGCTGGTGATCCTGCCGTTCTTCCAGGGGCGGGCGGTGTTCTTCCGGATTCGCCACGGCGGCGCGGCGCTGTGGGTGTCCGGCGTCTGCTGGAGCGTGATGTTCACCGCCTTCATGCTGGCCCTGACGCTCACCAGCGTCGCCAACGTGCTGGTGACCCTGGCCGCCGGCCCCTTGCTCACCGCGCTGGTGGCCCGCGTCTTCATCGGTCACCGCATCCCGATCCGGACCTGGCTCGCCATCCTGGTGGCCGGCGCCGGCATCGCCTACATGTATGGCACGCAGATCCAGACGGGCCAGGTCGCCGGCATGCTCGTCGCGCTCTGCGTGCCGATCGCGGGCGCCGTCAATTGGACCGTCACGCAGCGCTCGCACGCGCAGGGCCGCGACGTCGACCTGGTGCCGGCCGTCCTGGTGGGTGCCGTCATTTCGTCGATCGTGACGCTGCCGCTGGCCATGCCGTTCCAGGCCACGGCGCACGACATCGGCCTGCTGGCGCTGCTGGGCCTGGTGCAGCTGGCGATTCCCTGCGCCTTGTCGGTGGTCTGCGCGCGCGTGCTGAAGGCGCCGGAGATCGCGTTGCTGGCGCTGCTGGAGGTGATCTTCGGCATCGTTCTGGCCTGGGTCGGCGCCAATGAAATACCGAGCCAGACCGTGCTGGCTGGCGGTGCGCTGGTGCTGGGGGCGCTGGTGGTGAATGAACTGGTGGGTTGGAGGCAGCGCACGTGAGCGAAGTACTGGTGGAAGTCAAAGGCGAGGCGGGCCTGATCACGCTGAACCGGCCCAAGGCGCTGAACGCGCTGTCG
>JBKJJF010000033.1:0-7446 GCA_046598195.1 Rhizobacter sp. | reverse complement strand
CGATATCGAAGCACGTGTGAAGAAAATCATTGCCGAACAACTCGGCGTGCCTGAGGCCGATGTGTCCAGCGAAAAGGCCTTCGTGGCCGACCTGGGCGCCGACTCGCTTGACACGGTAGAACTGGTCATGGCGCTGGAAGACGAATTCGGCATTGAGATCCCTGACGAAGAAGCCGAGAAGATCACCACCGTTCAGTTGGCGATCGACTACGCGCTGAAGCACCAGAAGGCCTGAGCCCGGAGCGATGTCCATGACACGTCGCCGCGTCGTCATCACCGGCCTGGGGCTGATCAGCCCCGTGGGCAACTCGGTGGAAGAAGGCTGGGCCAACCTGGTTGCCGGCCGCTCCGGCATTGACACCATCACCAAGTTCGACGCTTCGGCGTTCAGCTGCCAGTTTGCTGGCGAGGTGAAGGGTTTTAATGTCGAGGAGTACATGCCGGCCAAGGAAGCGCGCCACATGGACACCTTCATTCACTATGGGGTGGCGGCTTCTATTCAGGCGGTGCGTGACGCGGGCCTGCCCACCGGTGACCAGCTCTCCGAAGAGCAGGCCGAGCGCATCGGCTGTCTGGTGGGCTCGGGCATTGGCGGTTTGCCGCTGATCGAAGAGACTCACGGCGAGTACGTGTCGCGCGGGCCACGCCGTATTTCTCCCTTCTTCGTGCCGGCCTCGATCATCAACATGATCTCGGGCCACGTGTCGATCCGTTTTGGCTTCACCGGGCCGAACCTCGCCATCGTGACGGCCTGCACAACAGGCTTGCACTCCATCGGCCAGGCGGCTCGCATCATCGAGTACGGTGATGCCGACGTGATGGTTGCCGGCGGCGCCGAGTCGACCATCTCTCCGCTGGGCATCGGTGGGTTCACCGCGCCCCGCGCACTGTCGTCGCGCAATGACGACCCCAAGACAGCGTCCCGCCCCTGGGACAAAGACCGTGACGGCTTCGTGCTCGGCGAAGGTGCTGGCGTGCTGGTGCTCGAAGAGTATGAATACGCCAAAAAACGCGGCGCCAAGATCTACGCCGAGCTGAGCGGTTTTGGCATGGGTGCCGATGCTTTCCACATGACTGCACCCAACGTCGATGGCCCCAAGCGTTCCATTCGTGCGGCGTTGCGCAATGCTGGCATCGACGGCAGCCAAGTGCAGTATCTCAATGCGCACGGCACGTCGACCCCGCTGGGTGACGTGAACGAAACCAATGCCATCAAGCTGGCTTTTGGCGACCACGCCAAGAAGCTGGTGGTGAACTCGACCAAGTCGATGACCGGGCACTTGTTGGGTGGTGCGGGGGGCATCGAGTCGGTGTTCACCACGCTGGCAGTTAACAGGCAGATCTCGCCGCCCACGATCAACATCTTCAACCAGGATCCCGAATGCGACCTGGATTACTGCGCCAACACCGCGCGTGACATGAAGATCGAGTACGCCGTGAAGAACAACTTCGGTTTCGGCGGCACCAACGGCACCCTGGTGTTCAAGCGCATCTGATCGCGCCGCCGAATCTCCCTTCTCGCGGCAGGCATGCACGCGTCTCCCCCGTTCCAGATGATCGTGCGCCACTTCGGCATCTGGCGCGCGGTGGCAACGTCGCTGGTGGCCTTGGTCGCTGCCGTGGTGGCAGTCTGGGCGCTGCAAGCGATGGAGCGCCATGCGGTCTGGGTCATGATCGCCGCCGTTTTGCTGGCCGTGTCATCAACGATGCTGATGGTGCATGCCTGGCGCTTGCAAGCGATGACTCTGCGTTGGGACTCACAGCGCTGGCAACTCACGGCCTGCGACGCGGCGGGTCACGAGCATGCCCCTTTAGGTCGCCTGACGGTGTCCATCGATCTTGGGCGCTGGATGCTGCTGCATTTCAAGCCCGACAACCCGACTGTGCTGCAGTTGCATCGCTGGACGTGGTTGCCCGTCCAGCGGCGCGGCCACGAGGCCGACTGGCATGCGTTGCGCTGTACGGTATATTGCGCGCGACCTGTCGCCCTGCCCACTGTGGCCCCGTTCTGAACCCGCTGAATGACCGCCACTGACGCAGACGCCCCGCTGATCGAACGCGTCAAAAACGGCGACGTGAAAGCGTTCGAGATGCTCGTGGTCAAGTACCAGCGCCGCATCCAACGCCTGATCGGTCGCATGGTGCGCGACGTCGATCTGGTTCCCGACATCGCCCAGGAAACCTTCATCCGCGCCTACCGCGCGATCCCCCAGTTTCGGGGTGACAGCGCGTTCTACACCTGGCTCTACCGCATCGCCGTCAACACGGCCAAAAAAGCCTTGGTCGACCTGAAGCGCGACCCAATCGTGACGGAATCCGCACGTGCGGGGCGCGACGACGACGATGAAACTTCCCGGATCGAAACTGAACTAAGCCACAGCGAAACTCCCGAAGCGATGCTGGCGAGCAAAGAAATTGCAATCGCTGTGAACGCTGCGATCGAGGCACTGTCTGAAGATCTGCGCCAGGCGATTACGTTGCGTGAAATCGAAGGCCTCAGCTACGAAGAGATTGCCGAGGTCATGAACTGCCCGATTGGTACCGTTCGGTCACGCATCTTCCGGGCGCGTGAGGCCATTGCGCAACGCTTGCGTCCGCTGCTCGACACGCGCGAGGGCGAACGTTGGTGAGCTCGGTGATGATGTTGTGTTGGAGTGCTGGAGGTTGTGATGTCTCAAGGGTCTGAAAACAAACTACCCGCGTCGGACGATTTGTCTGCGCTGATGGATGGCGAACTGGAAGCTTCGGCCGTCGGGCGAGCCTGCGGCCAGTGGCGGGAAAGCACCGACGCGCGAGCGCAGTGGCATGCCTATCACCTGATCGGTGACGCGCTTCGCTCCGATGACCTCAGCTCGAAACCAGCTCACGACGCTGCGTTCTTGGCCTCCTTTCGCAAGCGCCTGGCCCAGGAGCCGGTGGTGTTGGCACCAACCCCTTCGGGGCAGCCTGCTCAGGCCGCAGCGCCGCGCCGTGCGTGGGCCACGCCTGCCGCGGTGGCGGCAGGTTTTGTGGCCGTGGCGGGCGTGCTGCTGGTGTCACAGATGTCGGGCGGGCTGTCGCTGCAGGGCGCGCAGCCCGATGCCAGACTGGCCGCAGCCCCGGTTGTCCAGCCAGCGACGGTGGTCAGTGCCGCCGAGCCGGGTGACCCGCCCGCCGTGGTGCTGAATGGTCAACTGATCCGTGATGCGCGCCTGGACGAATACCTCGCCGCGCACAAGAAGTTCGGTGGCAGCTCGGTGCCTGGGGGGCCGTCGGGCTTTCTGCGCAATGCCGCGGCCGATGGCACGTCTCGCTGAATCGCACCCCCACGCTCCCCATGCTGTCTCGCCTGCCTGCCTTTGTTTTTGTTTGTGCGGCTGCGGCCTCCATGCCTTCGGTTCACGCCCAGAGTGCGCTCACGAGCGGGGATCCGCTGGTCGAGGCGCGCGAGACCCGGGCCTGGCTGACGCGCATCCAGGACGCCGCCAACAAGCGCAACTTTGCCGGCACGGTGGTGGTGAGCGCTGGCGGCATGGTCGCCAGCACCCGCATCGCGCACTACTGTGAAGGCCGAGACCAGTTCGAGCGCATCGATTCTCTCGATGGCCAGGTGCGCAGCGTGTTCCGGCACAACGACCTCGTGCACACGGTTTGGCCGCAGCGTCGCGTGGCGGTGGTCGAGCAGCGCGATCAGATGAGTTCCTTCCCCGGCCTGCTGCAGGCCGGCGCGGAACGCGTTCAAGAGTTCTATGACCTCAAGCCGGTGGCCGTCGAGCGTGTGGCCGGGCACGAGGCCAATGTGCTGGTGCTCAAGCCACGCGACAAGCTGCGTTTTGGCCACCGCCTCTGGGCCGAAAAAGCGACTGGCCTCTTGCTGCGCTCCGAGGTGCTCGGAGAGCGTGGCGAGGTGCTGGAGTCGTCGGCCTTCTCAGAAGTCTCCATCGGCATTCGGTCGCAACTCGACAGCGTGTTGCAGCCCATCAAGAAGCTGGATGGTTTTCGGATGGTTAGGCCCGTGCTGGTGCCGACCCGGCTGGAAGCCGAGGGCTGGACGCTCAAGGCCTCGGTGCCCGGCTTCCAGATGGTCAGCTGCGTCAAACGCCAGTTCGAGGGCGCGGTGCGCGCGTCTGAGGCAGCGCCAGAGCAGGCACTGCAGACGGTCTATTCCGATGGCTTGACCTACGTGTCCATCTTCATCGAACCCTATAACGCCGAGCGCCACACGCGCCCGATGCTCACGACCATCGGCGCCACCCACACCATGATGCGCCGCGACGGCGACTGGTGGATCACGGTGATGGGCGACGTGCCATTGATGACGCTGCGCCATTTCGCCAACGGGATAGAGCGCAAAAAAAAGTAGCGGTCGCTTCTGGCGGCCGCGGGGCCGGGCGTCTTCATCGTTGCAGTGGGTTTCTTCGTTGAGGGGTTGGTATGAGTTTCAGTGTTTCAGCCGTGGCGGTGGCTCGCGGCCGATGCGCCTTCTTGCCGCGTGTGGCTGGCCTTTGGGTGGCTAGCGTCTTGTCCCTGGCGGCGCTGCTGATGCCGCAGACCGGCCATGCGCAGAGCCGGGAACTGCCTGACTTCGCCGACCTGGTCGAGCGTGTGGGGCCGGCGGTGGTGAACATTCGCACCACAGAGCGGACACCCGATGGCCCGCGCACGCCGTTTCGCCGTCGCGCTCCCACGCTTCAGGGCAACGACGAGGTGCCTCGTGGTGAGGGCTCGGGCTTCATCCTCAGTGCCGACGGCTATGTGATGACCAACGCCCACGTGATCGAAGGCGCCACCGAGGTCTACGTGACGCTCACCGACAAGCGGGAGTTCAAGGCCAAGATCGTGGGCGCCGACGAGCGCACCGACGTGGCCCTGGTGAAAATCGAGGCGACCGGCCTGCCGGTGCTGCGCGTCGGCGACGTGAACCGCCTGCGTGTGGGCGAGTGGGTGGTGGCCATCGGCTCGCCTTTCGGCCTAGAGAACACCGTCACCGCCGGTATCGTGAGCGCCAAGCAGCGTGAAACGGGTTCGGACATCTCCTTCATCCAGACCGATGTGGCGGTGAACCCCGGCAACTCGGGCGGCCCGCTGATCAACATCCGCGGCGAAGCGGTGGGTATCAATTCGCAGATCCTCAGCCCGGTGGGCAGCTTTGTCGGCATCTCGCTTGCGATCCCCATTGACGAGGCGATGCGCATTGCCGACCAGCTCAAGGCCACCGGGCGTGTGGTGCGTGGTTACCTCGGCATACAGCCCACCGACGTGCCACGTGAGCTGGCCGAGGAATACGGCCTGAACAAGGGCAAGACCAAGGGCGCGTTTGTGCGCCAGGTTGTGCCGGGTGCGCCGGCAGAGAAAGCGGGCATCCAACCCGGCGACGTGGTGCTCTCCGTCAACGGCAAGGCGGTTGATGGTGCAGTCGACCTGCGGCGCACCTTGGGCGTGTTGAAACCGGGTTCATCGGTGAGTCTGCAGATCAGCCGCCGAGGCAAGCTGATGGAGTTCAAACCCAACCTGGCGGAGATGAACCCGCAGGTGGTCGCCAACAACGAGCGCCCGTCAGAGGCGGAAGGGCGCTCGTCGATATCCGGCAAGGCTTGGGGTCTCACGGTCACCAACCTGAGCGAAGCGGAGCGGCAAGCGGCACGCGGTGTTTCGGGCGTGCGGGTCACGGCGGTTGCTGCCGGGGCTGAGGCCGTGGGCTTGCGTGCAGGTGATGTCATCCTCGCCGTGGGGACGGCCGATGTAGCCGATGTGAAGCAGTTCGACGCGGTGGTGTCCAAGCTCGACAAGGCGCGCCCCTTGCCGGTCACCATACTGCGTGGCGAGTGGGCACAGTTTCTTCGGATCCCTGCCGTCAAGTGAAACGTGGACGAGCCTTCGTGATCGCAGGGCCGGGTTTTGATGTTCGAAGTGCGAACTTTTTAAGTATGTATGCGCACACATACTTTTAAAGGATTCCGCATTCCATCTCATACAATCCCGGCTCGGCGCAGCCTTTTATCGTCATCTCTGGCAATGAGTTTGTTCCACAAAAACTATCCCCAAGCTGCCCACAAGCAATTGTGGATAAATTGTTGATAATTATTGCTGTTGGAGACTCGCAACGACGTGAAATCAAGCAATGGCGCGGTTTCCAGCGGGGGGCTTTTGGCTACAATGAAAGCCCAGCAAGCAGTTGCCATACGTTTTGTTGGAAGGCGCGTCAGAAGTTCGACGTGCCTTTTTTTTAGCCTCTTTTCAGTCTTGGCGCGGCGCACAAGCGCGCTCACCCCGTCTCGCGATTGAGAGCTTTCACTGCAGCGGTTGCGCCGCTGTCTCTTCAGCGAAGAGCCTCTCGACGAGCACATAGCAGTTCGCATGGATCACATCCGCAATTTCTCCATCATTGCCCACATCGACCACGGCAAGTCGACGCTGGCCGACCGTCTGATTCAGCGCTGCGGTGGTCTGAGCGACCGTGAAATGGAAGCCCAGGTGCTCGACTCGATGGACATCGAGCGCGAGCGTGGCATCACCATCAAGGCCCAAACTGCGGCCCTGACCTACGTCGCTCGCAACGGGCAGACCTACCAGCTCAATTTGATCGACACCCCAGGCCACGTTGACTTCTCCTATGAAGTGAGCCGTTCCTTGTCAGCGTGCGAAGGCGCGCTGCTGGTGGTCGATGCCAGCCAGGGCGTTGAAGCGCAGACCGTGGCGAACTGCTACACCGCGCTCGAGCTGGGCGTCGAAGTGGTGCCGGTGCTCAACAAGATGGATCTGCCCAACGCCGACCCCGAGAACGCGAAGGCTGAGATCGAAGACGTGATTGGCATCGATGCCGAGCACGCCATCCCGTGCAGCGCCAAGACGGGTGAAGGCATCGACGAGATTCTGGAAGCGGTGATCACTCGCATGCCCGCTCCCAAGGGCAAACCCAATGCGCCCTTGCGGGCCATGATCATCGACTCCTGGTTCGACAACTACGTCGGCGTCGTGATGCTGGTGCGGGTTGTTGATGGTGAGCTGAAGCGGGGCGAGCGCTTCAAGATGATGGCCTCCGGCGCGGCCTATGCGGCTGAGCAGATGGGTGTGTTCACCCCCAAATCGGTTTCGCGTGAGGCCCTGCGCGCCGGTGAAGTGGGCTTTGTGATCGCCGGCATCAAGGAGCTCCAGGCTACCAAGGTGGGCGACACCATTACTCTGGAAAAGAAGCTGCCCAACAACCTGGGCCCGGCCGAAGAGGCGCTGCCTGGGTTCAAGGAGATCCAGCCGCAGGTCTTTGCAGGGCTCTACCCGACCGAGGCCAGCGAGTACGACCAGCTGCGTGACGCGCTCGAAAAGCTCAAGCTCAACGACTCCTCGCTGCGTTACGAACCCGAGGTGTCGCAGGCGCTCGGCTTTGGATTCCGTTGCGGCTTCCTGGGCCTGCTGCACATGGAGATCGTGCAAGAGCGTCTGGAGCGCGAATTTGATCAGGATCTGATC
>JBKJJF010000320.1:0-19795 GCA_046598195.1 Rhizobacter sp. | reverse complement strand
GGCCGTGCTCCAGCACCACGATGCGGTCGGCGCGTTGCACGGTGGCCAGGCGGTGGGCAATGACGAGGGTGGTGCGGCCCTTCATCGCCGATTCGAGCGCGGCTTGCACCATGCGCTCGCTCTCGGCGTCGAGCGCGCTGGTGGCTTCGTCGAGCAAGAGCAGCGGCGGGTTTTTCAGCATCGCGCGGGCAATGCTGATGCGCTGGCGCTGGCCGCCCGAGAGGCGCACACCCCGCTCGCCGAGAAAGGTGTTGTAGCCCTCGGGCAGCTGGCGCAAGAAGTCGTCGGCAAACGCCGCGCGGGCGGCGGCCATCACTTCGTCGTCGCTGGCTTCGGGCCGGCCGTAACGGATGTTCTCCATCGCGTTGGCGGAGAAGATCACGCTGTCTTGCGGCACGATGCCGATGCGCTGGCGCAGCGCGTGCAGTGAGGTGTCGCGCACTGGCACGCCGTCGATGCTGACCGAGCCTTCGCTCACGTCATAAAAACGCAGCAGCAACTGGAACACCGTGCTCTTGCCGGCACCACTCGGGCCGACCAGGGCCACCGTTTCGCCAGGCTGCACCTGCAGGCTCACCTGCTGAAGCGAAGGGTGTTGAGGCCGCGACGGGTAATGGAAGCTGACGTCGCGCAATTCGAGTGACGAGCCGGCGCGGGTGGCTGGCAGCGCCACCGGCCGCGCGGGTGACTCGATCGGCGAGCGCTCTGCCAGCAGCTCCATCAGCCGCTCGGTCGCGCCGGCCGCACGCAACAAGTCGCCATAGACCTCGGACAAGACCGCCACGCTGCTCACCAGGATCACCACGTAGACCACCGTCTGCCCCAGGTGGCCTGCACTGATGTGGCCGCCGATCACCGCCTGCGTGCCCTGGTACAGGCCCCACAGCAGCGCGCCGAAGGTGGCGGTGATGATGAAGGCCACCAGGCCCGAGCGCACCCGGGTGCGGCGAATGGCGGTGATGAAGGCGCTTTCGGTGGCCTTGTCGAAGCGGGCCGCTTCGCGCTGCTCCTGGGTGTAGCTCTGCACCACGGGGATGGCGTTCAGCACCTCGGCCGCAATGGCGCTCGAATCGGCCACCCGGTCTTGGCTGGCGCGCGAGAGCTTGCGCACGCGCCGGCCGAAGTACAACGATGGCAGCACCACCAGCACCAGAATGCCCAGCACCTGCGTCATCACATAGGGGTTGGTGATGATCAGCATGAGCATCGCGCCAATGCCCATCACGCCATTGCGCAAGCCCATGCTGAGGCTGGAGCCCACCACCGTTTGCACAAGCGTGGTGTCGGTGGTCAGGCGTGACAACACCTCGCCGGTCTGTGTGGTCTCGAAAAACTCGGGGCTTTGTTTCACCACGTGCGCATACACCGCGTTGCGCAGGTCGGCCGTGACACGCTCACCCAGCCAGCTGACCATATAAAAGCGCGCGGCTGAAAAGACGCCGAGCGCGGCGCCCACCGCAAACAGCGCGAAGAAGTGCTCGCGCAAGGCCAGCACCCGCTCGCCGGGGTCAGCGGCCACCAGGCCTTGGTCGATCAGCGATTTGAGCGCGACCGGAAACACCAGCGTGCTCACCGCCGCCAGCGCCAGAAACAAGCCGGCCAGCGCAATGCGCCCGCGGTAGGGGCGCAAAAACGGGCCGAGGCCGCTCAGCGAGCGAACGTTTTTCGAAGGGGCGGGGGTGACGGTGGAAGACATCGGACCAGTGTAGGGGCGGGGCGGCCTGGTCTTAGTTCACAAATGGAAGCCTTGACACTAATTGCCTAGGCAGTTAAATTGCAAAAACTGCATTTCAACGGCCTTGTGCCACCTGCCATGTCGCGCCCTGTTCCCCCTGCCGATTTTTACCGCCCCAACGCCTACAGCGCTGACGAAAGCGTGGGCTACCTGCTGCGCCGCCTGCTCAACTCCATGAAGCAGGAGACCGACAAACGCCTGGAGCCTCACGGCCTGACCAATGCGCAATGGGAGCCGCTCTACAAGCTCAAGAAGTGCCAGGCCAACACCGTGGCCGAGATGGCGCGCGAGCTGCAAACCGACCCCGGCGCCACCACCCGCCTCCTCGACAGGCTGGAGGCCAAGGGTCTGTGCAAGCGGGTGCGCTCCACCGAAGACCGGCGCGTGGTCAACCTCGAGCTCACACCCGAGGGGGAGGCCGCGGCCGACAACATCCCCGCCGCCCTGGCCTCGGTGATGAACGAGCACCTGGCGGGCTTTTCCAAGACCGAATGGCAGGCGCTCACCGGCTACCTGCGCCGCATGCTGGCCAACGGCGAAAACATGCGCGACGGCGCCTGAGCCCCTGCTGAGATCCTGAGAGCCTGTGAACAAATCCGACACACCCGCTCGTGCGCCCCAAACGGCGCCGTTCGTCGTTGCAAATGCTCCCCGTAGCCCGAGCTGCGGGTGCGCTTTGCGCCTAGATCGACACCGCTTGGGGCACCCGCTCGGGCGCGCCGAATTCATTCACAGGCTCTGAGTGCACGCACGTCCAAATGCATGCCTGAGCAATTAAAGCCTGAACAAGTTTCCTGAAAGATCACCCATGTCCCAGCCCCTCAACGCGCCCCTGCACCGCATGCGCTGCGCCGCGCAGGCTTTGCCCACCTTGACCGTCTTTGTCGTCGCGCTGGCCTCCAGCCTGGTGCTCACCTTGGCGGGCTGCGCCAGCACCGAGGGCATTGCACCGCCTGCGGCCAAGAGCGTGTCGCCCGCTGCGCTGGGTGTGAGCGAAGTCGCTGCTGCGCCGGTGGCGGCCAACTGGTGGCTTGGTTTTGGAGATGCCACGTTGTCCGAACTGGTCGAGCGCGCCTTGGCCGGCAACCCGAGCTTGAAGGCCGCACAAGCGCGCCTCGCGCGCTCGCAAGCGGCGGTCGACAGCGCGCATGCCGCACAAGGCTTGCAGGTCAATGGCGCACTCGACCTCACCCGCCAGCGTTACACCGCCAATGGCGCGGTGCCGCCGCCGCTGGCCGGGTCGTACCGCAGCAGCGGCACGCTGCAGGCCACAGCCGCGTGGGAGATTGACTTTTTCGGCCGCAACCGTGCCGCGCTCGACGCCGCCATTGGCAGCCAGCGCGCCGCCGAGGCCGAGGCCCAGGCCGCGCGAGTGCTGCTGGCCAGCAACGTGGCGCGCAGCTATGTGCAGCTGGCCCGCCTGGTCGAGCAGCGCGAGGTGGTGCAGCGCTCGCTGGCGCAGCGCGACGAGATCCTCTCGCTGATCCAGCAGCGTGTGCAGGCCGGGCTCGACACCCAGCTGGAGCTGCGCCAAGGCGAAGGCGCTCTGCCCGAAACCCGCGCCCAGCTCGAAGCACTTGACGAACAGATCACCCTCACACGCCACGCCCTGGCCGCCCTCACGGCGCAGGCGCCCCAGGGGCTGGATGCGCTCACGCCGCGCCTGGTGGCGGTGCAGGCCGTGCCGCTGCCTGCCAACGTGCCGGCCGACCTGCTCGGTCGCCGTGCCGACATCAGCGCTGCGCGCTGGCGTGTCGAGGCCGCCACCAGTGATGTGGCGTCGGCCCGCGCGCAGTTTTATCCCAACGTCAACCTCACCGCCTTCGTGGGCCTGTCGAGCATCCCGATCGACCGTTTGTTCAAGGGTGGCAGCGAGCAGTACGGCGTGGGCCCGGCGATCCGCCTGCCGATCTTCGATTCGGGCCGCCTGCGCGCCAACCTGCGCGGCAAATCGGCTGAGCTCGACGCTGCGGTCGAGACCTACAACGCCACCGTGATCGATGCCTTGCGCGACGTGGCCGACCAGATCAGCTCGCTGCAGTCCATCGCCCGCCAGCAAACCCAACAAGGCCAGGCGCAAGACAGCGCCGAGTCGGCCTACGACCTGGCCGCGCAGCGCTACAAGGCCGGCCTGGGCACCTACCTGGTGGTGCTGAATGCCGAAGCCAACGTGCTCAATCAGCGCCGCGCCGCCACCGAGCTCAAGGCGCGCGCGCTCGACACGCAAATTGCCTTGATCCGATCGCTGGGCGGTGGGTATGCCACCAACGATGCCGCCGAATCCACCCGCACGGCCGCCGCGCGCTGAGCCCCTTTTGGAGAAGAACCCATGAACGCCCCCGAATCCACCCTGGCGGCCAGCCCCGCCGGCAACCCCGCCCGCAACCCCGCCCGCAAGAAGGCCCTCACCGCCGTTGCGGCCGCGGTGGCTGTTGCCGGCATGGCCTACGGCGCCTACTACGCGCTGGTGCTCAACCATTACGAACACACCGACAACGCCTACGTGCAAGGCAACGTGGTGCAGCTCACGCCTCAGGTCGGCGGCACCGTGCTGGCCATCAACGCCGATGACACCGACTTCGTGAAGGCTGGCCAGGTGATCGTGAAGCTCGACCCGGCCGACGCGCAGGTGGCGCTCGACCAGGCCGAAGCCCAGCTCGCGCAAACCGTGCGCGAAGTGCGCACGCTGTTTGGCAACAACGCGACGCTGAAGGCGCAGATCGCGCTGCGCGAGGCCGACCTGGCCCGTGCGCAGAGCGACGTGGCGCGTGCACAAGACGACGTGTCGCGCCGCAGCCCGCTGCTGGCCACCGGCGCCGTCGGCAAGGAAGAGTTCAACCACGCCAACTCCCAGCTCGCCGCCGCCAAGAGCGCGGTGATGGCGGCACAGTCGGCCGCGCTTGCCGCGCGCGAGCAGCTTGCGTCAAACCAGGCGCTCACCGACAACACCTCGGTCGAACAACACCCCAATGTGCTGCGTGCCTCGGCTCGTGTGCGCGAGGCCTACCTCGCCGTGAAGCGCGCTGACCTGGCCGCGCCGATCGACGGCTACATCGCCAAGCGCAGCGTGCAGCTGGGCCAGCGTGTGCAGGCCGGCGCGCCGCTGATGTCGGTGATTGCGCTCAAGAAGGTCTGGGTCGACGCCAACTTCAAGGAAAGCCAGCTCAAGAACCTGCGCATCGGCCAACCCGTCACGCTCACCGCCGACATGTATGGCAACCAGGTCGAGTACCACGGCAAGGTCGACGGCCTGGGCGCGGGCACCGGCGCGGCGTTCGCCCTGCTGCCGGCGCAAAACGCCACTGGCAACTGGATCAAGGTGGTGCAACGCCTGCCGGTGCGCGTGGTGCTCGATGCGCAAGAAGTTGCCGCGCACCCGCTGCGTGTGGGCTTGTCGATGCAAGCGCGGGTCGATGTGAGTGACACCAGCGGCAAGACCCTGGCTGATGCGCCGCGCAGCAGCGGCGTGGCACAAAACACCGTGGGCGAAGCCAGCCATGCAGATGCCGACGCCGAAGTGCGCAAGATCATCGCCGCCAACCTGGGCCGCGTCGCCAAACCGGCGGCACGGGCCAGCGGCGCCGCCGTCGCACCCGCCGCGGCGAGTGTGCAGGCCACGACGGCCGTGATAGCGGCGTCGCCGTCCACGGCCATCGTGTCAGGCAAGTGATTCGGCAAAAAGGGTGAGCATGTCTTCCACCACCGCCGATCTGCCGGCCCCGTCGTCACCGCCAGAGCCACCGCCGCGCCCGCTCAACTTCGCGCCGCTCACCGGCAGCCAGCTGGTGCTGGGCACGGTGGCGCTGTCGCTGGCCACCTTCATGAACGTGCTCGACAGCTCGATCGCGAACGTGTCCATCCCCGCCATCGCTGGCGACATGGGCGTGAGCCCGTCGCAAGGCACCTGGGTCATCACCTCCTTCGGCGTGGCCAATGCCATCTCGGTGCCGCTCACCGGCTGGCTCACGCAGCGCTTCGGCCAGGTGCGTTTGTTCACCGCGAGCATCTTGCTGTTTGTGCTGGCTTCGTGGTTGTGCGGCCTCGCGCCCAACATCGAATCGTTGATCGCCTTCCGCGTGCTGCAAGGCCTGGTGGCCGGGCCGATGATCCCGTTGTCGCAGACCTTGCTGCTCGCAAGCTACCCACCGGCCAAGGCCGGCATCGCGATGGCGATGTGGGCGATGACGGTGCTGGTGGCACCGGTGGTGGGCCCGCTGCTGGGTGGCTGGATCACCGATGTGATCTCGTGGCCCTGGATCTTCTACATCAACATCCCGGTCGGCCTGGTGGCAGCCGCGGCCACCTGGTCGATCTACCGCACCCGCGACCCCGGCCCCAGGCGCGTGCCGCTCGACGTGGTGGGCCTGGCGCTGCTGGTGCTCTTTGTCGGCGCGCTGCAGGTCATGATCGACAAGGGCAAGGAGCTCGACTGGTTCTCGTCAACCGAGATCGTGCTGCTGACGGTCGTGGCGGTGGTGAGTTTTCTCTTCTTCCTGGCCTGGGAGATGACCGAAAAGCACCCCATCGTCGACCTGCGCCTCTTTGCCAAACGCAACTTCTGGCTGGGCTCGACCTCTCTGGCCATCGCCTACGGCCTCTTCTTCGGCAACGTGGTGCTGATGCCTTTGTGGCTGCAGCAGTACATGGGCTACACCGCCACCTGGGCGGGTTTTGCGCTGGCGCCGGTGGGTGTGCTGGCCATCGTGCTCTCACCCTGGGTGGGCAAGAACGTGCGACGCATCGACCCGCGCAAGCTCGCGACCGTGGCATTCCTTGGTTTTGCGCTGGTGTTGTGGATGCGCTCGCACTTCAACACCCAGGCCGATTTCGCGACCATCCTGTTGCCGACCGTGTTGCAGGGTGCTGCGATGGCGTTCTTTTTCATTCCACTGCAGGCCATCGTGTTCTCGGGGCTGCCGCCCGAGCGCATGCCGGCGGCGGCCGGCTTGAGCAACTTCGTGCGCATCGTTGCCGGGGCGGTGGGCACCTCGCTCTTCACCACGGTGTGGGAGAGCCGCGCGGTCTTGCATCACGCGCATCTCTCAGAGAGCATCAACCTCGGCAACGACACGGCGGTGCAGACCTTGAGCCAGCTGCAAGCCGCCGGCAACAGCCGCGAGCAGGCACTGGCCACCGTTGACCGGCTGATCAACCAGCAGGCTTTCACGATGGCAGCGACCGACATCTTCTGGTTGTCGTCGATCCTGTTCGTGGTGTTGATCGGCATGGTGTGGCTGACCAAACCGCAGATGAACGCCGCCGGGGCGGATGTGGCTGGCGCCCACTGAGTTAGCCCCCGAGTCGCTTCGCTCCTGCCCCCAAGGGGCGCCTCCCCTGTGGGCCCGGCAAAGCCGGTTCCCAGAGGGTTGCTTGAAGGGGCACTTCGCTTTGCTCGTGCGGGCTTTTGTCAGCGCTCGTCAAACACCCGAATCGTCACGCGCCCCAAGCCGGGCGTGACGGTGCCGACGAAACGCCGGTCGTTGAGCCCGGCGTAGGCGCCATCGGTCTTGGCCTCGAACATCACCTGGCTCAAGTCCGCCGTGGCGAAGTTGCCGCAGTTGCGCACCACGATGGTTTCGCCATTGTTTGGCCGAAGCGTGTAGCGCGCCTCGATCTGCAGGCCACCACCTGGGTTGAGCTGGTAATCGGCACCCCCCGGGTTGACGTTGCCCGAAGCGGCTGAGCCGCTGAAGGTTCCGCCGGTGATCGGGATGATGTTGCGGCTGCCAGATTTCGAGCTGCCCACCGACAAGGAGCTGCCGATGTTCACCCGCGCCACCATCACTTCGCTGCCTTGGGTGGCTGTGGGGCTGGCAAACGTGCAGTTCCAGGCCTGTTGGCGCAGCTGTGGGTCGGCCGGTGTGTGCTTGATGGTGTGGGCTGGGTTCGGGTTGGGTGACACCTGGTAGAGCGTCAACTCGATGCCACTGCTGGTCGCTTTGCGGCGGCCCACGTAGGTGCCCGAGTTGAGCCACTGCAGGCTGCTGCTGGCCGGCGCCTCGAAGTCGGCAACGAAGCGCACGTCATTGCCATCGGCCACACCGCAGCTGCGCATGTAGACGTTGGTGCTGTCACTGCGCAGCACATAGCGGCTCTCGTGTTCGACGGCGCCGCTGGGCAGCAGCAGGTCGAAGTCGAGCGAGCCACTCTGGACCGTGCCGCTGATGCGCCCGCCAGCGAGCAGCGTGCCACCGCTGTTGGGCGTGACACGCCGGTTGCCATAGGGCGTGTGGCCCATCGCGAGGGTCGTGCCCCGGGTCAACAGGGTGCTGAACACCAGCGTGCCGCTGCTCGGGTCCGGGATGCCGCCCGGCAGGCCACAGGTCCAGCTGGCATCGGGCACGATGGTCACGCCGGGTGTGGGTGTGCAGTTGGGCTCGCAGCCGCTGATGGGTGTGGCCTCCAGTTTCACCGAGGTAATGGTGAAGGTCTCCAGCGCGCTGCTGGCGTTGAGCGCGAACTGCAGCGTGAGCGTGGCAATGCCGTTGCCCAGGCTGAAGATGGTGCTGCCCGATGCGCTGCTCGTGGATTCGAGCGTGCGCACGTTGCCATTGACCGAGGCACTGATGACCGCGGTTTCACCCGTGTCCAGCCCCGAGGTGGCGCGGGTCACGGTGAGCCTGAAGTCGGTGTGGCCGGCGGTGCTGAAGAGCGGCAGGTTCAGCCGGCCCGGGGTGCTGCCGCCTCGCAGGCGGGCGCCCTCGCTGACCAGCGAGACGCTGCCCGTGGCGCTGAAGTTGCCTAGCCCGTTGGCGAACTGCTGCTCCACCAGCACGACCGCGTGAGCGGCCATGCCCGCGCCCAGCAGGGCCAGGCCCAGCAGTGCGCGGCGCAGGGAGAAGGCGCTGTGGATTCTCATGGGAGTGGGCTCAGAGGGTGAGAGTTTTTTGATTTCCCACTCCGTTCGCCCTGAGCCTGTCGAAGGGTGCGCAGTGCACGGCGCCGGCTTCGACAGGCTCAGCCCGAACGGAAGTCAAAAAACTCTCAGGCGCCGCAGGCGTCGGCCTTGAGGCCTGGTGTCACCTGGTTCTTGAACACCTTCCAGGCATCGGCGGGCGGGGTGCCAAAGGCGGTGTCGGCGCAGTAGCCGTGGCCACACGAGAGGCTGGCCAGGCCGACGACCACACCACCGGCGCAGTTCTGGTACTGCTGGTTGTTGGCGCTGAGGCGCGACCAGGTGGTGACGGGGTTGCCGGTGCAACCGCTCAACTGCGCCCATTTCTGGAAGCTGGCGGTGGCCGACAGGTGGGTCACGGTCTTGCCTTGCACGCTGCTCGTGCCGCCGCTGTAGCGCACCAGCAGGTCGTTCTTGCCGGCGTACTCCAGCACGGTGATGGGGCGCTGTGGTGCGCACACGTAGTCTTGCGGGCTGCTGTGCAGGTGGAACACCACCGGGGCCGCGGCTGCGAAGTAGTTGGCCTGGGTGCAGGCCATCTTGTGCGAGAAGCCACCACCCAGCGAGGTGCCGCTGATGTAGACGCGGTTGGGGGCGATGCGCACACGCTGCGAGAGGTGGTCGACGATGGCCTTCATGAAGCCGGTGTCGTCAATGTTCGGGTTGAAGCCGGCCACGTTCCATTGCGCGTTCACGCCGTCGGGGTAGGCCACGACCACGTTGCGGGCGGTGTTGGAGACGGCATCCCAGCCGCTGCCTGTTTGTTGCGACGACGACGAGCTGGAGAGGCCGTGCAGGCTCAGCACCACCGAGGCCGGCGTGACCAGGTTGGCCGGCACGTGCAGGCGGTAGGTGCGCGAGATGCCGCCGTGCGTGATGGTGTGGGTGGTGTTGCCGGCCGCCTGGGCGCTGGTGTTGCACACCGGGGCGGCGTGGGCCGTGCTCAGTGCGGCTGCAGCGAGCGCAAGGCAAAGGGTGATGCGTTTCATGGGCGTCTCTCCTGTTTTGGTTGAATGGAACTCGGTGCCGCTGAGGGAGCGGGCGCCACTGAGATGGCTTGACGAGCGGTTCAGTACGGCGAACGCGCAGCGGCCTTCAGCGCGCCTTCAGGCAGCGAGGCCACCCACGCGTGGTAGGCGTGGGGGTCTTTTTTGTTCCAGAGCTGGGCCAACTGCTGTGCAGCGGCGGTCTGGGCTTCACCGCTGGCCACCTGCGGCAGCAAGGCGGCCACGTGCTCGGGCTTGGCATACGACCACTGGAACAGCAGGTTGCGTGCGTTCTCGGCGTAGCCGGGGTCGGCGCGGTGCTGGGTCAGCCAGGTCCAAGCGCCGCCCAGGTCGTCTTGCGCTTTTTGCGCCGCGATCTCGCGGATCAGCTCGCTCTTGCGCTGCGGGTCGCTCTCGTGGGCCAGCGACTCTTGAGCGGCCTTGAGTGCCGCAACACGCGCTTCGGCCACAGCGCGCTCGGCCTGGGCGATGGCGGCTTGATCGACTTGAGCCTCCAGCGGCTGCGGTGTCTGCGCGCAAGCGACGGGCTGCGGCGGGGGGTGCAGGGCTGGCGTGCTGGCACGCGGCAGCTCCTGCGCCGGCGGCGCGAGCTCGCCCTGTGGTGCCGACCAGCGGCCGAACAAGGCGCTGGCCAGCAGCGCGGTTGACACCGCCAACACGCGCATCGCTGTCATTACCAGTTCTTCTGTTTCGACGACCAGGTGCCCGTGCAGAAGGCGCAATTGGTCGCGAGGAAGTTGTCGCGGCGGAAGCTCTCGCCACCGATGTGCCAGCGCAACCAGGCGGTGATGGCCGGCAGCGCCGAGCGGGCGGCCTGGGTGTGGCTCACACCGGCCATGACGGTGTAGAACACCGGCACGTCGGTGTTGGTGTAGTCGCGGTCGCAGTTGGGCAGGGCGGTGGAGTCGCTGCCGCCGCACATGTAGGCGGCGGGCTTGCGCAGGTTGTTGGAGCCGTTGCCGTCAAACGAACCGCCCGAGATGTGCAGGGTGGTGGTGAGACGCGAGTCGGCCGCAATCGCAAAGGTGGCGATCGAGCCGCGCGAGTGGCCACCGGCGGCGATCTTGCTGGTGTCGAGCTTTTGGTAGTACGGGCTGGCGGCGCGGCTGTTTTCAGAGATCAGCCAGGTGATGGCGGCGGTCATTTCGCTGCCGCCATTGCTCGACGTTTCAGAGAACACCACGAAACCGTGCGAGGCCAGGCGCTTGAGGTGGAACTCATATTCCGCCGGGCCGGTGCCGGCCCCGGGGCCCCAGATGAAGATGGGGTGCTTCAGGCCGTTGGCGCCCAGGGTGGTGGGGCGTACCACCCAGCCGTTGCGGCTGGAGCCGGTGCTTTGGGTCACGGTGGTGGCGAAGGGGCCGTCGGCGTCAACGCTGCTGACGGGGGGCAGGGTGCCGCCGGTCGGGGGTGGTGTGGTGCCGGTCGTGCCTTGCAGCGTCAGGCTGGCGACGGTGTAGGTTTCCGACGAGCTGCTGGCGTTGACGCGAAAGCGCAGGCGCAGCGAGCTTTGGTTGGTGGCCACCGAGGGCAGTGCGACGGTGGTGGCGCCGGTGGCGCTTCGGGTCGATTCGAGCGTGGTGTAGTTGGTGCCGTCGACCGAGAAGGCGGCGATGCCGGCTTCACCGCTGTCGAGCCCCGAGGTGGCGCGGGTGAAGGTCAGCGTGAGGCCACTGAAGCCCTGCGTGCTGAGGGGGGCCGAGGTGATGGCGCCGTCGGCGCTGAGCAATGCACCCGACATGCGGGCACCCGCGCTGCTGGTGCTGACACTGCCGGCGCTGGTGAAGCCGCCCAGGCCGCTGGCAAAGTTTTGTTGCAGCACGACCACCTGCGCATGGGCGGCGCCCAGGGTGGTGAGCAGGCATAGCGCGGCAGTGCGCAGCCAGGGGAAGTGTTTGAGTTGCATGTGTTTGTCTCCGGTGGTTTTTTGGGTGTGACGGCGAAACCTCAGATGCCGGGTGTCCACAAGCTGGTGCACTTGTGCGCGACGCTGAAGTTGGTGATGACGGACGAGCCGGTGGGCGCGAACTGCAGCACTTCTTCGCCCGTGGTGTAGGGCGGCCACGCCGTGCTGCCGGCGGAGTTGGGGTTGCCGCTGCGGCTCTTGACGAAGTTGGCCCAGTGGGTGGTCATCTGGTCGGCCAGCGTGCGTTGGGCCGGGCTCAACAAGGCCGTGCTCGGCAGGTCAAACAGGTACTGGATTTCGGCCGCGTGGTACGAGCGGAACGGGAAACTCACCACCGGCTGCAGTGCCATGGGCGCATTCACGTCGTTGAACTCATAGGCATAGACCGACAGGCCCGAAGCCTGCAGCGCTTTGGCTGCGCGGCGTGAGCCGCAGGCAAAAAGCGAGTCGGTGACGGCTGCGCTCAAGGCCAGCGGGCGTGAGCCGCCGTAGTTGGCCGCCGGGTACTGCGCGGCCACGGTGGGCGCGAGCGTGGGGCCAAAGGTGGCGATCAGCCGGCCGGTGAGTGCGGCGTCGGTGTTGAGCAAGTTCACGTAAGCCGCTGCACCCGGCAGCACCAGCGCGCTGGCAGGCGAGCCGGCGGCAACACCCGGGTTGTTGAGCGCGGTTTCTTCACCGGCCAGCAGCGAGGTGTATTCGTCGACCGTGTTGCCGATCAGCACCGGCACGCGGTTGGCGAGCAAGCCGCCGTTGACGGCCGCGAGGTTGCCGCGCACCAGGTAGTCGCCGTCGATGTTGGGCGAGTTGCTGGCCGAGAAGGTGGCCGAGGGCTGGTTGGCGATGATGAAGTCGACCGGCAGCGCGCGCAGGCAGGTGGCCGCGTTGGCGTCGTTGGGGCAGCCGAAATTGGCAGCGCCCACGTTCGCGCCACTGGCCTGTGCCGCCGCGCCGAGGGGCTGATCAGACACCGGGCCGCTTTGCAGAACAGCCTTGTTGAAGAGGTTCAGCGTTTTGCCGGTGTTGAGCTGCGTCAGCACGCTGGCCGCGCCGGCCGATTGCCCGGCGATGGTGATGTTGCTGGGGTCGCCACCAAAGTTGTGAATGTTGTTCTTGACCCATTGCAGCGCGGCGGTTTGATCCATCACGCCATAGTTGCCCGAGCGCCCCTGAGCGTTGTTGAGGGCGGGGTGGGCCAGAAAGCCGAGCGTTCCGAGCCGGTAGTTGAGGGTGACGACGACCGTGCCTTGTGCCGTCAACCGCGTGGGTGTGTAGCCCGCACCGCGGCCGTAGAGAAAGGCGCCGCCGTGGATCCACACCATCACCGGGTGCGGGCCACTGGTCGTGGGTGTGAAGACGTTGAGGTAGAGGCAGTCTTCCTGGCCGCCGGCGGTGCCGTAGCTCGACAAAGGTGAGGTGTCTTTCTGCGGGCAGTGCCGGCCGTAGCTGGTGGCGGCGCGGGTGCCGCTCCAGGTGGCGGGCGGCACCGGCGCGGCCCAGCGCAGGCTGCCCACGGGCGGTGCGGCGTAGGGGATGCCGAGGAACTGCTTCATGCTGCCGCTGCTGTGCAACGCGCCTTCCACCGTGCCCGATTGGGTGTTGGCCGTGGGCGCGGGGGCTGGGGCCGGGGCGTCTTCGGTGCCGCCGCAGGCGGTCAGCAAAAAGCTCAGAGCGAGGGGGAGGGCTGCGGTAAGGGCGCGGCGAGGTGCAGGCATGGGAAAACGTCTCCGTTTGAGTACGAACCAGGGGTCAGACTGGCGACTCTAGGAGCGCGTTTCCGCGAGGTCTTTCAGATAGTTGCGCGCTTCGGCGCAACTATCTTCACGCTTTTATCGCTGTTCGCGCAGGCTGCGTGGCGTGGCGCCAAGTTCACGCCGGCACAGGGCGCTGAAGTGCGCCTGGCTGGAAAACCCCGCGCTCAAGGCCACGTCGGCCACGGGCAGGTCACTGCCCATCAGCAGCTGGTAGCCGCGCTCCAGCCGCTTGCGGATCACGTGCTGGTAGGGGCTGCGCCCGAGGGTGTTGCTGAACACGCGGGTGAAGTGAAAGCGGCTCAGACCCACCTCTTGTGCCAGGTCGGCCATGCCGATGGTCTGGTCGAGGTGGCGGGTGATGTAGTCGTCGAGGCGGCGCAGCTGGCAGCTGCTCAGGCGCGCGCCGGCGTCGCCGCCATCGTGTTTGAGCAGGCCAAAACGGCGGTACACGTGTGTCACCAGGCCCAGGCACAGGCTGTCAACGTAGAGCTGGCCCTTCGGGCAACCGGCTTCACCTTCGTGCCACAGTGAGCGCACCAGGCTGCCGAGCGCAGGGTCGACAAAGCGCGGTTGGCCCGCCAGTTGGCGCTCGGCGAAGCGGGTGTCGTGGGGCTCCAGCAGGTGCAGGCGGGCGAGGTCGATCTCCACCGAGATCAGCGTGGCATCTCTGGCTTGCCAGTGGGCGTAGTCGATTTCCTTGCCACCGCTGTACAACATCAGGTCATTGGCGCGCAGCTGGGTGTGCACGTTGTGCAGACCGAAGCGCATGTGGGAATCCATCTCGCCCTGGCACAGCAGGCTGACCACCGGGTGCTGGCCCATGACCTTGCGGTCGGTCACCACCGGGGGCTGCTGGTAGCGCACCATGCGCAGCCCCGCCCAGCCCTCGGGCACCTCGGCGCGGCGGCTGGGGTACTCCCCCAGCGTCGAAGCCTGGCTGTTTTTGGTGATGCGGATGAGCGGGTCGTCCATGTCGCCCTGCGGCGGCTAAAAGTAGACGACCATGCTAAATAAGGGTGATCAACCCACCATCGGGGTCAGCCCTGATGGTGGGCGGGCGAATGGCAGAGCGGCGGGGGTGGCCTGAGAGCCCGTGAATGAATCCGGCGCGCCCGAGCGGGCGTGTTGGATTTGTTCACAGGCCTCTCAGGCTCTCAGGCCACTTCGGCCTCGCGCGCCGGCAGGCGGCGGCTGCGCGCCCGGGCCAGCTCGTCGGCGGCGCGCAGGATCACTTCGTCGAGTGTGGCCCCGTGCAGCGGCCAGGTGGCGGTGCCGACGCTGCAGCCGATGTGCAGGTTGCTCACCGTGCGGTAGGCCAGGGGGCGCTGCAGCTCGGTGCTCACGCGTGTGGCCATGCTGCGCGAGAAGGCCGGGCTCTCGGCCGTGGGGCAGCTGAGCAGCAGCACGAACTCGGCGCCGTCGAAGCGCATCACGCGGTCGTCGTCACGCGCCAGGTGGCGCAGGCGTTTGGCCACCTGCTGCAGCACCTGGTCGCCGGCTTCTCGGCCATAACGTTCGATCACGGGCTCGAAGGCGTCGAGCCCGACGTGCAGCACGCACAGCGAGAGGCCACGGGTGTGCAGGTCTTGCGCCCAGGGTTGGCCGGTGTCGCCCAGGTGCTGGGGCGTGACCAGGCCGGTCAGCGAGTCGTGGTGCGCCTTGAGCAGGGGCACCAATGGCGCGGGTTCTTGTTTTGCCGCCGCAAGGGTGTCAGTGCGCCGGCGTACCAGAGGCCGCACGGAGGCAGCCAGCTCGCGCAGCGCGTGCGCCGCCGGCTCAGCGCGCGCCACGAAGCGGCTGGCGATCAAGCCAACGGCTAGGCACAGCGCCCAGGCCGATGCGGCATTGCCGCTTTGCGCCAGCAGCAGCAGCCAGCCGAGCGCCAGCACCCGCAGAGCGGGGTGCGTGGTCCAGTCGCCAGGGGCCGAAAAGCGTGTCATGCGTGAGGCCACGGCAAGGGGCCGTGTGCGTGCCCGATTGTGGGCAAGGTGGGCCAGGTTTGTCGCGCGAAAAAGCACGCTTTGCGCGGGCGTTTTCAGGCGATGCGCGGGCTCACAGCCGCAGCGTTCCGGCGTAGCCGGTCATCTCAAGGTAGCCGCGGCCGAGGCGCTGGCCGCGCTCGTCGAGCAGCTCGCTCAGGCCTTCCCAGTAGTAGGCGCCGGTGCTGCTGCGGCTGTCGAGTTCTTGCGCGTCGAACAGGGCGCGCACGCTGTGGCGGCCGGCGGGGGTGTGTATCGCCCATTGCACCGGGTAGCGCGCCTGGGAGGCGGGGCTTTGCCAGTGGCGCCCCGGGGTGAAGTGCACTTCGTGGGGCTCGAAGCTGCGCACCACGCCGCCCGCCGCCCGCAGGCTGCCGCCCGCGTAGAGCGTGCTGCCATCGGCACGCCGCAGGCGAAAGGCGGTGAGGGCGCTGCCGTCGTTGAGGTTGATGCCGATCCAGTCCCAGCCCACGGCCTGCGGGTCGAGCAAGCTGTTGCTCCACTCGTGGTCGAGCCAGGCGCGGCCCTGGGCCGGGCGGGCCACACCGTCGAGGGTGAGCGTGCCGCTGGCCGCGAGTTGCGGCTGGCTGTAGTAATGGCTGACCCGGCCCGGCTGCGACCCCTTGCGCGAAAAACCCGCTGCGCCTTGCAGCAGCACCGGCTGGGTGGCGGCGAGCGTGAGGTCGAGCTTGAAGCCGGCGCTTTCACTGAGCACCTGCGTGCGGTAGCGGCTGGCGTCGGCTGGGCCTTCGCGCTGCAGTGACCAGTCGCGCAAGGCCACGCGGGTGTCGCCCTCGGCGGCCTCGGCGATGCCGAAGCCGGCGCGTGCGATGCGCTGGTCATGGCGCTGGCGGGTGGCCTGCACGTCGCTCAGCGCCGCGTGGGCAAACACCAGCTGGTGGGCGGCAAACCGGCTGGGGTTGCCGGCTGCCAGCCCGGTGCGCGAGCGAAAGAAGGTGACCTGAAAGCCGTACAACCGCTCACCCGCCTGCAGCGCGCCGGTGAGGTACCACCACTCGGTGCGCGTGCCGGGGTGGGCGCCGAAATCGGCCGGGAACACCAGCGCCCGCGGCGCGATCGTTTCGGTTTGTGCGCACAGTTGGGCAGGCACGGTGGTGAGAGTCCACAAGAAGTGGCGGCGTTTCATGGGCCAAAGCATCGCATGGCAGACGACAATGCAGGGTTGCCTTGTCCACGCTGCCGATGACCGACTTCTCCCTGCCCGAAGACTTTGACCTGGCCGAACACTTTGACCACCGCACGCTCACGCGGGCCATGGAGCTCAAGCCGCAGGCCGCCGTGCTGGCGCTGCAGGTCGACGGGCCCCGCCTGGTCACGCGGGTGCAAGGCACCGGCCCTCTCGCCTACCAGCAGAGCATTCATTGGGTGACTGACCGCCGGCTGGGCCCGCGCCTCGAAAGCCGCTGCTCGTGCCCGTTGGGAGCCAATTGCAAACACGTGGCCGCGGCGCTGATGGCCTTCGAGGCGCAGCAGATCCGCATTCAGAAGGGCCTGCCCGAAACCCCCGGCGTGGCCGCGCCGGTGGCCCGCCCCGCCGAGCCGCTGCCGCCCGCCATGCTGGAGCTGGGCAAGTTGCCGCTGGTGCCGGTGCTGCGCCTGACCACCTGTGTGGACGTGGCCTCCGAAGCCTTGTTGCACCACCGTTATGGCTCGGCCACCTCGCGCGGTGCCACGCTGCGCCAGGGCGCTGCGCAGCTGATTTTTCGCTACCAGCCGCCCACCGGGCGGGCGTTTGATTTCCACTTCCCGGCCGGCAACGCCACCACCGCGCTGGGCGAGCTGAATGACCCGGCGTGGCCGGGCCGCATCGTGATGGGGCACTTTCAGCGGCAGGCGCAGGCCGAGGCGGGCGCCATGCGTTCGCTGCTGGGCGAGCTGGAGCTGCGGCCGTGGAGCCTCGCGGCCGGCTTGGCCACCGACCGGCTGACCCGCCTGGCCAGCGCGCGCCTGCAGTCGTCGGCCCTGCCTGCCGGCGTGGAAGGCACACCGCTCGTGCTGGTGCCCCATCGGCGCGAGCGCTGGCCCGAGCTGCTGGCGCACCACATCCCTGACCTGGAGTCGCGCGGCTGGCTGGTCGAGGTGATGGACGACTTCCCTTACGAGCTGCACACGCCCGACAACTGGGCGGTCGACATCGCCGAAGAAGCCGGTGGCAACTGGTTCAGCGTGGGCTTGCAAGTCACGGTCGACGGCCAGCCGATCAACCTGGTGCCGCTGCTGGTGAGCCTGGTGCAAAACGGCTGGCTGAGCCTCGACGCCACGCTCAACCAGAGCGAGGGCGCCGAGGTGCTGGTGCCCTGGGCCAGCGACACACCGCCGCTGCCCGGCGCCACCACGCGCCAGCGCCTGCTGCGCCTGCCGGTGGCGCGTGTGGCGCCACTGATGGACTGGCTGCGCACCGTGTTTCGCATTGGCGACAAGGGCTCGGGCCTGCGCCTGTCGCGCTTCGACCTGGGCACGCTCGAATCGCTCTCGTCGGGCACGCATGTCACCGCACCGCCGAGTTTCACCGAGCTGATCGAGCAGGTGCGCCTGCTCGGCAGTGGCAAGAGCCTGCCCGAGGTGACGGTGTCGCCCAAGGTGCGGGCCACCTTGCGCCACTACCAGCTCGACGGCTTGTCGTGGATGGACTTTTTGCGCCGCGCGCGGCTCGGCGGCATCTTGGCCGACGACATGGGCCTGGGCAAAACGTTGCAGGCCCTGGCGCTGTTGCAAGGTGAGCTTGACGCTGGCCGCCTCGACCGGCCCAGCCTGGTGGTGGTGCCCACCAGCCTGATCGGCAACTGGGAGGCCGAGGCCAAACGGTTCACGCCCGAGCTGAAGCTGGTGGTGCTGCATGGTGCACAGCGCGCCAAACATTTCAAGCGCATTGCCGGCGCGCACCTGGTCATCACCAGCTACCCGTTGGCCATGCGCGACGTGGAAACGCTGGGCGCGCAAGAGTGGCACTACCTGATGCTCGACGAAGCCCAGCGCATCAAAAACAGCCGCAGCCAGGCGTCGGTGTCGGTGAAGGGCTTGAACGCACGGCACCGCCTGTGCCTGAGCGGCACCCCACTCGAAAACCACCTGGGCGAGCTGTGGAGCCTGATGGACTTTGTGTGCCCCGGCCTGCTCGGCAGCGAGGCGCAGTTTCGCGAGCACTACCGCACACCGATCGAGCGGCGGCAAGACACGGCCCGTGCGCAACAGCTGGCGCGCCGGGTCAAGCCCTTTCTCTTGCGGCGCACCAAGTTGCAGGTGGCACAAGAGCTGCCCGAGAAGACCGAGTCGCACCTGCGGGTCGACCTCACCGGCACCCAGCGCGACCTGTATGAGACCGTGCGCGCCACCATGGACGGCAAGCTGCGCGAGGTGATCGCCCAACAAGGCCTGGCGCGCAGCCAGATCATGGTGCTCGACGCCCTGCTGCGCCTGCGCCAGGTGTGCTGCGACCCGCGCCTGCTGAAGATGGGCGAAGGCGCCGCGCGGCCACACCACCCGTCGGCCAAGATGGAGCTGCTGCTCGACCTGCTGCCCACGCTGGTGGAAGACGGCCGCCGCGTGCTGGTGTTTTCACAGTTCACCGAGATGCTGGCCCTGATCGAGATTGAGCTTGACCGCTTGAAGCTGCCCCACCTCAAACTCACCGGAGAAAGCAAAGACCGCGGCGCGCTGGTGGCGCGCTTCCAGGCCGGCGAGGTGCCGCTCTTTCTCATCAGCCTCAAGGCCGGTGGGGTGGGCCTGAACCTCACTGCCGCCGACACCGTGATCTTGTATGACCCGTGGTGGAACCCGGCGGTGGAGCAGCAGGCCATCGACCGCGCCTACCGCATCGGGCAAGACAAGCCGGTGTTCGTCTACAAGCTGATCGCCAACGGCACGGTCGAAGACAAGATGCTTGAGCTGCAGGCGCGCAAGGCCGGGCTGGCCGATGCGCTGTTGTCGGGTGTGGCGGGTGACGCGGGGCTGACTTCGCAAGACTTCGAGGAGTTGTTCAAGCCGCTGGTGAGCGAGTAGCAACGCGCAAAAGAGTAAGAGCGCGTGCCTCGGTGCTGGACTGTCGAACAGCATGTAAGTTCTTACAGTAGTTCAAGCCCCGAACTCAACGCAAACTCCCATGGGTAGGCAATACCGCTATCAGTGAGTGAACAAACGGAGGGTTTGTGGTTTGTGAATCAAAAAGCGTGAGTAGGGGCCGTGTCTCGGCATTGATCGTGCTGGCTTTTTTGAGTCTGCCGGCGCATGCGGATCTCCGCCTGCACTTCCAGGACTCAGGGGGGTCGGGCGCAATTCAGTTGCCCCCTGTTGAGGTTATAGGCAGGCGCGATGGAGGAAGCTCGACCGCAGGGCTCTACATGGGGCCGATCGCTAAATCCGGTTCTACACCCAAGGAGGGCGGTAGCAACGGTCCGAGACAACCCGGCCCGAAGCAGCCAAGCCCACCAGATCCCGGAGAGAAAGAGAAGGATGAGCCAGCGTCCGATGAAAACTCGGCGAAAGAGGGCTGCTCCAGTGACAG
>JBKJJF010000279.1:0-15530 GCA_046598195.1 Rhizobacter sp. | reverse complement strand
GCCCCGTCCCCACCCCGCGCCCCACGTGTGAACACACCCCTCTACCCCACGTCGCCACAAACCCATGGTTTCACCCTGATCGAGGTAATGGTCGTGGTCGCCATCATCGCCATCCTTGCGATGATGGCTGTGCCCAGCCTGCAGAACAAATACATCCGCGAGAACATCGTCGAAGCCATGCCCCTGGCGAAGATTGCCAAGGACCCGGTGGCCGCCGCCTGGGCCATCACCAAGACGCTGCCCGCCGACAACACAAGCGCCGGGCTGCCCGAGCCCGACAAGATCGTGAGCAACGTGGTGAAGTCGGTCACCGTGGAAAACGGCGCCATCCACATCGTGTTTGGCAACCGCGCCAACGGTGCGCTTCGGGGCAAGACGCTGACACTGCGGCCTGGCGTGGTCGAAGATGCGCCCGTTGTGCCTGTGGCCTGGGTGTGTGGCCACGCGCGGGCCCCCGACAACATGAGGGCGATGGGCATCGACAAGACCAACGTGCCGGCGACCTACCTGCCAGTGAACTGCCTGTAAACGTCAGTGCCCGGCGGGCGAAGAGGGGTCGAGCCCCAGGGTTTCGGCAATTTGCCGGCGCAGCCCTTCGGACAGCTCGCGGCGCTCGCGCTCAAGTGTCGGCACGATGGGGAGTTGGGTCACGAAAGCCTGCATGCGGTGGGCCGTGGCGACCTGCCACAGCGACGCCACCAGCGTGGTGTCGCCCACCCACACCACCGCGCGGCTGGGTTGCGCATCGGCGTCAACATACCGCATGGCAATGGGCTGCAGCGGCGTGCCGGTGGACACCGCCGCTTGCAGCAGGTTGGCATGAAAGGGCAACAGCGACTGGCCGTCGCCTGTGGTGCCCTCTGGGAACATGGCGATGGTGTCGCCCTGCTTCAACGCATCGGCGATCTGGTGCACCACACGCAGCGCGTCGCGCTTGCGTTCACGCTCGATGAACAAGGTGCCGCCGCTCGCCACCAGCCAGCCCAGCAGCGGCCAGGCGCGCACATCGGCCTTGGAGACAAAACGTGCCGGGTGCACTGCGTTGATGGCCAGGATGTCGAGCCACGAGATGTGGTTGGCCACCAGCAGCACCGGGCCAGCGTGCGACTCGCCGATGCCATGGATCTGCAGGCCCAGCACGCGGGTCATCTTGGCGCACCAGCGGCCGGTCTGCTGCATGCGCTGCGCCGGCGTGGCGAAGGGGTAGATCACCGCGCAACGCAACATGCCGGCAGCAATGTGCTTGACACAATGGGCCAGCCGCCAGACCCCTCGCAGTTGACGCAGCAGCGGGCTCAAGTGGCCTCGTAGGCCAGATGGCCGGCGACCAGCGTGTACTTCACCCGGCCAGGCAACTCATAACCCGCAAACGGCGTGTGTTTGCCTTGGCTCTTGAGCGCGGCGGGGTGCACCGTCCAGCGTTCGCTGGCACTGAACAGGCACAGATCGGCCACCCCCCCTTCGACCAGGCGGCCGGCGCTGGAGGCCAGCGAACCGAGCGCCTCACCCAGCACACGCACCGGCTCGCAGGTGACCGAGGCGAGCGTCTTGTTGAGGCCCACACCCTGCTCTTCACCCCACTTGAGCGCCAGGCTCAGCAGCAGCTCCAGGCCGGTGGCGCCGGGTTCGGCTTCGGCAAAGGGCAGGTTTTTCATGTCTTCGTCGACCGGCGTGTGGTCACTCACCAGGGCGTCAATCGTGCCGTCGGCCAGCGCGGCGCGGATGGCGTCGCGGTCGCGTTGCTGACGCAGCGGTGGCGTGAGGCGCATGGCGGCGTTGAAGTAGCCAATGTCCATGTCGGTCAGGTGCAGCTGGTTCACGCTCACGTCGCAAGTGACCGGCAGGCCCTCGGCCTTGGCGCGGCGCACGAGTTCGACGCCGGCGGCGCTGCTCAGGCGGCACAGGTGCACGCGCGCGCCGGTCGCCCGCACCAGCTCGAAGATGGTGTGCAGCGCAATCGTCTCGGCGATCACCGGCACACCCGTCAAGCCGAGCCGTGTGGCGAGCGCGCCGCTGGCGGCCACACCCTTGCCGAGGTAGGAGTCTTGCGGGCGCAACCACACGCTGTAGCCGAAGGTCGACGCGTACTGCAGCGCTCGCTGCATCACCAGGGTGTCAGCCAGCGCCACATCGGCCTGCGAGAAGCCCACACAACCGGCCTCGGTGAGTTCGGCCATCTCGGTGAGCACCTCACCGGCCAGGTTGCGCGTCAGCGCCCCCAGGGGGTAGAGGTGCGACTGGTTGAGGTTGCGCGCGCGAAACTTGAGCATCTCCACGAGACCCGGCTCGTCGAGTGGCGGGTCGGTGTCGGGCGGGCAGACCAGGCTGGTCACACCACCGGCCACCGCGGCGGCCATTTCCGACTCAAGCATGCCTTCGTGTTCGTGGCCCGGTTCGCGCAAACGTGCCGCCAGGTCGACCAAGCCGGGGGCGACGATCAGGCCGCTCGCGTCGATGCTGCGGTTGGCGTGGAACTCGGGGCTGACCTTGCCGAGCGAGACGATGCGGCCCGCGGCGATGGCCACGTCACCCAGTTCGTCACGCCCACTGGCAGGGTCGAGCAGGCGGCCGTTTTTGATCAGGATTTTCATGTCCGCCCCTCGGTCGATGAGTACATCGCCCGATCCCCCGCGGGGATGCGGGCCGGCTTGGGAGCGGCCCGGCACTCGGCCCGCTCTGGTCTGCATAGGTAGTGCTTTGTCATGCGGTGTTGCCAGCGATCGTCGACATGACCGCCATGCGCACCGCGATGCCGAAGGTGACCTGCGGCAGGATCACGCTCTGCCGGCCATCGGCCACCGACGAGTCGATCTCGACCCCGCGGTTGATCGGGCCGGGGTGCATCACGATCGCATCGGGTTTGGCGTGGGCCAGCTTTTCTTGGGTGAGGCCGTAGTTCTTGAAGAACTCACCGGCGCTCGGCAGCATGGCGCCACTCATGCGTTCGTTTTGCAGGCGCAGCATGATGATCACGTCGGCACCCTTGATGCCTTCGACCATGTCGTGGCACACCCGCACACCCATCTCCTTCAGGTCGCTGGGCACCAGGGTCTTGGGGCCGACCGCGCGGATCTCGGGCACCCCCAGCGTGGTGAGGGCGTTGATGTCGGAGCGCGCCACGCGCGAGTGCACGATGTCGCCCACCACCGCCACCGTGAGCTGGGTGAAGTCTTGTTTGTAGTGGCGAATGGTGTACATGTCGAGCAGGCCTTGCGTCGGGTGCGCATGGCGGCCGTCGCCGGCGTTCACCACGTGCACATGCGGCGCGCAGTGCTGGGCGATCAGGTACGGCGCACCACTCTCGCTGTGGCGCACCACGAACATGTCAGCGTGCATGGCCGACAGGTTCGCGATGGTGTCGAGCAGGCTCTCACCCTTGGCCGCGCTCGACTTGGCGATGTCGAGGTTGATCACATCGGCGCTCAAGCGCTTGGCGGCAATCTCGAACGTGGTGCGCGTGCGGGTGCTGTTTTCGAAGAAGAGGTTGAAGACACTTTTGCCGCGCAGGAGCGGCACCTTTTTCACCTCGCGGTCGTTCACACTGAGGAAGGTGCTCGCGGTGTCCAGGATGTTGTGCAACACCGCCCGCGGCAGGCCCTCGATGGAGAGCAGGTGGATCAGCTCGCCGTGTTTGTTGAGTTGGGGATTCCTCGTCATGTCAGACCTTTCGCCGGGCCGCCCCAAGGCAGGCCTGCGCCCCCTTGGGGGGCTGAGCAGCGGCAACGCCGCAAGCGTGGGGGCGTCATGTTTTTTCCTTGATGTCGAAGCTGAAGCGGCCGGCTTCATCGCGTGCCAGGCGCAGCTTGTGTTCGCGTGGCAGTGTGATGCGGGCGGCCGAGTACGCGGGGTGAATGGGCAGCTCGCGCCCACCACGGTCAACCAACACCGCCAGCGTCACGCTGGCCGGGCGGCCGAAGTCGAACAGCTCGTTGACCACCGCGCGGGTGGTGCGGCCGGTGTAGAGCACGTCGTCGATCAGCACGATGGGCCGGCCCTCGATCTCGAAGGGCAGCTTGGTGGGGTCGGCGCTGGACAGGCCGCGCGACGAAAAGTCATCGCGGTGCAAGGCGCTGGAAATGACGCCAATCTCACCGGGCAGCTGCAAGTCTTTTTGCAGTCGCTCGGCTAACCAGGCACCACCCGACCAGATGCCGACCAGGGCGGCGTTGGGTTGCAACAGCGCGCGCACGCCAGACAAGAGGTCGGTGTACAGGGCTTCGGCATCTAAGTGCAGGGTGCTCATGGCAAGTCTCTCAAGAATTGCTCCAGGATGATCGCGGCCGACGCCGCATCGACGTCGCTTGCGCCACGCGAGTGCGCCTCGGTCGTGGTGTAGCGCTCATCCACCTCATGCACCGGCAAACTGAAGCGGCCGTGCAACTGGCGGGCAAAACGCCGCGCGCGGGCGGTATTGTCGTGCGCGGCACCATCTGGGTGGTAGGGCACCCCCACAACCAGTCCATCAGGCTGCCACTCGGCGATCAACGCGCCCAGGGCAGCAAAGCGGGCATCACCCTCTGCAGCCACTGTGCGCAGCGGCGTGGCCGTGCGCGTGAGGGTGTTGCCGCTGGCCACGCCCACACGCTTGGTGCCGAAATCAAAAGCAAGAAAGGAGCGAGGGGAGTTGGGTGGCATGGCCGCGAAGCTCACGCGTGCCCCGCCTCTTGGCTCAGCATGCGTGGGTCGATGCCCAAGAGCGACAGCGCCTTGTCGTAGCGCTGCTCGACCGGCGTGTCGAAGATGATGCCGGGCTCGGCGCTCACGTTGATCCAACCGTTGCGGCCGATCTCTTCTTCGAGCTGGCCGGCGCTCCAGCCGCTGTAGCCGAGCGTGACCAAAATCTTCTTCGGGCCCGCGCCGCTGGACAAGGCTTCAAGCACATCTCTGCTGGTTGTCATCTCCAAGCCGCCGGGAATTTGCAGCGACGAGTTGTAGTGCCCGCCCTCGCCCGCTTCACCCCCCAGGCGTTCGTGCAGCACAAAACCACGCTCGGTCTGCACCGGCCCGCCGAAGTAGACCGGCACATCGGCCAGGTCTTCGCGGTCGAGGGTGAGCTCGACCTTTTCAAACAGGTTTTTCAGCTTGATGTCGATGGGTTTGTTGATCACCAGGCCCAGCGCACCCTTGTCGGTGTGCTCGCACATGTAGATCACCGCACCGGCAAAGGTGTCATCGGCCATGCCCGGCATGGCGATGAGAAACTGGTTGGTGAGGTCGATCAAGGTGCCAGACATGCCGCGCATTTTATTCCTGCGGCACACTCGGCCCGATGGAAAAGGTTTTGGACTCGGCCCTGGTCTGGTTTCGGCGCGATTTACGCAGCGACGATCACGCGGCGCTGTTCCATGCGCTGAAGGCTGCGCGCAAGGTGTGGTGCGCCTTTGTGTTCGACACCGACATCCTCGACCCGCTGCCACGCGCTGACCGCCGGGTGGAGTTCATCCACGACAGCCTGGTGGCGCTGGACGAGGCGCTGCGCCGCTGGCAAGCCGCGGGCGGCCTGATCGTGCGACACGGCGTAGCCACCGAGGAGCTGCCCCGCTTGGCCGGGCAGCTGCGCGTGCAAGCCGTCTACGCCAACCATGACGATGAACCCGCCGCGCTGGCACGCGACAACCAGGTGCGAGGTGCCCTGGCTGATCTTGGCATCGCACTGCACACCAGCAAAGACCACGTGGTCTTCGAGCGCAGCGAAGTGCTCACGGTCAGCGGCACGCCCTACAGCGTGTTCACGCCCTACAAAAACGCCTGGCTGAAGAAGTTGGAGCCGTTTTATGTGAGCGCCTACCCCGTCGACCCATATTCGGGCAGCTTGGCCGCGCTGCCCGACGCGGTGCACGCCGGCGTGCCCACGCTGGCCACCATCGGGTTCGAGCCCACCAACCTGCATGACATGAAGCTGGGCCGCGGCAGCGCCGGCGCGCAGGCGATGCTGGCCGACTTCTGGCCACGCATCGACCGTTACGACGACACACGCAACTTCCCCGCCGTCAAAGGGCCGAGCTACCTGTCGACCCACCTGCGCTTTGGCACGGTGTCGATCCGCCAAATGGCGCGCGAAGCCACGACCCGCGAGCACCATGGTTCGGCCGGCGCAGCCACCTGGCTCTCAGAGCTGATCTGGCGCGACTTCTACCACCAGGTGCTACACCACCACCCGCGGGTGGTGAACGCGAGCTTCAAGCCCGCGTACGACGCCATCCGCTGGGAACACGGCAAACATGCCGACGCCTTGTTCGCTGCCTGGTGCGAAGGCCGCACCGGCTACCCCTTGGTTGACGCCGCGATGGCGCAGATCAACCAGAGCGGCTACATGCACAACCGCCTGCGCATGGTGGTGGCGAGCTTTCTCGTCAAAGACCTCGGCATCGACTGGCGCTGGGGTGAACACTACTTCGCACAGAAGCTCAACGACTACGACTTGGCCGCCAACAACGGCGGCTGGCAATGGGCGGCCTCGACCGGCTGCGATGCGCAGCCCTATTTCCGCATCTTCAACCCGGTGAGTCAGAGCGAAAAGTTCGACGCGGCGGGCAAGTTCATCAGACGCTATGTGCCGCAACTGGCCCAGCTGTCAGACAAGGCGATCCATGCGCCCTGGCTGGCGCGGCCGATCGAGCTGGCCGAAGCAGGGGTGGTGTTGGGGCAGAGCTACCCGCGACCAATCGTCATGCACGACGAAGCGCGGGAGAAAACGCTGGCACGTTACGCGGTCGTGAAAGCCGCCAGGTAGCGGGGTCTAGAACAGCTCGACGTCGCTGATCTTCGATTCGTCTTCCAGGTCACCGCGGGCGACGAGTTCGGCGTGGCTCTGCACCTGGTTGCGCCCATGCCCCTTGGCGAAGTACACCGCCTTGTCGGCCCGCTCAAACGCGCCACTCGGCGTGTCGCCGGGCAAGACCTCGGTGAAACCAATGCTGATGGTGATCTGACCCACCTGCGGGAAGGGGTAGCTGGCGGTGTTGCTGCGCATGCGCTCCAGCGCCAGCGCGGCGTCTTGTTCGTTGGCGCAGCGCATCAGCACCACGAACTCTTCACCACCGAAGCGGTAAAGCCGGTCGTGAAAGCGGAAGCTGCTGCGCATCAGGCGCGACAACAGCAGCAGCACTTCGTCGCCGATCAGGTGGCCATAGTTGTCGTTGACCGACTTGAAGTGGTCGATGTCGATCAGGCCCAGCCAATGGCGGTGGCCACTCGCCACATGGCGGCGGCCATCAGCGGTGAGCGGCGGCACGCCGGCGGGCTGGCTGGTGGCCTTCAGGAAACTCTCGTCGAAGGTCTTGCGGTTGAGCAGGCCGGTGAGGGTGTCGCGCTCGCTGTAGTCGAGCAGTGCCTCGAAGTTGCGGTAGATGCGCAGGATGCTGCCCACCATGCGCCGCGATTCGTCAGAAAGCGGCTGGATCGTCTCGATCTCCATCACCCCGACCACCTCGCGGTCGGTGCTCACCGGAAACAGACTCAGGCTGTGGCGCCCGGGCACGGTGACCACCGTTGCCTGGCCCGTCATCGCCTGCATGCGCTCCGGGAAAAGGTCGAGTGGTGGCAGGCTCTCCACATCGGCCCAAGCCGGGTCGGCCGTGGCCACGGCGTCGTGTTCGCCCAGGCGGGCCCGGGTGATCCAGCGTTCGTTGCCGGCCTCACCCACAGAGCGGTAGATCGTGACCGTGCGCGGGCGCAGCATGTCACGCAAGGCCCCTACCAGCGTCACGTCGAGGATGTCGCGGTCTCGAAAGCCGGTGAGCTCTGCGAGATGGTCAACCAGTTCAGACATGATGGTGAAGGGTAGGGCCGGGCAAGCTGGGCTTGCCCTACACCGCCACGGGCGCCGTGATGTAGCGGCTGATCAGCGCCAGCAGGTCTTCTTCCGAGTAAGGCTTGCCAAGGTAATGGTCGACGCCCAGCTCGGCAGCGTAGTCACGGTGCTTCTGCGCGATGCGCGAGGTGATCATGATGACCGGCAAGGCGCGCAAACGTGCGTCACCGCGGATGTTGCGCACCAGGTCAAAGCCGTCCATGCGCGGCATCTCGATGTCGCTCAACACCACCTGAGGCAGGTTTTCGGCCAGGCGTTCCAGCGCTTCGATACCGTCCTTGGCCAGGATGACGCGGTAGCCTTCGCGCACCAGCAAACGCTGCGTGACGCGGCGCACCGTGAGCGAATCGTCGACCACCAGCACCAGCGGTGCGGCGCGCGCAGCGGCCTCTTCGGCCGTGGGGGTGACGGTTTGCACCACACCCGAACGAAGCGCCGCCACCGTGGCGGCACGCGCACTTTCGCCGTACAGCGTGGCCAGGGCCACCGGGTTGTAGATCAGGGCCACAGCGCCCGAAGCCAGCAGCGTCATGCCGGCCAAGCCAGGCAGGCGCGACAGTTGCGGCCCGAGGTTCTTAACCACCACTTCTTGTGTGCCCAGCACTTCGTCAACGTGCAGCGCAATGCGCTGCTGCGCGCTGCGCACCACGATGATCGGGCGGGTGCGGACGACCGGCTCCTGGCTGCGCGGGCCTTCTTGCAACAACGCGCCGAACCAGAAGAACAGCAACGAGCGCTCGCCCAGCGGGTAGCTGCCGGTGGCGTAGGCTTCGTCGAGCTCCTTGCCGCTGGCGCGGCGCACGATCTCGATCAGCGTGGCCGGCAAGGCCACCACAGTCGCCCCGCAACGCACCATCACCACCTGCGTCACCGCAGTGGTCAACGGCAACACCAGCTTGAAGCTCGTGCCCTGGCCAGCCGCCGTGGCGGTTTCGATGCGGCCGCCCATGGCGTTCACTTCGGAACGCACCACGTCCATGCCCACGCCGCGGCCCGAGAGTTCGGTCACGGTGTCGGCGGTCGAGAAGCCCGCGGTGAAGATCAGGTTGGCGAGGTCGCCGGCGCTGTGCTGCTCGCTCGCCTGGATGAGGCCCATGGCCACACCCTTGTCGCGGATGCGCTGCAGGTTGAGGCCGGCGCCGTCGTCGCGGAATTCAACGCCGACTTCGTTGCCCTCTTGGTGCAGGGCGACGACGATGCTGCCGGTGGCGTCTTTGCCGCCAGCGGTGCGAACTTCCGGTGACTCGATGCCGTGCGTCACACAATTGCGCAGCAAGTGCTCGAAGGCGGGCGTCATGCGATCCAGCACGCCGCGGTCAATTTCAATCGAGCCGCCAACGATGTCAAGACGAACCTGCTTGCCGGTTTCCTTGGCCGCCTGGCGCACCACGCGGTAGAGGCGGTCGGATGCGCTCTCGAATTCGACCATGCGGGTACGCAGCAGGTCGTCTTGCAGGTCTCGTGTGAGGCGGGCCTGGGCGGCGAGTTCGTCTTCGGTGGTTTCCAGCGTTCGGGTCAGCGTGCGCTGCACCGTGGCCACGTCGTTCACCGACTCGGCCATCATGCGGGTGAGTTCCTGGAAGCGCGTAAAACGATCCGACTCCAGCGGGTCGAACGCCTCATGCGCCTGTTTGGCGGCTTCCTGGCGCGAGATCATTTGCGTCTCGGCCTGGAACTCGATGTCACGCAGCTGGACACGCAAACGCTCCAGGTTGTCGGTCAGGTCGCCGAGCGAGCCGCGCATGTTGCCGACTTCGGATTCGATACGCGAGCGTGTGATGCTCACCTCACCGGCCTGGTTGACCAGACGCTCCAGCAAGGGGCCACGCACACGCACCGCGGCGTTGGAGGCACCGACGTTGCGGTCGGCTGCGGTTTGTGCGGGTGCGTCGCCGTCGGCGGCGAAGCGCGACCAATCAACATCAAGTGACGGAGCAGCAGCGGCCACCGCAGCCTGCGCAGCCCGCACCGGTGCTTGCGCTGGCACCACGGGCTCGCTGACCTGAACCGGTGGCAGGATCACCGCCACGGGCGGCAACACAGGCGCCACCACCGGCATCGCTGGCGGGGCCACCACCACGGGCGCGGCCTCGGAGAGCGCGGCATGCACGGAATCTTCGGCCTCGGCATAAGCCTGGGCGTCACGCGAGCGCAGCGCCTCGAAGGTTGCCGAGAGAGCGTCGGAGCGAGACTGCAGCGCTTCCACGTCGGCCGCGCTGGCGGAAGGCTGGGCCAGCAGGTGTTCGATCAGCGTTTCAAGCCGGTGCGCCATTTCACCCAGGCGCATGGCACCCGCCAAACGGGCACCGCCCTTGAGCGTGTGCAGCGTGCGCATGCAAGACGCCGCCGGGCCGTTGTCGGTGGGGCGACGGGCCCATTCACGCAGCTTGGAGTCAAGCTGCGGTAGCAGTTCTTCTGCCTCTTCTTCAAAGATCGGGAACAGCTCGGCGTCGACCGCGTCAACAGAGTCGATGTCGTCTTCACCGTCAAGCGCATCGGCACGAACCGGTGCGGCACGCGTGGCCTCCACGGGCAGCGGCGCAAAGGTCTTGAACTCGGCATGGCCGAGTGAGCCGACATTGGTGTCGAGCCCGCCGAACGAGCTGTCGACGTGCGCCGCCAGGGCTTCGGAGTTGGCGATCAAGGGTGCCGGGCGCGAGGAGCGTGCCAAGGGCTCGGGGGGCGGCGGTGGCTCGACGAACTCGGGCTCTTCGAGCATCACCGGCAGTGGCGGCGCTTCGGGTTCAGGCGCTTCGGCCGCGTTGGCGGCTTCAAGCCGGCGGGCCGAGCTGATTTCATGCTCGGCCAGGCGTTGCAGCAACTCGGGCGAAACAGGCTTCAAGAAGCCGGCCGCGAACTGATGCAACAGGCGGCGAATCTCTTCGGCCGCATCGACGAACAGACGGGCTTCTTCGGACGTGCCGTGGCCGATGGTGTGCGAGCGCGTCAGCGCGTGCTCAACCAGGCGTGACAGGTGAGACAGGTCGCTGAAGCCGACGGTGGCGGAGCTGCCGGCCAACGAGTGGGCCAGTGCGACCGGCCCCTCACCCACCGGGCGGTACAGCTCCATGCCCCACTCAGCCACATCGGTGGTCAGGCGGCGCGAGATCTCGTCGGCTTCGTTCAGGTAGATGTTGAACAACGGAATGCTGATGCGCAGGTCGCCCACGATCTTGACTTGATCGTCGTCGGACGGCGCTGCGGCAGCATCAACAGGCTCGGGCGCGGCCTCCGGCTCGACTGAGGCTTCAGCAGCAACAGGCGCTTCAGCCGCAAACAGCGTGTCGTCGAGCTCGAGTTCGATCAGTTCGACAGATTCGGCCGTGGGCAACATTTCGACAGGTGCATGCACCTCGATCACCGTGGGCTGATCAAACGCCTGGAGCAACTCCTCGGTCTGCAGGTCACTGCCTGGCGTGGGGGTCGCGGCCGCATGGGCCGCGAACGGTTTTGGGTCGTCGAACGAACCGAGGTCAAGGTCAAACGACAGTTCGGGCAGCGGCTCGGCAGCCGGGGCTACCGGTGCCGCAGCAGGTGCGGCGGCAGGACGCAGAACCAGGTCTTGCGCGCTCGGCAGGTCAACCGGGAACGACAAGGACATCATCGGTAGATCGGCACCCGGCGAGGGCACGATGGCCAGAACCGGCTCGCCGCGCGCCAGGGCGTCGGCTGCTGCTTGCACCGGGGCCGCGTTGTAGGCGCCGGGCTGCTGGATCGCGATGGCTTCGACCCAGTCGCCGAAGTAGCTCAGGGTGCTGTTGGAGAAACCGAGCAACGCCGGGTCGGCCGCCTTTTGTTCGGCCAACCAGCTGTTGTAAACCTGTTCGCAAATCCAGCCGGCATCGCCAAATTCCTTCAGCCCGACCATGCGCGAGCTGCCCTTGAGGGTGTGGAAGGCGCGGCGCATCGTGGTGAGCTGCTCCAGGTTGGCCGGCGAGTTGGCCAGTTGCGCCAGGGCACCCTGAGCGGTTTCGATCACTTCACGAGCTTCCTCCAGGAAGATCTCGCGCATTTCGGGGTCGTCACCGAGGTCGGTCGCCTGGCTGGTGGGCGTGGGAGACAAAGGGGGGGGGAGCGGTGGCGCCTTGGCGACCAAAGGCTCCGGCTCCAGACCTACTGGCTCACTCGCGGTGTGAACAAAATCAGCGAGGGCCTCAGACAACTGCTCGCGTGCGGCGGTCACCTCGGCCGGCCCACTGGCGTGTTCGATGGCGCTTTGTGCCTGGGCCACGGCGGCCTGCAATTCAGGCTGTGCGGCGGCTAGGGCCTCGTGCGACAGGTGCTCGAGATCACGCGACACCTCATCGAGCGGCACACGGTCGCTCACGGCGGAAAAGGCCAGCGACTGCGCTTGTTCGATCAGGCGCGGCTCAATGGCCGGCACCACCAGGTTGGAGGCATTGCGTGCGGCGGCGCTGCGGCCCATCAAAGGGCTGAGCGTACCGGCCTGCGGGTCGTAGACAAACAACGACTTGGCCACTTGAGGCTGCACGCTGAGCATGCCGATCAGGAAGCCGAGCGCACCGAGGTTGCTGGCCAGGCGATCGAAAGTGCCCGACTGCACGACCAGTAGCGGGTCGACTTCGGTGCTGAGCAGACCGTCGACGTCGTCGCGCATGCGCAGCACGGCGTGGGCTGCTTGGTCCATGCCGAGCACCGACAACACACCGCGCATCGATGCCAACAAACCCGGCACCGGTGCCAAAGCTTCGCGTTGAGCGGGGTTGCGGAAAAACTGGTCGATGTGCTTTTCGGCTTCAGACAAGGAAGCGCGCAGTTCTTGCACCACGCTGCCCATGGTCTGGCGGTCGGAAACGCGGCGGTACAGCTCCTCCATCCACGCTTCGAGCGGGTCGGGGGTGTTGCCGGCACGCACCGAGGCAATGCGGTTGGCCAGGCGTTTGACGCGCTGGCCTTCTTCAGGGTGATCGAAGTCACCGTCTTCCAGCGAGGCTTCGAGGTACAGCACGCTGGTGGCCACTTCCATGGCCAGCGGAGGCCGCGGTGCCGCGCCGGATTGCTGGGTCTGTGCCACGGCTTGCGCCAGCTCGTCGGCCAACAGATCGCCATTGGGGTACAGGCGCTTGAGCGAATCGCCGACCAGCGAGAACTGCTCGGACAGACCACCCATGCGGTGCATTTCGCCGCCGGCAATGGCCGACCAGGCGTCTTTGGCACTGGCCACGCGCTTGCGGGTCTGGGCGATCAGCGCCGGGTCGAAACGACCCAGTCGGTTAACTTCGTAGTCGGCAGGCGCATGTTGGGCCAGGCCATAGGCCTGGCGCACGGCAGCCAGACGCGGCGACTTGCGGCCATCGCCCGGCGAGGCGCTTTGAGCGCAGAAGAACAACAGGTCTTGCGCCAGACGTTCGGAGACATCGGTCTCGCCACGCGCGAAGACGCGGAACTGCGCCAGCAAGCGTGAAGCCACCCGTTTGCTGAACAGGTCGGGTTTCAGGAAGCCATGCGCCTGGCTTTCAAAGAAAGCCGCCGCCAACTGCCACAAGGTCGCAGCCGGCATGCTGGGCGCACCTGCACCAAGGCTCGCGCAGATGTCGCTCATCGACAGTGCAGCCTGGGAATTCTGGCCACGCATCACCAACAGCAGCTGCTTCTCGAGCGCGGCGTGGGCCGATTCGTCCACCGCATGCGGCGTGATGCCTTTTTCGGCCGCCAGCTCAAGCCAGCGCCAGTCGTTGGCCCAGAGATCGGCCGGGTGAATGCGGTCGGCGCCCGCCAAAGCCTGCACGGCCTGGTAGCGCGGAAACAGCGCCAGCGGTGACACCGGTTTGCCCGAAAGCATGCGCTGCAGGAAGTCGAGCAGGGCAAATGAGGCGAGCTCGATGGTGTCGACATCGGCCACCGTCAGCTTGTTGGGTTTGGCGACAAAACGTTGAACCGCGGTTTCGCTGGCGCGCAGCACCACGGCCACGGCGGGCAGGCCCACCAGCTCCAGCGCACCCACCCCTTGGTGGATCTGCTGTCGGGCGGTGCGCAACACGGCCGGGTCGACAGCGTCGACATCGGAGCCGCTCACCGCTTCGCTTTCTTTCACGAAGCGGCGCAGGGCCTTGTGGGCATTGTCGAGAGAGCGGCGCAGCTCCTCGTGCACCCACGCCAACGCACTGAGGTCGTCGCTCATCTCGCTCATGGTGTCGCTCATCGCGGGGCTGTCCATCCGATGCCTTGTGTCGAGTCAGGGGCTGTGGCCGAGGGCCGCAGGCGCTGTGATCAGCCGATCTTGAACCGAGCCACCGACTGCTTCAGTTCTTCAGCAGTACGCGACAGTTCGCGCACCATTTGTGCTGTGGAGCGCGTACCTTCACCAGTTTGCTCCGTCACCGCAAAAATGTGCTGAATGTTGGCAGCCACCACGTTGGCCGATTCGGCTTCTCGGAGCGCTTGGTTGGAAATGTGTCCGATCAGATCAGCAAGCTGGCGTGACACTCGGTCAATGTCGCCGAGCGCGTTACCTGCCGCGTCAGACAGCCGAGTACCTTCCACCACACCCTGCGTGGATCGTTCCATGGCGCCCACCGCGTCTTGGGTGTCGGTCTGAATGGTCTTCACCAGGGCCGCAATCTGGCGGGTTGCATCGCCGGAGCGTTCAGCCAGTCGTTGCACTTCTTCGGCAACCACCGAGAAACCCCGGCCGGCTTCACCGGCGGACGCTGCTTGAATGGCGGCGTTCAGAGCCAGCACGTTCGTCTGCTCGGTAATGTCTGAAATCAGTTCCGTGATTTCACCAATCTCCTGCGACGACTCGCCGAGTCGCTTGATCCGCTTGGAGGTTTCCTGGATCTGGTCACGAATCGAGTTCATACCGCCGATGGTGTTTTGCACCGCGGTCAAACCGGATTCAGCGGCTTTCAGCGATTGGCGCGCCACCTGGGCGGTTTGCTGGGCTTGGGCCGACACTTCGTTGATTCGACCGGCCATCTGCAGCACCGACTCACCGGTTTCACGAATCTCGCGCAGCTGTTCGTCGGAGGCAGCCAGCAGCTCGGTCGACGTGGCTTCCACCTGCTGCGTCGTCTCCGTCACCCGGCCTACCGTGCCTTGCACCTGCGCCACCAGGGTGCGCAGTTCTTCCACCGTGTAGTTCACCGAGTCGGCAATGGCACCCGTGATGTCTTCCGTCACCGTGGCTTGCTGCGTCAAATCGCCTTCAGCCACCGTTTGCAGTTCGTTCATCAATCGCAAAATGGCGGCCTGGTTGGCGTCGTTCACCCGCTTGGCTTCTTGCTCCTGACGTTCGGCTTCCAGCTGTTGGGCCTTGGCGAGGGAGGCCCGCTGCTCCTGGTCGTTCACGTACAGCTTCAGCAGACCAGCACCACCGGCGGCCAGCAGCGCGGCAAACAGCACCAACACCACCAGGGCAACGCGGCTGAAGCCGGTTTCAGCACCGAGGCGTTCCTGCACGGTTTCGAGGCCTTTTCGCAGCGGCTCGCTGTCGGCAATGATCGAAGCCTGCGCTTCACGCGCCGAGACCAGCCCTTGCAGGTTGCCCAGAATGGAGCCGGCTTCGGTGCGTGTTTCTTCGTACTGCTTGAGCAGGGCTTGCAGACGCTCCTTGGTCTGCGGGTCCTTGGTGCCCGGCAGGCGCAACTCGGCGTTGCCGTTGAGCAGGCCATCGGCAATTTCGCGGAAAGAGTTCAAGTCCTTGCCGAGCAAGAACACGGCCTCGGGGCTGACGCCCTCCATGGTCAGGAACTCA
>JBKJJF010000254.1:0-4725 GCA_046598195.1 Rhizobacter sp. | reverse complement strand
GGTGCGCTTGCTCAGGTTGTAGTTGTAGCCGAGGGTGAACTGCTTGGCATCGGTGTCGGCCATGCCGTCGATCTTGCCAGCCAGGCCCACGTTGGCGTGGAACTCCGAGGCACCCAGCGCGTACATGCCCGACAGGCGAACGATGGTGGCCTTGCCGCCGTTCACGTAGGTGTCCTTGAACGCGGTGCGCTGGACGTAGCCACCGATGGTGAAAGCGCCGATGGCGTACTGACCACGCACTGCAAACTGCTTGTTGTCGCCCAGCTTGGTGAAACCAGCGCCGAGGGCGAGGTTGCCAATGCCGTAGTTGAAGGCCAAGTCGGTGGAATTGTTGCCCGTGGTGGTGCTTTCACGCAGCGAGTACTGCAGCTCAACCGTAGCGCCACCCAGCGACGGGGTGGTGTAGGAGATCTTGTTGTTGGTGACGAAATTCTGGAAACCCAAGAGGTACAGGGCGTCAGCCGAGTTGCCGGTGTCGTGGTTGTGGTAGCTGACGTAGTCGGCGGTGGCGAAGTAGGAGCCATAGAACATGCGACCCAGGCGCAGGTCACCAAGGTTGCTCGACAGGCCAACCCAGCTGTCACCGGACCAGAAGGCGCTGCTTGCGCTGGTGCCAGTGTCGGGAGCAAAACGGTGTTCAATCAGGAAGTTGGCCTTCAGACCGCCGCCCAGATCTTCGGTGCCCTTGAAACCCAGACGCGAGTTGTTGTCGTTCAGCACGGTGTTGGAGGTGTCGCCGACCTTTTGACGTTCGACGGTTTCGTTCAAACGACCGTAGACGGTCACGGAGCTTTGGGCGAGAGCCGAGCCAGCGGCCACGGTGGACAGAGCGGCGATGAGGATAGAGCGCTTCATGAGCATTCCTTATTTACGATGTGCGGAGTGAGTACCGCGGGGGTGTCACAAGGGTTGTGTGCGTACTGCCTGAACAACTGACTCGCGAGTTTAGGCGCGGCGTTCATGGAAAACCCCTGTCTCGTTGCGCTTGTGCAACAGCTAATTTTGTGAAGCAAAGTTGCTGACACAAGCTCAACGGCCGCGTTGATGCGCAGGGCTTTCCAGACGTTTTGCCAACAAAGACAGCAGCAAGGTCAATGCCAGGTACACCACCGAGATGGCGAGGTAGGGCTCCCAGTAGCGCGAATACGCACCGGCCACGGTGCGGGCGGCCAGGGCCAACTCGGCCAGGCCGATCGCCGACACCAGGGATGAGTCTTTGATCAGCGTGACCCCTTCGTTGACGAGCGCCGGCAGCATGCGCCGAAACGCCTGCGGCAACACGATGAAGCGCATCGCCTGCGGGTGGGTCAAGCCCAGGCTGTAGCTGGCCTGGGTCTGGCCGATGTGGATGCTTTGGATGCCGGCCCTGAAGATCTCGGAGATGTAGGCCCCGGCGTTCAGGCTCAGCGCCAAGGCGCCCGAGAAGAATGCGCCATGCGATTGCCTGAACTCGCGCGCTGCTTCGCCGGCCAGCAGCAGGCCGCTGTCGGGGTGGATCAAGGCCGGCATCAGCGCAAAGTGCACCAGCAAGATCTGCACGAAGAGCGGTGTGCCGCGAAAGAAGGTCACATACGCCAGCGTGACCACGCGCAGCGCCTTCAAGCCCCAGGCCAGCGGAAGTGATTGTGGTTGGGGCGCGTCGCGTGAGCTGCTGATGAGCCCCAGCAACACCCCCAGCACCAGGCCAGCGCCGATGGAAACGACGGTCAGCGCCACGGTCATCTGCAGACCGGCTACGAACAAGGGCCCGTAACCGGCCAGGATTTCCCAGCGCAGATCCATCGCCTCTTGCCGCGCTTACTTCGAGGCGGCGGAAGCGGGCGCGCCTGCGGCTGCAGGTGCTGCGCCGAAGTACTTGCTGTAGATCTGGTCGTAGGTGCCATCGGCCTTGATGTCGGCGATGCCCTTGTTGAGCTTGCCCAGCAGGTCGGCATTGCCCTTCTTGACCACCAGGCCGTATTGTTCGGGTGCGAAGGCCTTGTCGGCCACGGTCTTGAACTTGCTGCCGGCGTTGTTGGTCACGTAGTTGATGATCACGCCGTTGTCGGCCACCACGGCATCGACGCCGCCGGCTTCCAGCTCTTTCAGCGCCAGCGGGGTCGACTCGAAGCGCTTGATGTTGGTGCTGTTCTTGCCTTGCAGCTTGCTCACCACTTCATCGCCGGTGGTGCCGGTTTGCACGCCGACCTTGAGTTTCTTGATGTCGTCGAATTTCGCGATCTTGGACGTGGCCTTCACCGCGATCAGTTGCTGCGCGTCGAAGTAGGGGTTGCTGAAATCATTCGACTGCCGGCGCTCGTCGGTGATGGTCACGGCAGACACCAGGAAGTCGCGGTCGCCTTGGTCCAGCGTCTTGAAGATGCCTTCCCACGGGGTGTTGACGAACTTGACCTCAATGCCGGCCTTCTTGGCAACGGCGGTGACCACGTCGATGTCGAAGCCGACGATCTCACCCTTTTCGTTTTGTGATTCGAAGGGCGCGTAAGCGGCATCGGTGCCGACCACGTAGACCTTGGCAGGCGCCGGAGCGGGCGCGGAGGCCACGGCCGCTGAGGCGGCGGACGCTGACGGTGCTTCTGTCTTTTTGCCGCAGGCGGACAAGAGCAGACCGGTGATCAGCAAGGCGCTGGTTTGCAGGAAACGTCGGGTGGAAATGGTGGTCATGGACATCCTCGAATGGGGGCCGTGGAGGCGCCCGCTTTTGGCGGGCGCGCGAAGGGGCCTCAGTGTAATGGGGGCAACAGCGTGCTCGCAGCAAGATGCGAGCCACTGGCGCGAGCTCTCAAAACGCTCAGCCCGCGTTCAGGCGCGCCATCTCGTCGGCGGTGAAACCTGCTGCTTCGCGAGCTGGCCAGTTGAAAGGCGGCCGCAGCTTGGGCGCTTCGTAGCGCTGCGCCAGCTCGGCGTAGTGGGTTACCGGGTCGAGCCCGTCGCGCTCGCACAGCCAGCGGTACCAGTGGTTGCCGATGGCGACGTGGCCCACTTCGTCACGCAGGATCACGCCGAGGATCTCGACCATGCGCGGGTCACCCGCGCGGCCGAACTTGGCCTGCAAGGGTGGCGTGGCATCGAGCCCGCGCGCTTCAAGCGTGCGCGGCACCAGGGCCATGCGTGCCACCACGTTGTCGGCGGTGCGTTGGGTCATCGACCACAGGCCGTCGTGGGCGTCGAAGTCGCCGTAGTCATGGCCGAGGCTTTGCAGGTGTTCGCGCAGCAGGCTGAAGTGCAGGGCCTCTTCGCTCGCCACACGCAGCCAGTCGATATAAAAGGCGACGGGCATGTGGGGAAAGCGGAAGGCAGCATCAAGCGCCAGGTTGATGGCGTTGAACTCGATGTGCGCGATGGCGTGAATCAACGCGGCCCGGCCTTGCGGGGTGAAGGGGGTGCGCGAAGGCACCTGGCGTGGTGGCAACAGAGCCGGGCGGCCCGGGCGGCCAGGCAGATCGGCGGGGGCTTCGAGGGCGAGTGCGGGGTCAATGAGGCTCGCGTCGAGGCCCGCAAACAAGGCTCGGGTTTCGATGGCCTTGGCGGTGGGGTCGCTCAGGCACAAGACCTCCAGGGCGCGCTGTCTCGGGTTCATCCCTAGAATTATGGGCTTCGACCTCAGGAACGCGCCCATGGCCCTCTATCAACTCGGTGACGACACGCCCGACATCGCCGACACCGCCTGGGTGGCCGACAGCGCTCAGGTGATGGGCGCGGTGACACTCGCCGACAACGCCAGCGTGTGGTTCGGCGCCATCCTGCGCGGCGACACCGAGCGCATCAGCATCGGCCAAAACACCAACGTGCAAGACGGCGCGGTGATCCACGCCGACCGCGGCTACCCGGTGACCTTGGCCGACAACGTGACGGTGGGCCACCAGGTGGTGCTGCATGGCTGCACCGTGGGTGAAGGTTCTCTGATCGGCATTGGCTCGGTGGTGTTGAACGGCGCCAAGATCGGCAAACACTGCCTCGTCGGGGCCCGCGCGCTGATCACCGAGGGCAAAGAGTTCCCTGATGGCTCGATGATCCTCGGCTCGCCCGCGAAGGTGGTGCGCATGCTGACGCCGGAGCAGATAGAAGGTGTGAGGCTCAGCGCTTTGCACTATGTCCAGAATGCCCGCCGCTTCAAGGCGGGGTTGAAGAAGATTGCCGATTGATGAGTGAGCTGCACAAGTTTTTGTTCGAGGGGCTGCCGGTTCGTGGCCTGCTGGTTCGCCTGACCGGCGATTGGCGCGAGGTCTTGCAACGCCGCGCCACGGCGCAAGACGCGTTTCCCCCGCCAGTGCGCGCGCTCCTGGGCGAGATGGCGGCAGCCGGTGTGCTGATGCAATCCAACATCAAGTTCAACGGCTCGCTGATCATCCAGATCTTTGGCGATGGCCCGGTCAAGCTCGCGGTGGCTGAGGTGCAACCCGACCTCGCCTTTCGCGTCACAGCCAAGGTGGTGGGTGAGATGCCCGAGCGGGCGCAGCTCGACACCTTGCTCAACGTGCACGGCCAGGGCCGCTGCGCGATCACGCTCGACCCCAAAGACCGGTTTCCTGGGCAGCAGCCGTATCAGGGAGTAGTGCCGCTGCATGGTGACATGAATGAAAAACTCGACAAGCTCTCGGATGTGCTGGAGCACTACATGCTTCAGTCGGAGCAACTGGATACGACACTGATTCTTGCCGCCGACTTGAAAGTAGCTGCGGGACTTTTGATCCAGCGTCTTCCGGTGAAAGGTGAGGCAAATCT
>JBKJJF010000169.1:0-5964 GCA_046598195.1 Rhizobacter sp. | reverse complement strand
GGCGGCAAGGATACGGCAGCGCTTTGTGGAGCCGTTGAACCAGCACTCCCCGTTCGGGTTGAACTCGACCAAGCTCCGTTCGCCCTGAGCCTGTCGAAGGGTGCGCACAGCAAGGCGCTGGCTTCGACAGGCTCAGCCCGAACGGAAGTTAAAAAACTCTCAACCTCTCAACCTCTCAGCCCGAACGGAGTTTTTCGACCTCGACTCAGCCCTCGTGTCGTTTCTCTTCGAGCTCGCGGCGGCGTGCCTGGGTTTCGATTTCACGCAAACGTGCGTCGATCACCGAAGCCTCGATGAAGTCGGCCTTGGGGTTGCTGCGTGCGAGCTTCTGGCCGGCGCGCAGGCGGTCGATTCCGCCGGTGAGGTCACCCACGGCGATGCGCGATTCGGCTTCGGCACGCAACGCACGCAAACCCTGGCCGAGCTGCTGCCACGAGCGGCCGAGCTGCGCCCACACGGTGGCGTCTTGCGGGTGCAGCGTGGCCCAGGTCTGCATCTCTTCGGCGCTGCGCTGCAACGCCGGCGTGTCAAGCCCCATCGCTACCTGGGCTGACAACAACATCACCGCACGCGAGGCGGGTGCACCGTTGCCGCGGGCATAGGGCTGAAGCACCTCGGCCGCACGCACCGCCTCGCCGCGCGCCAGCAGCGATTGCACCTGCAGCATCACCACCTCGCGCTGTGCTTGTGCGTCGCTGCGCGGGCTGCCGCGCACCAGGCCGAGCGCCAGCTGCAAGGCCGTGTCAGCCCGCGCCCAGTCGCGCAACAAGGTGGAGGCCAAGGCGCTGGCATAAGCCGCCATCAATTTGTCAGACACGCTGGCCGTGGGCGGCGCTTCGAGCGCCTGCCAGCGGCGCAAGGCATCCACACGCGAGTCCATTATCACCTTGGCACGCGCCTGCGCCGCAGTGTGGGCGAGCACGCTGACCGGCGGCGCCGGCGTGGCGGTGCCCATGCGCGAACGGGCCTCGCCAATGCGCTCGGCGTTGAGCGGGTGGGTGCGCAGGTAGGGAAAGCCGCCACTGTCGTTGAGGCGCGAAGACTGGTCGAGCTTTTCAAACATGGCGGCCATGCCGCCGGGCGAGAAGCCGGCCTTGGTGAGCACGCCGAAGCCGATGCGGTCGGCCTCGCGCTCCACGTCGCGCGAGAAGTTGAGCTGGCCCTGGATGGCCGCCGCCTGGCTGCCCGAGATGATGGCGTTGGCGCCGTCAACCCGGTTGCTGCGGCTGGCGGCGATCATGCCGAGGATCATGCCGGCCAGGCCGATCAGCGACTGCCGTGCGCTGTTGGCCATGCCCCGCGCAATGTGGCGCTGCGTGACGTGGGTGAGCTCGTGCGCGAGCACCGAGGCCAACTCGTCGCGTGTGTTCGTCATCGCGATCAGGCCCAGGTGCACACCCACATAACCGCCCGGCAGTGCAAACGCGTTGACGCTGCGGTCGCGCACGAGAAAGGCCTCCCAGGCGAACTGCTGGTCGAGGTCGGACGCAATGTCGCCCCGCTCTCGGGCGGCCGCCACCAGCGGCAGCCAGAGTGTTTGCAGGTACTCCAGCAGCAGCGGGTCGTCAAGGTAGTCAGGGTCGCGGCGGATGTCGCGCATGATCTGCTCGCCCAGGCGGCGCTCGTTGCCCACGCTCAGGTCGTCAGAGGTCGCTTCGCCCAGGGCCGGCAAACGGTCTTGCGCCCCCACGGGCGGTGCGGCCGGCAGCAGCAGGCTCAGGGCACACAGGCCGGCGAGCAGGCGCTTCGCAGATGGCAAGCGGAATGGCAAGCGGAGTGGCAATCGGTTGGAGTCGTTCAAAACGGAAGGGGTGAGAAGCGAGCCCGTTGGAGCCGAGACGGAGCCAGAAGGTTCAGCCCGCGGCCCCGCGATGCGTCGCTATGATGCCAGCGACACATTGCCCGCATGTTTCCCGACCATGTCAACGTCTGCGCCTTCACCGTCTTCATCGCCGCTCACCCACTTCGATGAGCAGGGGCAGGCGCACATGGTCGATGTGTCGGCCAAGGCCGAAACCCACCGTGTGGCGCGCGCCAGCGGCGTGATCCGCATGCTGCCGGCCACCTTGGCGTTGATCCAGTCAGGCAACGCGAAGAAGGGCGACGTGATCGGCATTGCGCGTGTGGCCGCCATCCAGGCGAGCAAACGCACGGCCGAGCTGATCCCGCTGTGCCACCCGCTGCCCATCACGCGTGTGGCGGTGTCGTTTGAGGTGGATGCCGCAGCGAGCTTGGTGCGCTGCATTGCGCAGGTCGAAACACTGGGCCGCACCGGCGTCGAGATGGAAGCGCTGACCGCCGTGCAAGTGGGCCTGCTCACCATCTACGACATGTGCAAGGCGGCCGACCGCGGCATGGTGATGGGTGAGATCCGCGTGCTTGAAAAGCATGGCGGCAAGTCGGGCGACTGGGTGGCACCCCCTGTCAGTCGTTTGGGCTGAGCTTGTATTCCCGATCGGGCTGAGCTTGTACTTCCGATCGGGCTGAGCTTGTATTCCCGTTCGCCCTGAGCCTGTCGAAGGGTGCGCCGTGCACTGCGCTTACCCTTCGACAGGCTCAGGGCGAACGGAGCCAAAAAACCGAGAACCTCTCGGCCTCTCAGCGCATCTTGAAGTCTTGATAGGTGAACTTGCGCGTCGACGGCGTGCACTGGAAGGGCTTGACCTCATCCACCGCGAAGGGTTTGTCGCATTCGGCAAAAAATTCGGCCGAATCCGGGTTACGAAACTCCCTCAAGCGCTCGGCGATGTAGCGCGCCCGCTCCACGTCGCCCTTTTCCGCATAGGCCTTGGCCCAGGCCATCATCAAACGGGTGTCGAGCAGGTAGTGCGGCGCGCGGCGAAACGCCTTCATCGCCGTAGACGGGTGGGTGGCGACGGTGGCCGCCGCATAGTCCGCATGGTGGGCAAAAAACCAGCTGCGCTGGCCCTGGGCAATGCGATAGGACAAGGGCGTGTCGTCGTCCGACGAAAAGATGGCCGACACACGCAGGTAGTCGAACACCGACGCGCCGGTGCCCACGATCAGCGCCAGCGACACACCGATCAAGGAGCGGCGCAACCAGGGTGAAGCTTCGGCGTCGGTTTCGTTCGCCTCCGGCTCGCCATGCCCGAGGCACACACCCAAGACAAACGCCGTCGGCAACAAGAAGTAGGCGTACCACAGCGGGTACTCCAGCATGCTGTGCACCACCATCATCAGCACCATGATGAAGGCGGTGCGCACGGTCAGGCTGTCAGACGGTGAGGCCTTGAGGCAGGCCGCAAAGGCTTTCCACAGCGCCCACAAAAGCAAGGCCAGCACCAGCGCGCCGAGCGGCAGGCCGATCTCGACCAGCAGCTGCAGCGGCAGGTTGTGCGTGTGGTCGAAGAACGCCACCGGCCGCCCCGGGAAGGGCGTGAGCGTCCAGGCAAAGTTGAACTCGCCCCAGCCGACACCGAACCAGGGGTTCTGCTTGATCAGCTCCAGCGTGTTGGCCCAGATGCCGAAACGTGAGCTGGAGAGGTCAGACTTTTGCAACTGTGCGCCGCCGGCAAACGATGACTGCGCACCCGCCTGCGCCCACTCGTTCATGCCCAGCCAGCACAGCGCGTAGAACAAGGGCGCCAGCCAAAGCAGCACGCGCGAAAAGCGCGACAGGCGTTTGTCGACCACGCCCCACAGGGCCAGCAGCACCACACACACGGTGCCGGTGCGCGAGACGGTGAGCACGTCACCGAAGAGCAGCAAGGCCATCAGCAGCGCGGTGATCACGCGTGCCTGTTTCAGCTGCGGCACGGCCTGGCGCTCGGCCAGGGTTTCATGCAACCACACCAGCGCGACCATGGCCCACAGCAACAAGCTGCTCAGGTGGTTGGGCTGGCGCAGGTTGCCACCGGCACGGCCGGGGGTGGAGGAGCGCGCGATCCAGTCGCCATCGGCCCAGTCCGGCAGGAACACCTGCACCAGCGCCAGGCCCACACTCACGACCCCCGCCAACACCGTGGCCACACAAACGGCCTGGAAGGCGGCTCGGCCCCAGCCACCGCGGATCGAAAGTGCACCAACAACCACGGCCAGCGCGGCCATCGCCAGCAAAGCCAGTGTCGAGAGCGCCAAGCTCGCGGGCAAGCGCTCGAACAAAAACGACCCGATCGTCGCAACGGCCAGAAGCGCCAATACGAGGTTCAGCGGCGCGAGTGGGCGCCAGGCCTTTTGGGGCACAGAAACCATGCCCCATGACGTGAGCGCCAGTAACGCCGCCCAGCCCAACAGGGCGGCAACCTGGTTGAAAAACGTGGCGGACGGAGGGAGATTGCTCGCCAGCCAGGCCGGGCCGCAGATCGCGAGGCCAGCCAGTGCCACCAAAACAGATTGAAGCTGCAAACTGGACAACTGCGCGCTTGGGGTTTGGCCTTCGTTAAGGTGCATCGGCAAATTGTCGCCCGTAAGGAGAATGATCCGCGCCCGTCAAGGGCGGGTCTGTGCCGCGGTCAGTGCCACGGCGCGCGCGGGGAACGCGCGCAGCAACTTCTTGTCCTCCGTCACGAGCTTGGTATTGAGCTTCATGGCCAACGCGATGAACTCGCAGTCGTAAGCGGAGCAATCGCTGTCGCGCACCAGTTCAAGAACAACCCGAGAGTCCACCTCAAACTCTGATCCAGCCAGCAGGCTTTCAGCCTCGGCCTGCAGGCTGAACGCCTGCTCAAAGCTGAGCGCTTTGCGCCTGAGGTAGCCCGCAAGAATGTTGCGGAACTCGCTGCGCCACAGTACAGGCGCCGCCCAGTCTGGGTCTTGTGCAAGCAAGCTCTCGGCACCTGCAGTGCGGTCGCCGGGCAGATAGAGATAGGCCAATACATTCGAGTCGACCACGATCATGGTCGGCCCTCACGCTTCAAGGTATCAATGTCGCGCGCCCGAAACGAACCCTTTGTCAGAGTGGCGCGCAACTCCCGCGCACGAGCCAATCTTTCGGTCGGCGCAACCTTTGCAGGCAGAAGCACAGCCTCCAGGCACACGATGGCTTCGCTGTTCATGCTGCGGCGGTGCGCTTGCGCAGCGAGCTTCAGGCGGTCATACACGGCGTCAGGAATGTTCTTCAGAGTCAGGGTCGTCGGCATGGCAATCTCCAACCAAATTGGAACCATTGTGGTTCCTATGGAAGGCGCAGTCAACCTGGCGCGTGAATGCTCATCACAAAGCTGGGTGCCGAGCGCTGAAAGCGCCCTGCTGGCGCGCTTCTTCCGCGCCAATCAAGCGGCTCACACGAGACACCGACAACCCCATCAACCGCGCCATCTCCGTCATGCGCAAGCCCGAGCGCGTGTAAGCGCTCCACAGCGCTTGCTCGCGCGTGGCGCACTCTTTTAACCACTGATCCAGGCTGCGCTTGATGCGCCGCTGCTTCATGCGCTGCGTGCGCGGCACATCGACCGCCTGCGCCCTCGAAGGCTCGGCCAGCGCCTGCATGCGCGCCACAAAGTCATCGTCTCCCAAAAAGATTTGCTGGCGCAGCGCCGAATCCCACAAGGCCTCGTCGCGCCCGGCCGCCACCAAGCTGGCGTAACGCGCCGCAGCGCGTCGGCGCTCTGCTGCGCTCTTGGCTTCTCGGCCCAGCAGGTAGCCGTGCAACCCGGCGGTGTCAAGCCAGGGCGGCGGCATCGTCTCGTCCACATGAGCGAGGTAGCTTGACCAGGGCCACTCGCCCGGCGCCGCCACCATTTGCGCACGCACCGGGTTCAGCTCCACATAGCGGCACACCTGGAGCAGGTAAGCATCTCGATCCACCAGGATCGCCTTGAAGCGACCCTGAAACAAATGGCCCACCTTGCCATGCCGACGGTTGAAGCTCTGCGTGTACACACCATTGATGTGCCGCATCAGCAGCGACAAATTGGCCTGGCGCGTGTGCAGCACAAAGTGGTAGTGGTTGCCCATCAGGCAGTACGCCAGCATTTGCGCGTCAAAGCGGTTCATCGCCTGAGC
>JBKJJF010000188.1:0-7160 GCA_046598195.1 Rhizobacter sp. | reverse complement strand
GTTGTCGGGTAGCTCGAACAACTGCGAGAGTGCGGCAACGTCGTCATCCGACAGTTCCGTCTCGTAGCGATTGAAAAAGCGCTCGACGATGATGTCGTTCTCAAGCAGGCCGCGTCGGGCACGCCAGCGCAAACGGGCACGCTTGTGCGGATCGGACTGATGGGAGAACGTCGGAGTGTTCACAGCAACCATACTTTCTAGAAATGTGTCGCCGGAGAAACCGCTCCGGCGACACACAATGCCAAAGTGCCCTGACTCGCGCCTTACACCGCGCGGCGCACCATCAATTCCTTGATCTTGCCGATGGCCTTGGTCGGGTTCAGCCCCTTCGGGCAGACGTCGACGCAGTTCATGATCGTGTGGCAGCGGAACAGGCGGTACGGATCTTCCAGATTGTCCAGACGTTCGCTGGTGGCCTGGTCGCGGCTGTCGGCGATGAAACGATATGCCTGCAGCAGACCGGCCGGGCCGACGAACTTGTCCGGGTTCCACCAGAACGACGGGCACGACGTCGAGCAGCTCGCGCACAGAATGCACTCGTACAGGCCGTCAAGCTCTTCGCGCTCTTCCGGCGACTGCAGACGCTCCTTCTCGGGCGGCGGCTCGTCGTTGATCAGGTACGGCTTGATCGAGTGGTACTGGTTGAAGAAGTGCGTCATGTCAACGATCAGGTCGCGCACCACGGGCAGCCCCGGCAGCGGACGCAGCACGATCTTCTCGGGCAACTCACGCATGTTGGTCAGGCAGGCCAGACCATTCTTGCCGTTGATGTTCATGGCGTCGGAGCCGCACACGCCTTCACGGCACGAACGACGGAAGCTCAGGGTGGGGTCAACCGCCTTCAGCTTCATCAGCACATCGAGCAACATGCGCTCGCTGCCGTCGAGCTCAACTTCGATGGTCTGCATGCGCGGCTTGGCGTCGGTATCAGGGTCGTAGCGGTAGATCTGGAACACGCGCTTTGTCATGGAATGCTCTCTTTGCCTTAGAACGTGCGGACTTTGGGCGGAATCGACTCAACGGTCAGCGGTTTCAGGTTAACCGGCTTGTAGTCGAGCCGGTTGCCCTCGCTGTACCAGAGCGTGTGCTTCATCCAGGCGGCGTCGTTGCGGCCGTTCGGGTGCTCGGGCGTGTCGGCGTAATCGTCGACCGAGTGAGCGCCACGGCTTTCGCGGCGAGCGGCAGCCGAAATCATGGTGGCCATCGCCGCCTCGATCAGGTTGTCGACTTCCAGCGCCTCAATGCGGGCAGTGTTGAACACCTTGGATTTGTCAGCCAGGTGGATGCCCTTCACGCGCTCGGCCAGCGCCTTGATCTCCAACACGCCAGCGTCCATCATGGCCTGGGTGCGAAACACGCTGGCATGCTGCTGCATCGACTTGCGGATATCGTTGGCCACGTCTTGTGCGTATTCGCCGCCGGTGCTGTTGTCGAGCCGAGCCAAACGCTTCAGCGTGAGGTCAGCGGCATCGGCGGGCAGCGGTTTGTAGGCCTGTTGCTTCAGACCGCTTGCCACGATGTGGTCGCCGGCGGCCTTGCCGAACACCAGCAGGTCGAGCAGCGAGTTGGTGCCCAGGCGGTTGGCACCGTGCACGCTGACGCAGGAGCATTCGCCCACGGCGTACAAACCCTTCACCACAGCATTCGGGTTGCCGTCTTTCGGTGCCACCACCTGGCCGTGGATGTTGGTCGGCACACCACCCATCTGGTAGTGGATGGTCGGCACCACGGGAATCGGTTCCTTGGTGATGTCGACATTGGCAAAGTTGTGGCCGATCTCGAACACGCTGGGCAGGCGCTTCATGATGGTCTCGGCGCCCAGGTGGGTCATGTCGAGCACGATGTAATCTTTGTTGGGGCCACAGCCGCGCCCTTCCTTGATCTCCTGGTCCATGCAGCGCGAGATGAAATCTCGCGGCGCCAAGTCTTTCAAGGTGGGGGCATAACGCTCCATGAATCGCTCGCCATCGCCGTTGCGCAGGATCGCGCCTTCACCGCGGCAGCCTTCGGTCAGCAGCACGCCCGCGCCGGCAACGCCGGTCGGGTGGAACTGCCAGAACTCCATGTCTTCGAGCGGAATGCCAGCGCGTGCGGCCATGCCCAGGCCGTCGCCGGTGTTGATGAAGGCGTTGGTGGACGCTTCAAAGATGCGCCCTGCTCCGCCGGTGGCCAGCAACACCGTCTTGGCTTCAAAAATGTGCAACTCGCCAGTTTCCATTTCCATCGCGGTCACACCGACCACGTCGCCGTCGGCATTGCGGATCAGGTCTTGCGCCATCCACTCGACGAAAAATTGTGTACGTGCCTTCACGTTCTGCTGGTACAGCGTGTGCAGCATCGCGTGGCCCGTGCGGTCGGCTGCGGCGCAGGCGCGTTGCACAGGCTTTTCGCCGTAGTTGGCGGTGTGGCCGCCGAAGGGGCGCTGGTAGATGGTGCCGTCGGGGTTGCGGTCGAACGGCATGCCGAAGTGCTCAAGCTCGTACACGACCTTGGGCGCTTCACGGCACATGAACTCGATGGCGTCTTGGTCACCCAGCCAGTCGGAGCCCTTCACCGTGTCGAAGAAGTGGTAGTGCCAGTTGTCTTCGCTCATGTTGCCGAGCGAGGCGCCAATGCCACCTTGCGCCGCCACGGTGTGCGAGCGGGTCGGGAACACCTTGGACAGCACGGCCACGTTGAGGCCGGCTTGTGCCAGCTGCAATGAGGCGCGCATGCCGGAGCCGCCGGCCCCGACGATCACGACGTCGAATTTTCTTTTTGAGAGGGTTGCAGTCACGATCACATTCTCCACAGCACTTGGATGGCCCAGCCCGCACAGCCCACCAGCCAGACGATGGTGCCCACCTGGAGCACCAGCTTGACGGCAACCGGCTTCACGTAGTCCATCAGCACGTCACGGATGCCAACCCACACGTGGTACAGCAGCGCCACGATGGTCACGAAGGTCAACACACGCATCCATTGCGGGTTGAAGATGCCGGCCCATTTGTCGTAGCCCATCTTGCCGGGCAGCAGAACCTGCACGATCACGACCAGTGTGAAAAGTGCCATCAGCACGGCGGTCACACGCTGTGCCAGCCAGTCGCGCAGCCCGTAGTGCGCGCCGACCACCACGCGCCTGGAGCCGTAATTCGGTGTCGTCATGTTGTTTGCCTGAAACTCAAATACTCAAAAGAACAGCTTGAAGCCGAGCGCCAGCGTGAGCACGATGCTCAGGCTCAGCGTCACCAATGCAGAGCTGCGACCAAATTCCTTGGACACCGCGTGGGTGGCGTCCATCCAGAGGTGGCGCAGGCCGGCAATGAAGTGGTGCAGGTAGGCCCAGATCAGCCCCAGCACCACCAGCTTGATGGCCCACGCCGGCAAAAAGCCGAAGCCACCAACGAAGACGCTGGTGAACTGCCCATAGGTGATTTCGGAGGTGAGGCTGGTGTCAAACATCCAGATGATGAAGGGCATCAGCACGAACATCAGGATGCCGCTCACACGGTGGAGGATGGACACGAGCGCTGCAGGCGGCAGCCTGTACTGCGTCGCCTCGATCAGCTTCATGTTTGAACCGGGTCTTTGTTTTGATGTGACTGCCATACCCAACCTTGTGAAACCAGACGAAACTTTTGGAGTTTATTGCAATGCAGCAGGGTTTCGCCGGATGCGGCTTGATTTCCACTCCCGCAGAACGCCCTTCTCCTACTAACTCAGCTCATTGCGGTAGTAATGCGCTTGTGTGTTGTACAGGCCACGGCGCAGCTCCACGGGCTTGTCGCCATAGGTGCGCGACAAGCGCTCCACGCTCAACAAGGGCGCACCCACGCCGAGCTGCAGCAACTCAGCGGCAGCGGCATCAGCGGCCACGGCGCGCAGTTGTTCTTCGGCGCGAATCATACGAACACCAAACTCGGTCTCGAACAGGCCGTACATCGGGCCCTGGTATTCGCTCAGGCGCTCAGCCGTCAGCCCTTTGAACAGGTGACCGGGCAGCCAGATGTCGTCGAGCACCACTGGGCGCCCCAGGAAGTGCAGCAGGCGCCGAACCTGCACGGCGGTGTCGCCGGCTTTGAGTTCGAGTGCACGGGCGATGTCGGCCGGCGCACGCATGCGACGGCAATCGATGAAGCGCCGCTCCATGCCACCCGCCTCGCCGGTGTCGGGCGTGAGGCGCAAAAACCGGTACTGGATCTTTTCTTCGGCGTGCGTGGCAACAAAAGTGCCCTTGCCTTGGCGGCGCACCAGCAGGTTTTCGTCGGCCAGCGCATCGATGGCCTTGCGCACCGTGCCCTGGCTCACCTTGAAGCGCGCGGCCAGCTCGATTTCGCTCGGGATTGCTTCGCCCGGCTTCCACTCGCCACTTTGCAGGCTGCGGGTGATCAGCACCTTGATCTGCTGGTACAGGGGGCTGAACGCCGGGCCATCACTGCCCCCTTCCGCCGGGCGGGATGCAGCAGGGGTGGGGGTCGACGTGGCCATGGCGAGATTGCAGCACACCGCTTGCCCCGCGTCCACGACACCGCTGAAAGATGTCTTATATAAGACATAAGAGCATTGACACACCACGGGTTCCCACCTAGACTCACCTACACTTCCCGGCTGGCACAGAAAGCGCTCCCCAGCGCCCTGTTTTCGAACCCCCCTGACCCCCCTGCGGAGCCTCCCCATGAGCAAGAAACCCGTTCGTGTTGCCGTCACCGGCGCTGCTGGCCAGATCGGCTATGCCCTGTTGTTCCGTATCGCCTCGGGCGAAATGCTGGGCAAGGATCAACCGGTCATCCTGCAACTGCTGGAGATCCCCGACGAGAAGGCCCAGAAGGCGCTCAAGGGCGTGATGATGGAGATTGACGACTGCGCCTTCCCGCTGCTGGCCGGCATGGAAGCACACAGCTCGCCCGAAACCGCGTTCAAGGACACCGACTACGCGCTGCTGGTGGGCTCGCGCCCCCGTGGCCCGGGCATGGAGCGCGCCGAGCTGTTGGCCATCAATGGCGCCATCTTCACCGCGCAAGGCAAGGCACTGAACAAGGTCGCCAGCCGCAACGTCAAGGTGCTGGTGGTGGGCAACCCGGCCAACACCAACGCCTACATCGCGATGAAGAGCGCGCCCGACCTGCCGGCGAAAAATTTCACCGCCATGCTGCGCCTGGATCACAACCGCGCCGCCAGCCAATTGGCCGCCAAGACCGGCAAGCCGGTGTCGAGCATCGAGAAGCTGGCCGTGTGGGGCAACCACTCGCCCACCATGTATGCCGACTACCGCTTCGCCACGATTGACGGCCAATCGGTCAAGGACCTGATCAACGATCAGGTGTGGAACAAAGACGTCTTCTTGCCCACCGTGGGCAAGCGCGGCGCCGCCATCATTGAAGCGCGTGGCCTGTCGTCGGCTGCATCGGCTGCCAACGCCGCCATCGACCACATGCGCGACTGGGCTCTGGGCACCAACGGCAAGTGGGTCACCATGGGCATCCCGTCGAATGGCGAATACGGCATCCCGAAAGACGTGATGTTCGGCTTCCCGGTCACCACGGCCAATGGCGAATACAAAATCGTCGAAGGCCTGACCATCGACGCCTTCTCGCAAGAGTGCATCAACAAAACCCTGGCCGAGCTGCAAGGCGAGCAAGACGGCGTCAAGCACCTGCTCTGATCCCGCAGCAGGCAAGCAAAAAAGGCCGGTACGCGACGCTGCTGGCCTTTTTTTCGCGCTTCTCTTTTTGCGCCCTACAGCCCACTCCGCATGAGCCCGACCAAAGTCCACCCCCGACAGGCGTTGTTTGATACCACCGAGGTGGCGCCTGCCCTGCCGGTCTGCGACCACTACGCCGGCGTGCCCCTGCGCATGCACAAGAGCCTGCAGATGCAGGCCGAGCTGGGCCCGGTGTTTGACGTCACGCTCGACTGCGAAGACGGCGCTCCAGTTGGTGGTGAAGCCGAACACGCGCACCTGGTGGGTGAGCTGGTGATGTCGTCGCGCAACGCACACGGGCGTGTGGGCGCCCGGGTGCACCCGTTCGACCACCCGTCGTTCGACGCTGACGTGAGCACGCTCATCAAAATTGCTGGCGCTCAGCTGGCTTACCTGATGGTGCCCAAGGTGCAAAGCTTTGCGCAGGCGCAAGAAGCCGTCGCCACCATCGACCGTGCGCTGCTGGAACATGGCCACATGCGCGGCCACAAGCCCCCGCTGCCCGTGCATGTGCTGATCGAAACCCACGGTGCGCTGCGCGATTCCGAGCGCATTGCGGCGCACCCGCGCATTGAGTCGCTGTCGTTTGGGTTGATGGACTTTGTGTCGGCGCACCGTGGTGCCATCCCGCAGGCGGGCATGAGCGCCACCGGCCAGTTCGAGCACCCGCTGGTGTTGCGCGCCAAGCTCGAAATTTCGGCGGCGTGCCATGCCCACCTGAAAACGCCGTCGCACTGCGTGGTCACCGAATTCAGACGCCTTGACCTGCTGCGCACTGCCGCCCAGAAGGCGTCACGCCAGCTGGGCTACCTGCGCATGTGGAGCATTCACCCGGACCAGATCCGCCCCATCGTCGAAGCCTTTGCGCCAACCGTGGCCGAGACCGACCAGGCCATCGAGATCTTGCTGGCCGCACAGGCCAACCACTGGGCGCCCATCAGCCACCGCGAGACCCTGCACGACCGCGCCAGCTACCGCTACTTCTGGCATGTGCTCGAGCGCGCCCTGCGCACCGGCCAAGACCTGCCGATCGAGGTGCGCCAGACCTTCTTCCCCGAAGCGGCAGGAGGGCGGGCGTGAACTGTTCCACACCCCGCTGTTTCGAGTTGGCGAACAAATGTTTCAGCGTCGATGGATCGGCGCCTGCACGCGCTAGCACGGCCAGGGCGGCTCGGTGCGTCGGGGCCAGCGGCATGTTTGTGATTTCGCGCACACGCCGCTCTGGCGCGTTGCGCCCGTCACAGGCATCTCGCGGCAGCCGGCGCGGCAGCCAGGTTTCATGCGGGACACAGCTGCGCTTCAATTTGTTTCAATCAGGGAATCTGCCCCCTCGGGGCGAAGTTAGCGGGCCTTCACAATCCGTGCTTCCTCAACCCCCAGGAGTGATTCCATGATTCGAACCGCCGTTTTCGCAGTCGCCATTGCATTCGCCAGCGCCTCCGCCCTGGCCCAGACCGCACCCGCTGCGAAGCCGGCGGCC